>JAZDGS010000013.1:0-63118 GCA_043806755.1 Pseudomonadota bacterium | reverse complement strand
GAAGAAAGGAGCTCTTCATATTTCAATGCAAAGCAATGTTCCGATTTTACCAATGAGATTCGAAAGCTCACCTTCCGTTGAGATCCAGAATTGGGATCGACGAAAGTGACCGATACCATCCTCCAGAATAACAGTGCAGTTTGGCGAACCTATTCAAATAACTAACTCCAATTTTGATACGGCCTATGATTCAATTTCGAATTTCTTGAGATGAATAAGACGCCTAACATCGGGCTGGACAAGGATGCGCGGGAAAAGCGCCCGCGCACCGGTTACGGCCGGCGTTATGCGGGGTATTAATTAATGATGGATATTGTGCCAGAAATTAAGATAGAAAGAGGATATATCCCCGGTTCAATTGGTCGAATTTCTGAACTTCATGGTACTTACTACAACAGACATTGGAGGTTTGGGCTCTATTTTGAGGCAAAAGTTGCAAGCGAGCTTTCGGAGTTTTTAAGGCGATATGATAACAAAAGCGATGAAATTTGGATAGCCACTTTGAATGGTCGTGCAGAAGGTTCGGTTATTATAGATGGTATTCATGCCGCAAATGAAGGCGCCCATCTACGATGGTTCATTATATCCGATGCTTTGAGAGGAAAAGGAGTGGGTAGGCAACTAATAAATAGAGCGATCCATTTTTGCAAAAGCAAAGGCTATAAAAAGATATATCTCTGGACCTTCGAGGGGCTTAATGCAGCGAGACACTTATACGAAGATGTAGGGTTTAAGCTCATTAAACAACAAAGCGGCATCCAATGGGGTACTGAAGTAAACGAACAATATTTCGAATTGAGAAATGATGACAGCGCATAACATTTTTCTTCAAGGGACGCGCAAAGACCGCGCGCCCCTGAGAAATCCGTTTTCAAGTATCATTATCCTAAACGTAACATTTGACAGCCATTAAAATTCAACAATACATTATGTATGTTTCTATTACCTGAAATTGAAGTTTCCGGCTATGGACCGATATAATTCCGGATTTTCTGTATTGTTGAGAATGTCGTTTTTATGATACAGTTTTGATTATAAGGGGAAATTCTGGTCGTTTTGGCAAGTTTTATTGACTCTATATAATCATTTAAATGACCACAAAAAGCTGCAATTTTTGTAGCATAATCTTTTTCCTCTGGTATGATTAGAATAATATAGGCCGATTTGGCAAAAAAGATGAGTCGCTATAATATATTAAGGTATGTGCTCTCATGAAACTGGCCACCCAAACATTCTTGGTTGCATTAGCGCTCAGCTTCGTTTTCGGCGCAAACGCTGAACTTGAAAATCGTTGGGTTATGGTTGAGGGAGGTAGTTGGGTCCCAAACACCGAAACAATCTCAAGAATCAAAGAACAGATCGAGTCGTTTTTGAGAGATCAAGTCAAGATCGATGGTCGCAGACTCCGAGAATGGAAAACCTATACTTTCCAATACCAGGGCCAAGAAGAAAACGGAAAGAAGATCGTTTTTGTAAATGCTTTCTGTATTAATGACAAACGGTGGAAATTGAACAAACAGATAGTTTTCGTGCTCGATGGAGGAACTTGTTTCTTTAACCTGAAGTATTATCCAGAGAAAAACCAGTTCTTTGGTCTGCTCATAAATGGCGAAGCATAAAGAGCACATAACTATGCCTTCGACAAAACAGTCGCCGGGGAATCCCTCCCCGATCTTCCTCTTCGCTGCTTGGACCTGGAGAGGGCATCTCCTGGATCTCCTGGGCCGGCGTGATGAGACGCTCTCCAGCTATCTGAAGGCGCTCGATCATGATCCCGGAAGTTCAATGGAACACAGCCAGTATCACTTGAGGATCGACCGCCGCTGGGTCGAAACCCGGCTCAGGTCGCCTTTCAGCTGGAAAAAAAGGACCTGAACAGAATCATGACGGCATGTCTTAGGGCCGATTTATCGTTTCTTCCTAGTTGCTGAGCTGCTTGCTCTTGAACGATTTGAGATCGTAAGCCACAGTCCCGTTCACTACGATACGGACCAGCCAGTTGGGGACATACCAGCAAAGATGGGTCCAGGTGCTAACTTGGCTTCCGTCTTCTGTTTTAATCGTTTTCTTATAGACATCACACAAGAGTTTCTTGCCCGAGACCTCCACCATGGCCGTGTTTTCTTTCCGGCCGTATTGCGCTAAAGATTTTTCAAAATCTTCTTTTTTAATGAAGCGCGGCTGGGTCTTCTCCGTTGATTTGGATTTGAATTTGTCGTCGATGATCCTTTTTTTGATGGTCAGAGCCTTGTCGTTCGCGGCGATGACTTCCATGACGGCCGAGTAATTCAGGTATTCACCAAATCCCGAGACAAGATAGTCATACTCGATCCAATCTCCCACTTCGCCCTCCCCCCAGCCGCCGAAAACTTCGCCTTCTGCCGGCGCTCGCGCGGCTTGAGCTGATGTTTTATCGATTGCGGAGACGCGGAATTCATCGACCAGGATGGTTGCATAGGAAGGTGTGAGGACGCCGGTCAGCGGGCCGAAGAATGGGATGAAGGGCGTTCGGCAGACGAGTTCCTCATTGAGGAAAAAGGTGAAGACGCCGCCCATCTTCCTCAGGGTCAGCTTGTTAAAATCATGGGTGTTGAAGACGGGGGAACGTGTCCAATCCTTGATGGCCTGCCATCCGCCTTCGTATTTATCTATGGAATAAGAACCGTTGGCGTTGATCTGGAAAATAAAATAACGGCCTTCCTTCTTACCCCAAATCAACCCGAATCCAGTGGCCGGGTTCCCCCCTTTGACGTATTTGATTTTCGCTTCGATTTCGAAATTTCCGTTTTGATCGATGGCAATTTCCCTCTGAGCGAAGTAGGCCGACTTGTCTTTGCTCTCCCAGTAAAGGCAGCCGTTTTCGATCCGGCCGGCCAAGGTCGCGCCCTCGGTCAGGAACTTCCAGTCATTGGCGTTGTCTTTGAATTCGTCGAAGAAAATGTTCTTTTTTGCCTGGAGCGGAATGCCGTTGTAGAAATCCGCCATCCATCCGGCGGCTGTCCGGATCCCCAAAGCCAGGACAAAAAAAGATGAAACACAGAAGAGAATGGCCCGCGTTCTGGATGTTTTCACGAATTTTTCTCCTAATGAAATGATAAGAAGTCGCTTTTTTCCAAGCGGATTAAGCGAAAACATGAATTGTATATTGGCATCATATGCGACCCAAGATATGGGGGTATGCAATTCTCATGACCGACGGGTTTTAATTATCGGAATGAGAATGCGCTGTCAATCGGAATTTAATGGGCATTTTGTTGAAATTTCGGCCGATTTGAACATAGATCACCGGTTCAACCTCGGCCTTTTTTCATAAGTTGAAATTCTGGGGATAAACGGGGTCCGTTTCATAAATCCGTTGAATCTGGCTTCATTAAAACTGCAACTTACGGCTATGGACCGACACCATTGCCGTTTTAGGCATTGTTGAGAATGTTGTTTTCATGATACAGTTTTCGCCTTAAAGGGTATTTTCGGCCGTTTTGGCAAGAATTCCTAGCTTTAAACCTTCCTATTAAGACTAATGTTATGATTTTAACGGTTCCTTTGAGCCTTTTTAATTTCAGGATCTTTATGGTCGAGTGCTTGTCAATCCAAAAGAGAGCTCTCCTTTAAACCCTTTTTGAAAAACATAAAACGTAAACTCTCCTTCAACACCAACAAAATGGCCGGTTGTTGAAATTTTCAGCCCTGATATACCCGCTGGCTATCAGACACACTCTTAGTTTACCGGCATCTCAACACCTGCGCTTTTGAATTGACAACTTTTTCAGGATATGCCAAAAATACCAAAAATACTCTTCTGCTTATTGCCCTGAAATAGTTTATAAAAATCAAACTCGATAGGCTGGTCCAAAAACCGGTTTAATCATGTCCGAAATTGAGTGCTTCCTGAATGGAGGTGCTTTTCAATGAATGGTTTCGTTCGGTTCCTTATTCTTCCGGTTTTAGTCGCAGGTCATAAACGGCTTGCGGTAGTTGTCATTTAATCTGAAAAACCGTTATTTGAAAGGAGGGTTTATGGGAAATGACATTAAAAAAACGAGCGAATCGGATTATGTCGTCATCGACAGCGGCAAAACGACGTTAAAGGATCTATATACCAAGGAGGACTGGATGGCCATATGGATGGGCTTTTTATTGCTCATTGTAGGGCTTCTGATCTATCTGCCGCGTCCTCCGGAAAAAGCCGCTGAAATCCCGAAATATAACGCCATCATGAAGGAAGAGGCGGCAAAGGCGCCATTTAAGACAATCGAATGGTATAACGCATCATCGGCCAAAAAAGGGATTCGGGCACGGGATCAGCAGTTCGGCAAGACGATCCAAAACTTTCTGGCAGCTCCGAGCCACTGGGCAGGCAATCCTCTTGATGCGTTGTACCGGAGCCAGGAAGCTGCCGATGCTTTGAATGCGCCCGCCAAAGAGCCTTTTGAAAAGGCCAAAGCGGCCGAAGAAGCGGCGCTTGCAAAGGCCAAGGCAGCCCAGGAGATTGCAGCGGGTGCAGGGTTTAAAGACACTGCCCAGAACGAAGCAGCCGAAAAGAGCATAAAGGAGTGGCAGGCGGCAAAAGAAAAAGCATCCAAAGCCAAGGGGAAGGCATCCAACAAACCTTTCAACCGGGTCCCGTATCTTATCGGGCTTGCCGTTATTCTTGCCGTCTTTTTCGGCATCGGTAAGGCCATTATGGGCGGGTCTTTCGGCCGGTTTTTCCCGGGTTTTTTCTTTGTCTTTTTCCTGGCGGTGCTTGCCTACATGGCCGAAACTCAATCCCTGATGAACCACTGGGGGTTTGGATTCCCGCTGTGGGCCATCATCTTCGGGATGCTCATCAGCAACACCATCGGAACGCCGAAGTGGGTAAGGTACGCTGCCACAACCGAATACTATATCAAGATCGGTCTGGTGCTGCTCGGCGCCGAAATCCTGTTCAATAAGATCCTGGCCATCGGCAAGCCGGGCATCTTCGTCGCCTGGATCTGCACGCCCATCACCCTGATTTTAACCTTCTGGTTTGGCCAGAAAATCATTAAAATGCCTTCCAAAACGCTCAACATCACGATTTCGGCAGATATGTCGGTCTGCGGCGTTTCCGCGGCGATTGCCACGGCTGCCGCCTGTCGGGCCAAGAAAGAGGAGTTGACGCTGGCGATCGGATTGTCCATGGTATTTACCGCTGTTTGCATGGTGGCGCAGCCTGCGTTTGCCAGGCTGGTCGGGATGCCGCAGATTCTTGCCGGCGCCTGGATGGGGAGCACCATCGATTCAACGGGTGCGGTTGCGGCTGCCGGAGCTTTTTACGGCGAGCAGGCGCTTTACGTCGCGGCCACCATCAAGATGATCCAGAACGTGCTCATCGGCCTTACAGCCTTCGGCGTTGCCGTCTACTGGTGCGCCAGGGTGGAATGTGCGCCCGGTCAGAGCGTTAGTTGGTGGGAGGTCTGGTACCGCTTCCCGAAGTTCGTCCTCGGCTTCATTATCGCCTCCATCGTGTTTTCCATCATTGATCAGGGGATCGGCAAGGATATGAGCACGGTCATGATCGACCATGGGGTGTTGAGGGGTTTCACCCGGATCGCCCGCGAATGGTTTTTCGCACTGGCATTCACTTCCATCGGTCTTGAAACCAACTTCCGGGAATTCAAGCCCTACTTCAAAGGCGGCAAACCCATCACCCTTTACGTCTTCGGGCAGACATTTCAGCTGTGCCTGACGCTGCTGATGGCCTACATTATGTTTTATCTGGTGTTCCCGGAGATTACCGCAGGCATTTGAAACAAGTTATGAATGCCAATAACGACATTGCTGTCACACCTGCCTGTGGGGGTGAAAGCCCGCAGGCAGAAACCAGCCCATGGCTCAAGCTGATTGCCGGAATCGCCCTGATTCTGATATTTATTTTCGGCTTTGGGAACCTGGTCAGGTTTCTCCCCGGAGTAAAGCGGATGGGGGAGGTGATCGATGAGCGGAATCTCAGGGCGACCGCTATCTACTATACCGATTTAGAGGAGAGTGCCGAGGCATCCGAATCCATCCGTGACAGTCTTGAATACGGACCGGGACGGAACCGGGCAGATGGACACTAAATAGATCCTTTCAGCTTCAGACACCCCCGGCACTGGGCAAAAAGAGTTTTGCTTTGAAAGGATCTGCAAAATGCCGCATAGGATTTCTTTCGCCGGATTTCGAACAGGGATTCCTCACCGATCGTTCCAAAAACCAGCCTTTCATAAGGCATGGTGCCGGTTTTTGAAACGTATGAGATTCCGGATGGATTCAGATTGGTGAATACGCAAGGTGTGACGGCGCCGTCGGAGGAGACACAGACCGCCTTTTGAACGTTTTCCGTGCAGAACAATTTCTTTTGATCCGGAGGAAGCAGGTAGTGATGAATGTGAAGTCCCATCGGCTCGCCCCTCCGTGCCATAGCATTCAGGAGAGAAACCCATTCCTCATATTCGGCCATGGTTTTCGGTATCAGGGTTTGGCTCAGCAGTTCTTTGGAAGGGACAAAATCAAGGGTTGAAATGACCGCCTGATCTGCACCTGAATCAGACAGCAGGGCAGGGAGGTGTTCAAGGCCGGCAACCTCCGATTTCAAAAGCATGTAGGCCACATGAATCTCTGGGGTTTTTGAGTTTCTGATTCCCTTTTCCCGACTCAATCCCCTCATCCCGTTCAGAACCATGTCCAACCGGGTTCCTTTCCGGATAATGTCGTTGCGTTCATCCGTCCCGGCGAGTGAAAAGGCAATCACGTCCAAGCCGCTATCGATGATCCGAACCAGGTGATCGGCATCAAGGCACATACCGTTTGTCGTTGTTCCGACCCGGCATCCGGCCCTCTTTGCAATGGCAACCATGTCGAAAAAGTTCGGATGAAGAAACGGTTCCCCCCACCCCTGAAGGTGGACATGTCGGGTCCGGGTAAAAGCGTCTTCCAGCTTCCTGAAACGATCCAGTGAAAGATATCGATTTTTCCAGAAAGCCCTGTAGGCCGTATGCGGGCAATATGCGCACTCGGCATTGCACGCCGAAGTTACTTCCACCTGAATCCAATCAAAGGATTGGGGGAATAAGAATGAAAATGGATTCATCGTATATGTAATCGGGTAAACGGGATAGCGATCCTAACGACCTGATGCCGGGAAGGGTAACATATATTTTATTCTTCTGTCCAGCACTTGGGGATTATGGTATCGTTTGCGGGATTCAGGAGGTGACGGTTTACAACGATGGAGCGGTTTTGAAGCCGGTGGGCGGAAAGAAGGGGGTACATGTGAAATCTCATGATAAAGAGCGGGTCCTTGATGCCGTCATTTTCGATTTGGACGGCACACTCATCGATTCCATCGACATCTACTTCACGATTCTGGATGTTACCTTTGAAAAATTGAAACTCCCCCCGGTCGAAAAAAGCCTGATCATCAAGGCCGCAAAAGACGGAGATTTTGACTGGGATCTGATATTGCCCGGAAACGACGGAGAAGCCAAAAAGACGATGATCCGCCGGGCCAGGCAGATCATATATGAAATCTATCCGGAGATGTTTTGCAAGGGGCTGACATTGATCCCGGGAGCCGCATCGGTTTTGAATCGCCTTTCCCGATCGAATTTGAAAATTGCCATCGTCACTTCGACTCCGGCCGAGGGGATGGTCCATAAATTCTATCCGCTCAAAAATGCGGATGTTGACCAGTTGCTTGAAGTCATCATCACGGGAGATGATGTGGAGAATAAAAAACCTTGCGCCGACCCGCTAATCGAATGCGCAAAACGGCTTGGTGTGCATCCAAACCGAAGCGTTTATGTGGGGGATATGGGTGCGGATATCCGGGCCGGGAAGGCTGCCGGCATGAGGACCGTGGGTGTCTTGACCGGTTTTGACGACCACGTTGCTTTGAAACAGGAGTCCCCGGATGCCATCATCCCAAGCATCGTCAACCTGCCCGAAACAATCGCCTCATGGCATTCGGGGACGGGTATTGATATATTGATATCTTAATATCAAGGGTTTACCCCTTTAAAAAAAGCAGATAGGAATTAACTTTTGAGATCAGACATCGGCTTTTTGTGGCCGATGTTTCGAATTTGAGTAACCATCAACTGCCGGATGAAACAAAAATGAAAAAGATGCTCAAAGGAAAACATGTTCTCATCGTGGACGACGAACCGGATGTGATCGAAAGCCTTAAGGATATTCTGGAAGACTGCCTGATCGATTCAGCTTCTGATTTTGATTCGGCCCATGAACTCCTTGAAAAAAACCGATACGATATTGCCATTCTCGACATTATGGGGGTTAACGGCTACGAGTTGCTCGAGATCGCCACTCAGAAAGGGATTCCAGCACTCATGCTGACGGCCAACGCCTTAAGCCCAAAAGATCTGACTCAGTCTTTAAAATTGGGAGCTGATGCATATGTCCCGAAGGAACGGATCAGTGATATCGATATCTTTCTCGAGGATGTCCTGATCTCCCGGGAAAAGGGTGAAAAAGGGCGTAGCCGATGGTTTGAAAGGCTTGAAGGGTTCTTTGATAAAAAGTTCGGAGAGTATTGGAAGGAAAAATCCGATCCCCGGTTTTGGAACCATTATATCTGAAATTGCTTCACAACGAATAAGGGGCGACTCGTATGGGCGACATTGCAATCCGCCGCGCTTTTGCAGATACAGAGCTGGGGCAGATCCATTATGTCACGGCAGGGAAGGGGAAACCGGTGATCCTGCTGCACCAGACGCCCCGGAGCTGGGATGAATACAGGGAAGTTCTTCCCATCATTGGCCGAAAATATCGGGCCGTCGCCATGGATACCATCGGATTCGGCGACTCTTTCAAGCCCAAAGAACCCGGATCCATCGAGCGTTATGCCAAAGCGGTCATCGGCCTGATGGATCGGTTGGGCATCGAGAAGACATCCATCGTGGGACACCACACCGGCGGGGTGATTGCTTTAGAAGTGGCGGCGTCTTTCCCTCACCGCGTGGATAAACTCGTCCTTTCGTCTACCCCGTTTATCGATGCTTCGGAACGGGAGCTTAGGAAGAACAGGCCGCCCGTCGATGAAGACCGCATCATGGAAGACGGATCGCACCTGACCGATATTTGGCGAAAAAGGATGCCGTTTTATCCGAAAAGCCGCCCGGATCTGTTAACCCGGTTTGTACGGGATGCCCTCAAGGTTTGGGATCGGCTGGAGGAAGGGCATCGGGCGGTGGGTATGTATCGAATGGAGGAAAAGATCGATCGCATCAAGGCTCCCACCTTGTTAATCGGGGCAACGGATGATCCGTTTGCTTATCCCCACTTAAAACAGCTGGCCGGACGTATCCGGGGCTGCAAAACGGCTGAGATACGGGGGGGGATGGTTCCACTGGCGGAACAGATGCCGGAGGAATTTGCCCGTCTTGTTATGGATTTCCTCGACGAACGGCATCCGGCCGTTCCATTGTCTTCCGATTGATCACCCGTCAATTTCCATACAGGATTCAGGCATCCCTTTAGGGTATCGAACAAAGCTATCCCTTGGTAATCGACGGCAGGTAAAGGGCCAGTTGCGGGAACATCATCACCAGTGCCATGGCAATGATATCGATGATGACAAAGGGGATGCTGGCCTTGTAGATCTGCCCCATTGTATATTGCGGGGCAACGGCCTTCATGGTGTAAAGGACAAGACCGTCCGGAGGGGAGATGGTCGCCATTTCCATATTAATCAGAATGACCGCACAAAAAGGGATCGGATCGATTCCCAGTTTTCTAACGATCGGCATATAAATCGGGAGCGCCACCATCAGGATCGAGAGGGGCTCCATAAAGGTTCCGAGCAGCACCAGAATGAATTGCATGATGATCAGCACCGCGATGGGATGAAGGGGAAGCCGTGTGGCCAGGTTGACGAGATTAGAGGTGGCGCCGGTGAACGCAAGGATCTGGGAAAAGGCGGTCGCACCGGTGAGGATCATAAACATCATGGATGTCACTTTCACGCTTCTCACAAAGGATTGAATCACGATATCTTTCCGGATCCCTTTGTAAATGAAGGCGAGGATGAAGCAGATGAAAGCTCCGGCCGCGGCGGATTCCGTTGGGGTGGCGATGCCGAGGATAATGAAACCGATGACCGAAAAGATCACAAGTCCTAATGGCATGATATATCGGATGCTTAAAACAACCTTTTCGCGAAGCGGTATCTGTTTCACGGGATATTCGGGTGCGAGATCCGGGTTCAACAGACAGCGGATGATGATATAGATTGCAAAGAGAGCCGCCATAAGGATTCCGGGGAATACGATGGAAAGAAGAAAATCGCCGACGGAGATCTGAGCGAGGCTGGCCAGAAGGACCCCTAGGGCGCTCGGAGGAATCATTGCCGCCAATGTTCCACACCCCATGATCGGACCGATCGTAATGGGGTACTTGTACCCTCGCTTTTCCATCTCGGGGAGAAGCGTCTGCCCCAGCATGGCGCATCCCGCCATGGAAGATCCGGACAGGGTGGCGAAAAGAACGCCGCCGACGACGGCCAGAAGGCTTAACCTGCCCGGTATCTTTCCCATCCATTTTTCCAGCGTCTCCATCATATTCTGGGCGATCCCGAAGAGAAACATGACTTCACCCATGAGCAGGAAAAGTGGAATGGGAAGAAGGGAAAAGGAAGTAATGGACCGGGAGATGCTCAGGACCAACTGCGTCAGGCCGTCTCCACCACCCCATAGCATATAAGCAAACAGGATGTTTACAAAGAGAAAGGAAAACGCCACCGGGACCCCCAGAAAAAAGAGGAGGATCAGGATCCCGAGGATGATTACAAACGACAGCCACCATTCCATGGTGTTACGGGCCCCCTTTCCGGGCGGACGGCGTCCTGCTTTTCAGCAGAACCTCAAGGAGCACCGGGATACACCCGATGGGGATGATGACAATGATGAGGGCAATGGGGGTCTCCAGAATCGTGGGGTTAAAGATATTCCTCACAAAATGATCGTATGTGGCGATAAAGCCGTAATAGATGAGAACAACGGAAACGATCCCGACGAGGGTGTTGCTCAAGATACCGAGAATGCGCCGTATCCTAACATTGCTTATGACCAGGAGAATATCGATCACCACGTGCGAGTCTTCCCTGAACACCTGGGCGGCGCCAAGAAAGGTAATATAAAGCAAAAGAATCTCCGTCACCTCGGTGGCCCAGATAAGGGGGGCGTTAAAAAAATACCGCAGCGCCAAATCCGTGCAGACGATCATCATCAGGCCGGCCATCATGAAAGATGCAATACCGATGAAGAGCCGGTTGAGGGTTCCTGTAATTCTGTCGATAGCCGTGAAAATGTTATCCGGCATGTCAAATCGGGAAAAAACAAAAGGGATGCCGAAGCATCCCCTTGCGTTTTCAGTAGCCCAAAAGCGTTTTTAATATTTTTGTCTGTTCCGGGGCCTTCTTTTCCAGGTCTTCCAGAAACGCATTGTTGGCCGTATCGATATAATTTTTCGTTTCTTCGTTGGAGAACTTGATCCGCTGGACCCCGATTTTTGTCATCTCGGTTTTTTCACTTTCAATGCTCTTTTCAAAATAGGCCTTCATTTCGGTCTCGAATTTGGTGCTGATCTCCACTAGTTTGTCCTGAACCGGCTTGCCCAGTTTGTTCCACGTGTCAAGGTTCATCAGCATAAGCGTGTTCTGTCTCGAATAAAAGGGAATATCGATGACATACTTGCAATATTCCAGCCACCCCCATTCTTTGGGCCCGATGGTCGGCCAGCCGAAGCCGTCCACCACTCCTCGTTGCAGGGCAGTGTAGGTTTCACCGAACTGAACGGTTACCGGGACCATCCCCAGCTTGAGCATCATCTTATCATACTTGGAGGCGGTTCTCATCTTCAACCCTTTAAGGTCGGCAAGGCCTTTCACCGGTTTTTTCACATAAAGATAAAAAGGATCATAGAGCCAGGTCCCGAGAAGCATCATGTTGATCCTCTTGTGCATCTCGATGAAATGATCATAGACTCCTCCTTTTTCTCTTTCCTTCTTGAAGTCGAACTTGGACAATGAAATGGCATCCGCTTCCGGAAGCATCCCTGCATAATAGGCGGCAGGGAGGAAACCGATCTGAAAGATCCCTTTTTTAACCGCTTCCGGTTGCTCAAATGGCGGCATCACTTCCGGGCCGCCGACCCAGTTGACTTTCACCGAATCCTTGAGCTGGGTATTGACCTCGTCAATCCACTTCGGAATCATGGCACATAGCCGGTGGTCCTTCGGCAAAAAGGAAACGGCCTTGAGTTCAACGGTTTCGGCAAAGAGAGCCGATCCATGGAAACCCGTTAAGAGGACCAATACCAGGGTACAATAGAGCAACTTTTTCATGATGTTATTCCTCCTTTTTCATAAAATGGCTGTGAAGATTTCGTTTCGCATTCTCAAGATGCTCCCTCATGATAAATTCGGCAAGGGACGGATTTTTTCCCTTCAAGGCGTCGATGATTTTCTTGTGCTCGGCCAGACTCACTTCGCACTGACCGGGAATATAAGGAAAAATTCTCGCGATCCGGTCCACGAGCCTCCGGAAGTTGTTTCGAATCTCGATGAGATAAGGATTTGCCGTGGCTTCGGTAATCAGCCAATGGAATCGGGTATTCAGGTCAAACAGGAGCTCGGAATTCTTTTCTTCCATGGCTTTTTCAAAAAGGAGATTGTACTCCTCCAGCTTGTTGAGCTGATCCGGATTTATTCTCAGTGAGGCGAACCGGCTGGCCGCCCCTTCGAGGATAATCAAGATATCATAGATATGAAAAATCTCATCCCTGGAAAGATCGATCACACGGGCTCCGGCAGCGGGGGTAATTCGGACGAATCCCTCTTTTTCCAACTGATTCAGGGCTTCACGCACCGGCGTCCGGCTGACCATGAAGCGCCGGCACAGGGCTTCTTCCGTCAGGCGTTCACCCGGCTGATATTCCCCCTTGAGGATCGCGTTTTTAAGCCTTGTAATCGTTTTTTCTTTTAACGAAACCCGCATATTACCTTAAAAAAACAATGCAAAAATCCTTTATCTTATCCCATTTACTCCCATATACAACATAACAAAACCGACCTGGTGTCTTGTATACAACCAGTCAACGGGATGTCAAGAAAGAAATCGGGTGGTCATCGGAATGGCTTATGTTGGCAAGATCCCTATTTTATATGTAACGATATGATAACATTATATATTATTTTAAATTGCGTTTCTGTTGAATACAGGGTCGCGTTGAAAAAAAGCGTTATAAATTCTGTTTGACATGATTCAAATATTGTATACAATTGCCGTGTTTCGGTTGCCGGCGGACAGTTTGATGTCTCCTATTTTCTATTATATTGAAGCTCCCCGCTGCAAGCAGCGGGGAATGCGCTCGCTGTTTCGGTTCAGATGGTTGAGAAAGAGAGACGATGAGGATAGCTCTTGATGTTGGCGGCACATTTACAGATGCCGTGCTAACGGATGAAAAAACAGAAGCCTTTTTCTGCACCAAAACACCGACCACCCACGATGACTTGACCCGCGGGGTTCTCATCGCGCTTCGGGAGATCCTTGCGATTTCCGGGGCTTCCATCAAAGAGATCGATTATATTATTCACGGAACGACTATCGGGACGAATGCCATCGTGGAAGGAAAAGGGGCAAGAGTCGGATTGATCACGACGGCCGGTTTTGAAGATGTGCTGGAAATCAGAAGGGTGGCACGGCCGAAAGAAGCGGCATTCGATTTTGGGGCGGATAATCCTCCCCCCCTTGTTCCGAAGTATTTGCGCAAGGGCGTCATCGAACGGATCAACAGCAAAGGTGATGTCCTGATACCTCTCGATGGATCGTCGGCCATGCGGGTGATACGATTCTTTGAAGAACAAAAAGTCGAGGCGATTGTCATCACCTTATTGTTTTCCTTTCTCAATCCGGCGCATGAACAGCAGGTTGCAAGGATATGCCGGGAGATGCTCCCGAAGATCCCTGTTTCCCTTTCTTCCGAGATCTGCCCGGAATTCCGGGAATATGAAAGGACCTGCACCGCCGTGATGAACGGCTATCTGTCCCCTGTCATTGAACGTTATATGGATAATCTTCAGCAGGTTTTGGAACAAGAGTTCGGCGACGTGACCCTTCACATCATGCAGAGCAACGGCGGAACCATGACGGTTGAGGCTGCCAAAACACATGCGGCTCATCTCATCAATTCCGGACCTGCGGGAGGGGCCATTGCCGCGGCATTGATCAGCCGTCTAACGGAAAATGAGATGGCGGTCGGAGCGGATATGGGGGGGACTACTTTTGATATTTCCATTATCGACAAGAACATGCCCAAAACCACCACGTGGGGAGGGATTACGAATTATCCCATCAAATTGCCCATGGTGGATTTGAAGACGATCGGGGCGGGAGGCGGAAGCATCGCATGGGTGGATGAAGGAGGGGTTCTCCATGTGGGGCCTCAAAGTGCAGGGTCAAGTCCAGGGCCAGCCTGTTATGGATGGGGCGGGACCCTGCCGACGGTATCCGATGCCAACCTGGTGTTAGGGCGCCTGAATCCCGGCTATTTCCTCGGAGGAAAGCTTTCGCTTTATCCGGATCTCGCACGTGAAGCCGTAAAAAAAAATGTGGCGGATAAAATGAAGATGCCCATCGAAGAGGCGGCCCTTGGGATCATCCGCATTGTCAATGCCAATATGGCCAAAGGGATCAGCGGGAATTCCGTGGAAAAAGGGTATGACTTGAGGGAGTTCGCCCTAATCGCCATGGGCGGGGCCGCTGCGCTTCATGCCGTGGATCTAGCAATGGAATTGAACATGGCAAAAGTGATTGTGCCGGCCATGGGCGGAAATTTTTCCGCTATCGGACTTGCCGTGGCGGGTATCCAGCGCGATTATGTGAGAACATTTGCCAAAAAAGAACTCCTGATCGATCCCGCGGAGTTGCGGGCGGCATTCGGTGCTATGGAGGCAGAAGGAATAAGGGAGCTGATGAACGAACATGTACCCAGGGAACAGATTATTGTGTCATGGTCGGCAGATCTCCGCTACGAAGGGCAATCCTGGGAACTCAATGTGCCGCTGGATCCGGTTGAAACGCTGGACAGGGAGGATATTCATGGAATTTCCGATCGTTTCCACCGGCTTCACCATCAGGTATATTCATACTCCGAGCCGAAAGAGGTCGTGGAATTTGTCAACCTGAGGGTCCGTCTGACCGGAACAAATCGGAGGGTTTCGCTTCCCCGGGGAGAACGGATCGAAACAACCGGTTTGGGAATGAAAAAAGGGGAGCGCGACGTTTGTTTCGAGTCTGCCGGATGGCAAACCATTCCGATTTTTGAACGATCTTCATTCCCGGCCGGATCGACGATTCAGGGGCCCTGCGTGATCGAAGAGCCCATTTGCACAACCCTGATTCCGCCCGGATTTGCCGGATCCGTCGATGATTATTTAAATATTATTGTTCCGATCCCTCAAGAGAACGTGCGGGGTGAGGATCTTTTGAAGAAAGGATCTGATGAAGGGAGGAAAGAGCGGACATGAATGATAGAGGCGATACCATCACCATGCAGGTGATCCGTTACGGCCTCGAGGCCATAGCGGATGAGATGGGGTACGGCCTCATGCACATGGGACGAACAACCATCGTCAAGGAAATCATGGATCTCAATTGTGCGGTCCTCGATTCCGAGGGAGGGATTCTTGCCCAGGCGCATCTGTGCCCGCTCATGATGTTCAGCCTTCCTACGACGGCCGCGAATATGTTGAAACGTGTTGAGCACCTTAACGACGGGGATGTGGTCATCTGCAACGATCCCTATCTGGGAGGGCAGCATCTTCTTGATGTGCAGTTCTTTTCGCCGGTTTATATCGAAAACGAGCGGGTCGCTATTGTTGCCAATATCGCGCATCAACTGGATATGGGCGGAGCGGTTCCCGGGGGGGTTGCCGGAGGGCTTACGGAGATATACCAGGAAGGGCTCAGGATCCCTTTTGTGAAGCTGTATCGGAAAGGGCGGGAAGATCAGCAGATATTCGATATGATTTCGAGCAACATCCGGATCCCTGAAAAAACCATGGAGGATTTCAAGGCCCAGGCGGCTACGACCTTCGTCGGTGTGAAGAAGGTCAGGGCGCTGGTGGAAAAATACGGGCTTGATGTTTTTCGGAAATGCACCCGGATGCTTCTCGATTACAGCGAGAACCGGATGCGCCGTTTTATCGCTTCCCTTCCGGACGGCACGTATACGGGCGTTGATCAGCTCGATGATGACGGGATCGTCGAACAGCCGGTTCAGGTGCAGGTCAACGTCCATATTCATGGGGACCGGATGAGCGTGGATTTCGAAGGGAGCAGCCCTCAGACCAAAGGAAACGTCAATTCCCCCTGGTCCTGCACTCAGGGAGGAGTGTTCTATACCATGGTGGGTATCGTGGATCCTCACATGGCTGTCAATTCAGGTTCCTTTCGTCCCATTGAAGTGACGAGCCGTCCGGGTCTGGTCACGAACCCCATGCCTCCGGCCGGAGTCACTGCAAGAAGCCAGACTATGACGAAGGTTGTGGAAGCCATGCTAAAGGCTATGAGCCGTGTGGTTCCCGGGCGCGTGGTTTCAGGGAGCCATGGGCAGGCCTGCACGAACAGCTTTTCGGGGATTCACCCCGACACTGGAAAGCGATTCACCTACATCGAAATTCAAGGCGGCGGCGCCGGTGCAAGACCGAAAAAAGACGGCCCCGACGGCCAGGATCTCCATCTTGGGCGGTTCATGAATACGCCGGTGGAGGCGGCAGAGATTGAAAATCCCATTTTAATCGAACGATATGAATTTATCCCCGATTCCGGAGGGGCGGGAAGATTCCGGGGCGGCCTTTCACTTCGGCGGGACATCCGTTTCCTTGCGGATGTGACATGGGCTCGATACTCGGACAGGCAGAAGTTCGCGCCTCAGGGGATTTTTGGAGGACTGCCCGGAAGCAAGGGGAGCCTTATCCTGAACCCTGGGACTTTGCAGGAACGAAAATGCAAATCCAAAGGGGTGGATCAGATCCGCTCGGGAGACGTGCTCAGCATCCGCCTTCCAGGAAGCGGCGGTTTTGGATCGCCGTTGGATCGGGACCCGGGCCAAGTTCGATGGGATGTGTTAAACGGAAAGGTCACTCTCAATTCCGCAAAAGAACATTACGGCGTTGTTTTTAATACGGATCTAACCATTGATAAGGGAAAGACCGTTCAACTACGGACAGCTTTGAAAAAAGAAGGGGAAAGATGATCAAATCCATGAGCATCGCCTGGTGGGTCATGAGGTGGAGCGAGCTTCATCCTCAAAAACCCGCGATCCTTTATGAGGGACGAGAAATCACTTATGAGGATCTCAATCATCGGGCCGATCGAACCGCCTGCTGGTTTCAGTCGATCGGCATCGAAAAAGGAGACAGGGTGGCGGTCATGCTGGAAAACTGCCCTGAGTTCATGGAGATCTATATAGCCTGTGCGCGCCTGGGAGCTATATTCGTGCCCGTCAACTTTCGGCTGGCCGGTTCGGAACTGGATTATATCATCAGAAATTCGAGGCCGAGGCTTTTTATTTTTGGAAAGGGATACTCAAACCTGGTGGGAGGGCTTCATTTAAACTCCCGCAGGCCGCCTATGCTTCTGGCCTGCGCCGGATCCGAAGCCATATCTCCTGAAATCATGACTTATCAGACCGAAATTCAAGTGTTTGAAGGGAAAAAGCCTTTTCTGACCCAGTCGCTCGGGCCTGCCGATCCCGAGGAACCGCATGTGATCATGTATACCTCCGGGACCACCGGTCAGCCCAAGGGGGCGGTCCTTTCCCACCGCAAGACCTTTTTTAACTGCCTGAATGCGGATATTTTTTTCAAGCTTCACTTCGATGACATTATGCTGGTGATTTTGCCGCTATTTCATTCAGGCGGACTCTTCATCCAGGCCTCACCCATTATCTATAAGGGTGCAACCATGGTTATTCATCCCAAATTTGATCCTATTAAGACATATCAGGACATCGGGCGGTTCAAAATAACCAAGCTGCTCGGCGTGCCGACCGTTTACAGGACCCTTCTGCGTGTCGCGCCTGATCAAAGGGGGACCCTTTCGACCTTAAAAGTATGTGCCATCGGCGGGGAAAAGACTACACCTGAACTGCTGGCCAAATGCATGAGAGCCGGGTTTCTGCTCCGCCAGATTATGGGCCAGACCGAAACATCCATCCTGTTGTGGGCTTCCGAGGAAGAGTCTTTGCGAAAACCGGGGACTGTGGGAAGGCCTGTGTTCCATGCCGAGGTGAACCTCGTGGACCGGCAGGGGAGGCTCGTGGAAGACGGGGAGGTGGGCGAGATCGTGGTGCGCGGTTCCATTATGATGAAAGAGTACTGGCAGGATCCTGCGAGAACGGAAGAGACGATTAAGGATGGATGGCTTCACACCGGCGACCTTGCCCGAAAAGACGAAGACGGGTATTATTATCTGGTGGACAGGGTCAGGGATATGTATATCTCCGGAGGGGAGAACGTCTATCCGGCTGAGGTGGAATGGGTCCTTCGTGAGCATCCGGGGATCGAGGATGTGGCGGTTGTCGGCGTTCCGCATGAGATATGGGGAGAGACGGGGCATGCATTTGCGATCCGGAAACCCGGGAGTAATTGCACGGAAGCGGATATCATCTCCTTTTGCAACGGACGCCTGGCGCGATTCAAATGGCCGAGCCGGGTGACGTTTTGTTCGGATTTTCCGCGAACTTCTTTGGGGAAGATCCGCAAGCATCTAATGGGGTCGCATCTTGAATTGTGAATTATTTTGGTCTGCCTGGTTCATCTGGTCTATTTGGTCCATCTGGTCTTTATCGTCCTTCGTGACTCGTGACTCGTCTTTTCTTTCAATATGTCAAGATTTCAAGAACGTCCCCTAATCTTTTTTATATTGAAAAATCGGGAGTGCTTTGATATTGATCGCACCGTTTTGTCGAACAATTCAGTAATTCTTAAATAACGGAGGTCGAAATGAGCATTATTATCCGGTTGATGATAATGAGTGTGATTCTTGCAGGAATCACTATTGGAAACGCAGACGCCAAGGATGTCATGACCACGATTCAGGCCACGGCGGATGATGAGTTCAAATTATATTTGAATGGAAAGCAGATCCTCGATGGTTTCGGGTGGGCACAGGCCAGGATTGCAAAGGTAAAAATTACCCGCGGGGATGTGCTGGCAGTGGTTGCCAAAGACAGGGGTTATAAAGCCGGATTTTTGTTAAACGCTTCCGGGGCCTTTAATTTTATTTCAGATACCGAATGGAAGGTCTATACCGGAAAAGAATTGCCGAACTGGAATCAAAAGAAGTTTAACGATACCGCCTGGGCAAAAGCGACCGGTTATGGAATCTACGGAGAGCTCCCCTGGGGGAAGGGGGTTAAGGAGTTTACCGGCGAAAAAGCCAACTGGATCTGGTCAGGGAAAAACCAAACCAACAGCAAAGAGATTGACCCGGTTGTCTATTTCAGAAAAACGATCAAGTAAAATACCTGACAAAAGCCCTGTCACGAGGCAATCAACCGGCTAAGCCGGCGATTTTATCCATACCGATCATGGGGAAATAAAATACCCGCGACGTCTTGATCGTCGGTGGCGGTGTTTTATCGTCTTGAGCCGGCCCTTCATGAGGACCCCTTCGGAGCATGGTATCACTCAAGCTGAAGCCATCTTCGGCCTGATGCTTTTCTGAATGACCATGCCCTTTTCTGATTTTTGCCGAACGTATTTCCTTGACAGATATCCACGCTTAAGAATACATTTTTAAGACTGATTCCAATTGATTATGGAGGACCTGAATGGATTATAAGACCACACTGAACTTGCCGCAAACGGCATTCCCCATGAAGGCGAACCTTTCCAAGCGCGAGCCGGAACAGCTGAAGGCATGGGAAGAAATGCGCCTCTATGACCTTATCCGTAAACGATCTGCGGGAAGGGACCTCTTTATCCTTCATGACGGGCCGCCGTACGCCAATGGATACATTCACATCGGAACGGCATTGAACAAGATACTCAAGGACATCATCGTGCGCTCCCGTCAGATGTCGGGATTCGATGCTGTTTATGTCCCGGGTTGGGACTGCCACGGACTTCCCATCGAGCATAACGTGGATAAGGAATTAAAGGAGAAAAAGAAAGAGCTCTCCCTGGCTCAGGTCCGGAAGCTTTGCCGCGCCTATGCCGAGCGTTTCGTGAACATCCAGCGGGAGGAGTTTAAACGTCTTGGCGTCATGGGGAATTGGAAAGATCCGTATCTCACCATGAGCTATGGGTATGAAGCGACCATCGCACGGGAATGCGGAAAGTTCGCAACAAACGGAAGCCTTTTCAGAAGCAAAAAGCCGATCTACTGGTGCTGCACCTGTCAGACCGCACTGGCGGAAGCGGAGATCGAGTATCAGGATGAAACATCCCCTTCCATTTATGTCAGGTTTCCGATGATCGACGACATCAGCGACGCCGCCCCCGCTCTTGCAGGAAAAGCGGTTTCCGTGGTGATCTGGACAACCACCCCCTGGACCATTCCGGCGAATCTGGCCATCGCGTTGCATCCGGATTTCAAATACGTGGCTGCGGATACAGGGAAGGGGGAGGCCTTTATCCTGGCCGAGGAATTGGCCGAACCCTGCATGAAAACATTCGGGTATCCGAATTTTTCCATTATCGCCGAGATCGATCCCAAACAGCTGGAGCGGAAGGCTTGCCGGCACCCGATCTATGGTCGCCCGTCCATCATCGTCCTGGGGAAACACGTAACCCTGGATGCCGGAACCGGATGCGTTCACACGGCGCCGGGGCACGGGAGGGAGGACTATGAGGTGGGGCTGATGTATGGGATCGAACCATTTTCGCCCGTAGACGACGCCGGCCGGTTCACGAATGAAGTGGATTTTTTCAACGGGCAGTTCGTATTTGACGCCAACCGGGAGATTAATCAAAAACTCAAGAATCTCGGTGCGCTTTTGAAAGAAGAAAAGATAAACCACTCCTACCCCCATTGCTGGCGATGCAAGGAGCCGGTGATCTTTCGGGCGACCCCTCAGTGGTTTATTTCCATGGAAAAGACCGGCTTGAGAAAAAAGGCTCTCGAAGCGATCGACCGGGTCGAATGGATTCCTCACTGGGGGAGGGAGCGGATCTTCGGAATGATCGAAAGCCGTCCGGACTGGTGCGTATCCCGTCAGCGGGCGTGGGGGGTCCCCATCACGGTTTTTTATTGCAAGGAGTGTGACCGGATCCTTTTGGACGAGACGATCATGAAACGCGTCTATGATCTTTTTGAAGTCCACGGGGCGGATGTCTGGTTTGAAAAGGATATATCCGAATTCTTGCCCGAAGGGACGCGTTGCCAAGGATGCGGCGGGAGTTCCTTTGTAAAGGAGACCGATATCCTGGATGTCTGGTTCGACTCGGGTGTCAGCCACGCAGCGGTTCTCGAGAAACGCCCCTATCTCCGGTGGCCGGCGGATCTCTACCTGGAGGGAAGCGACCAGCATCGCGGATGGTTCCACAGCTCTCTTCTGTCGTCGGTCGGGACACGAGGAGAAGCTCCATACCGGGCTGTTCTGACCCATGGGTTCGTGGTTGACGCAGAAGGTCGGAAAATGTCAAAATCGCTTGGAAACATCGTTGCCCCAAGGGAGGTCATCGACCGCTATGGAGCCGAGATCCTCCGTCTTTGGGTCAGTGCGACCGATTATCGGGAGGATATCCGGATATCGGAAACCATCCTGACCCAGCTTACCGATGCATACCGCCGGATCCGGAACACGAGCCGATTTATGCTGGGAAACCTCTTCGATTTCGACCCCAAAACGGATCGCATCCCATACAAGGAGATGCCGGGGATCGACCGGTTTGAACTCCATCGGCTCCAGGAGCTTATCGAAAAGGCCAATCAGGCTTACAATACCTATGAATTTCATTTGATTTATCATGCCCTCTACAACTACTGCACTCTGGATCTAAGCGCCCTGTATCTGGATATTTTAAAAGACCGGCTATACACCTTACCGCCCAAATCCAAAGGCAGAAGGAGCGCCCAGACCGTCATGTTCATGATCCTTGACACCATGTCCAGATTGATGGCCCCCATATTGCCTTTTACGGCTGAAGAAATCTGGAAGCATATGCCCAAGGATGATGAAAAAGCAGAAAGCATCCATTTTCTGGCGCTGCCGAAACCCGAGGCACAATTAACCGATTCGGAGCTTGCAAAAAAATGGATCCGCCTTGTTGACATCCGGGGAGAGATCATGAAAGCTCTCGAGGAGGCCAGGGGGAAGAAGCTCATCGGGCATCCGCTCGATGCCGCCGTCACCCTTTTTGCCGGCGACGAATTATACGACTTCATAAGCGATTTCAGGGATGATTTAAGGTCGCTTCTTATCACCTCCAACGCCATCCTGAAGCGCGGGAAGCCGGAAGGGGGGGGATTTCAGAGCGGCGATACCGAAGGGCTGTTTATCCTTGTGGAAAAAGCGCAAGGAGAAAAATGCGACCGGTGCTGGGTGCACGATCCCTCGGTGGGCTCCCATGCCGATCATCCGGGAATATGCAATCGATGCCTTAAATCCCTGGAAGAAATCAGCGGCAAGAGCTCCGTTTCAGGATGATCCGATGAAGGCGATCCACTCCAGATGGCTTTTTATGGCCGCTGTTTCGGGCTCCGTCGTCATTATGGATCAGGTTTCAAAAGCGCTGATCCGGTTCCATATTTCCCTTTACCATTCGATTCCGGTGATCGACGGCTTTTTTAACATCGTTCATATTCAGAATCCCGGAGGGGCCTTTGGTTTTCTAGCCGGCCATCACTTTGGATTAAAGCCGGTTTTCTTTTTGGCCGGAGCCGGGATTGCCGTTTGCATGCTCCTTTATCTCTATCAGAAGGTGCCGGATGGGAACCGTCTTCTTTCCTTCGGGATTTCCCTCATCCTTGGAGGGGCGTTCGGGAACATGATTGATCGGATCCGGTTCGGAAGGGTGGTGGATTTTTTAGATATCTATGTTGGAAATCTTCACTGGCCGGCCTTCAATGTCGCCGATAGCGCCGTCACCATCGGCGGCGGGATTTTGGTCTTTCAGATGATTCTAAAGAAGATGCCGGATTTTTAGATGCAACCCGAACCATGGGCCGATTGCAAATAGACGAATGGCTTCGATCGGTTATAAAGATCTGAAACCCTATCTCGAACATCTCAAAGAATCGGACCTGTCGCCGGTTTACCTGATATTCGGGGATGAATTTCTTTGCAAAACCGCCCTGGATGCTGTTTTAAACCGGCTTGCTGCGGAAACGGGAGAAGCTTCCCGGAACTATTCCTATGAACCTGTGGACGGGTCTTCGGGAAATATCCGTGAGGCGATCGCCAAGCTAAACACCTATTCCCTTTTTTCCAGGGAAAAAGTGGTCGCCATCCTGGATTCGAATGTTTTTTCCTCCAAAACCGACGATGAACCATCGATCCGGAAGGCAAAGGACGCCTTTGATGCGAACGACATGAAAGCAGCAGCCGGATCCTTTCTGGAATGGATGTCGGTGAGCCGGATTTCTTTTGAAGATATCCGCGATGAGAGCCGCCGGAAAGCCGTCAAGATCGATCTGGCAGGATCCGAAAACGGCGCTTGGATCGATTCATTGATCGATTACTGCCTGGAAAACAATCTGAAGATCCCTGAAATCGAAAATGACGCCAGGGTTTTGGAAGGGGCCATCCAAAACGGGTTTCCACCTGGAAACCACCTCATCATCACCGCCGGAAGGGCGGATAAACGCACCGGGCTTTTTAAAACCATCCTTCAAAACGGGACGGTTATTGACTGCACCATCCCCTTGGGAGAGCGGTATGCTGAAAAAACGCAACGAGAAGCGGTTCTAAAGGACGTGTTGAATTCGGTGTTGACCCCTGCCAACAAAACCATCGGGAAGGAGGCGTTTGCCGCCTTGTGTGACATGACCGGATTTGATCTGAAAACTGTAAAACAAAGCCTCGAAAAGCTGATCTATTATTCGGGGAGCCGGCCTGAAATCACGGTTACCGATGTTGAGGCGGTCCTTTCCCGAACCAGGCAGGACCCCATTTATTCACTAACAAATTCCATTCTGGAGAAAAACAGCTTTAATGCCCTCTTTTTTCTGGATGCTCTCCTGAAAATCGACTTTCATCCCATGCAGATCCTTTCCGCCATCGTCAATCAAATCCGGAAGCTTATTGTCGTCAACGATTTTACCTCCGGCAGCGAAGGGAAAACCTGGCGCTCCGGCTGCGACTTTGCCTATTTTCAAGAGCGCGTCATTCCCGATATCCTGAATTACGATAAAAAAATTGCCGAATCCGTTATGGAATGGGGTATAACGACATTGCCGGCAGGTTCCGGCTTCGGGAAAAAAGGCAAATCCGGAAAAAATCCGGTTTCGGATTTGGGAATCATCCGGAATCCCCAAAACCCCTATCCGGTATATATGCTGTTTAAGGCCGCGGATAAGTTCACAAGAGAGATGCTTTTCGAAGCGCTCGAAAGTCTAAGGGAGGCTGACCGGCAACTGAAAACCACGAGCCGAAACCCGAGATTCGTCCTTGAAAGGGTGATCTTGGGGATTTGCCGGAAAGAAATCCGATGAATCTAAAAATCAAAATCGTTTGCACTATCGGACCCTCGAGTGACCGTCCGGAGATGATCAGGGATCTGATTTTAAACGGGATGAACGTCGCCCGGTTGAATTTTTCCCACGGAACCCACGGCGGGCACAAAGCGATCATCGACTCGATCCGTACGATTTCCGAAGAGGCCGGGAAACCGGTGGCGATCCTTCAGGACCTGTGCGGCCCGAAAATCCGGGTAGGGAGGGTGCCGGAGGAAGGAATCCGCCTGGAAGCGGGCCAATCCTTCATTCTGACCTCTGAGCCGGTGATCGGAAACAAAAACCGTGTTTCGGTCTCGTATGCCGATCTTCCGGGAGATGTTAAAAAAAATGACCGGATCCTTTTAGCGGACGGCATGATGGAACTCCAGGTCATTCATACCACACCCGATGAAATCCATTGCATGGTTTTAAGCGGA
This sequence comes from Pseudomonadota bacterium, assembly GCA_043806755.1. Taxonomy (GTDB): domain Bacteria; phylum Desulfobacterota; class Desulfobacteria; order Desulfobacterales; family UBA2156; genus RBG-13-49-15. Next base: position 37,995 of record JAZDGS010000013.1, on the reverse strand, counting down.
GGACTTCTCACTTCCAATAAAGGGGTTAATGTGCCGACGGGGAGAATCTCCCTTCCTTCCTTGACCGAAAAGGATCATAATGACCTGCTTTTCGGGCTTCGTCATGACGTGGATTTCATCGCATTGTCGTTTGTCAGGGAAGCGCAAGATATCCTCAAGGTGAAACAGATCATTGCCGAAAACAGCAAAACCACCCCCGTCATCGCAAAGATTGAAAAACATGAAGCGATCGACCACATTGATGAGATTTTCGGTGCGGCTGACGGCATCATGGTGGCACGGGGAGATCTGGGGGTGGAGCTTCCCCTCGAACAGGTTCCGATTCTGCAGAAGCGGCTCATCCATCAGTCCAACCGCTTGGGAAAACCGGTGATCATTGCCACCCAGATGCTCCGATCCATGGTGGATTCTCCGAGGCCGACGCGTGCCGAAGCCGCGGATGTGGCCAACGGAGTCCTTGACGGAGCAGATGCTGTCATGCTCTCGGAGGAAACGGCGGTGGGAAAATACCCGTTAGAAGCCCTCCGGTATATGGCGCGGATCGCCCAAAGCGCCGAAGCCGGATTCCCTCATGAACGGCACCTGGAGGTTTTACCCAAGCAGGGGATCTCCCAATCGGTCGCTCATGCGGCATGCGTGCTGGCGGGAGATCTCGATGCCGCCGCAATCATCGCTTCCACCCACTCGGGTTCGACGGCAGGACAGATATCCCGTTTCCGGCCCAAAACGAAGATTATCGCGGTCACGCCCGATCCGAATGTGTATCGGCGGCTGGCCCTTTGCTGGGGATGCATTCCGTTGACCGTTGATCGGGGAGAGGATATGGATGAGATGATTGAAAAGGCGGCAAAGATCGCATTGACGTCAGGATATGTGAAAACAGGAGATCGGGTGGTCTTTACCGCCGGGCATCCCTTATGGGTTGCCGGGACAACGAACATGCTTCAGGTCAGGCAATTGTGAACAAGATTCGGGAGCAAATGTTGCGGAACCTACGAATCTGAGCGGCACGAAAGAACAGCAAACAGCGTCGGCATAAGGGTTTATGGGGTTTTTCAGGCATCAGGAAGTGCAACTGGCCAAACGGCTATTGATCCGGCGGTATCAAAAGGCGAAAACCGCCATGCCGGATGATAAGCAAATAGAGGAGTCTGCCGCCAGGTTTGTGGATGATGCCCATAAGATTGCAGCGCGGAGGGGAAAAAACGTCCTTGCGATCCTCAAGGAGATGATCGGCGATCTCAAGGAATAAAACCATAAAGCCTTATTACAAAGGCTGAATCGGCGGTAAAGGTCGCCACGAAAATGATCACCGAAGACGAGATTCTTGTCATGGTCGGGCCTCAGGCTTCCAAGCAGGCGATTCCGGCGGGTGAAGTGGCAAATAATTACAAGACACCGATGATCAGCCCTTGGTCGACAAACCCTGCTACCACCAAGGACCGCCCCTTTGTGTTCAGGTCGTGCTTTCTTGACCCGTTCCAGGGGCCGGTTATGGCCAATTTCGTTAAACAGGAATACAAGTTTAAAAAGGCTGCTATTCTGTACGACGTGGCGAGCGACTACCCCAAGGGGCTGGCCGAATATTTTAAAAAGGCATGGGAACAGTTACAGGGACCGGGATCCGTTGTCGCCTACGAAAGCTTTACTACCAAAGATACAGACTTCAGCTCCCAGTTGACCAAAATCAAGAAGTCCGGCGCTGAATTCATCTTCACCCCTCAATATTACAACGAGGTCGCACTTATCGTTCAACAGGCGCATGAACTGGGTTGGAAAGCACCCATTTGACAAAGTGGTGAGTAAACTGGGCATCTCCCATGTCCCCGAAGGACGCCGTCTTTTTGGAAACCTCACGGTAATGGAAAATCTCAAGCTGGCCGCGTTTATGAGAAAAGATCATCAGCAGGTTCAGAAAGACCTCCGCCGTGTATTTTCCATTTTCCCGCGCCTCGAGGAACGGGCGGATCAAAAATCCGGAACTCTTTCCGGCGGCGAGCAGCAGATGCTTGCCATCGGGAGGGCGTTTATGAGCGGACGCCGGCTGATGCTGCTGGATGAACCGTCGATGGGGCTTGCACCTCTTCTCATGATGAGCGTGTTCAATGCCCTAAAAGAGATCAATCAGGAAGGGACGACCATTCTTCTGGTCGAACAGAATGCGAGGATGGCTCTTCAGTTTGCAAGCCGAGGTTATGTTCTCGAAAACGGCTCCCTTGTTTTAGAGGGGCGATCGGCGGATCTGCTCAATAATCCGGAGGTGAAGAAAGCGTATCTGGGCGGCTGACCGGTCGTGCTGTTTTTTCTTCCAGATAGCGTTTTAACACATAAATGCCGTCGGGCGTGTACGGCTCATTGTCCATCGAGGAGAAAATCTCCCCGATAGAGGAAAAACCACCGGATTCGATCTCCTCTTTTTGAAGCCGGAGGGCACCGTCGAACATGCAAGCATAAGCCTTTCCGAAAACGCGGTTCCCGGCATCTTCATAATAAAAGTCGAATAAAGAGCTCAATACGACGTCCTTTATCCCGAGTTCCTCTTCGAGCTCCCGCGCTGCTGCCGCTTCAACAGATTCATGAGCCAGGACGACCCCGCCGGCGGCAACATCGTAATACCCCGGATAAATATCCTTGGTGGCCGTCCGCTTATGGCGAAACAATTCTCCCCTGGAATTGAATACCAGAATATAGACCGCACGATGAAAACGCTTCATCAACCGCATGTTCGAGCGCTTTTCAGCGCCGATGGGAAGGTTGCGCTCATCCACAATCATGACTATCTCATCGCCCGGATCCATGCATTATCCCTCAAACTCCTTGGTTATCGACTACTTAAAAAAAGTGGAAGAAAAAGTCAAATTCAGGTTTGTGCCATCATCAGGTTTGTCTTGAATTTTTCACAAACTCTGATATCAAGACTTTAATGCGCGAAACATCAGCGCACCTCATCAAAACGTTTCGTCTTAAGAGGGATACTCTTTTTGGAGGAGATATGATTCGAGCGGGAATCGTAGGGGCTACCGGTTATGCCGGTGCCGAGCTGGTCCGGATTCTTGCCGGACATCCGGATGTGACATTGGAGGTACTGACATCCAGCCAGTATGTGGGGATCCCTTTCGACAAGGTCTATCCGTCGATGACCGGATCTGTGGATATCGTGTGCACTGAATTTGTATTGGAAGAGGTCTGCAACAAGACCGACGTGATTTTTGTGTCGCTCCCACACAAACTTCCAATGAAAATCGTGCCGGATATCCTGAAAAAAGGGAAAAGAGTGATCGACCTATCCGCCGATTTCCGGTTTAAAAATCCGGAAGCCTATGAATCGGCCTACCAGGAGCATTCGGCCAGGGAATTGCTTAAGGAATCGGTATACGGCCTTTGCGAAATTTATGCCGACCGGATCAGGTCCGCGCACCTGATTGGAAATCCGGGGTGCTATCCGACAAGCGCCCTTCTTCCTCTGATTCCATTGATTAAAGAAGGGTTTATCGATCCCGAAACAATCGTGATCGATTCCAAGTCCGGAGTCAGTGGTGCCGGACGTTCTCCATCGGTGAAATCCCATATCTGTGAAGTCGCCGAATCGTTTAAGGCGTACAATATCGGGCGTCACCGACACGCACCGGAAATGGAGGAGATATTGGGTTTCGAGTTTGGAACCCCGGTTCACATCACATTTGTCCCCCACCTGGTTCCCATGTCCAGGGGGATGTTGACGACCAGCTATGCGACTTTGAGGAAAGATGTCTTGCCGGAGTTGGTCCGGAAGTGTTTTTCCGATTATTACGGCGACAAGCCGTTTATCCGGCTGCGGGATGACGGACAGCCGCCAGACACGCTTCACGTCAGGGGAACGAATTATTGCGATATCGGATTCAAGGTGGATCGGCACAATCATCGGATCATTTTACTGTCGGCGATTGACAATCTGGTTAAGGGTGCGGCCGGCCAGGCGGTTCAGAACATGAATATCATGATGGATCTCAAAGAGACCGCCGGTCTTCTGCATGTCCCCTATCCGATTTAAATCCTCAAATTCCCAAAGTTCGCTTTGTGAAATCGAGTGTGACTTGACATCCTGATGATTTTTCAATACAAAAGCGGTACATTTTGCCGAGCGGTCATCGTTCAGATTCTTTTCAGCAACATTGGAATAAAACCCGATCAGGGGTATCATCAATACGTCAAAAGGAGGACAGGAATGCCAGCAAAGCTGATCAAAGGAACCGAGATTCGAGAGGAGATTCTTGAGGAACTTACCGCGGAAACAGCTCAGATTAAAAAGAAATACGGGGTCGTTCCGGGACTTGTCACCATACTGGTGGGTGAAAATCCGGCCTCCATTTCCTATGTCACTTTAAAGATCCAAACCGCTCACCGGGTGGGGTTTAAAGAGGTACAGGACAGCCAGCCGGTGTCTATTTCCGAAGCGGATCTATTAGGCCTTATCGCCAAGTATAATGCCGATGACTCCATTAACGGCATACTGGTCCAACTCCCACTTCCCAAGCACATCAATGAAAAAAAGATCTTAACCGCCATCGATCCGGACAAGGATGTGGATGGATTCCATCCGGTCAATGTCGGACGATTGATGATCGGGGGAAGCGAAGTGAGGTTTGCTCCCTGCACCCCGGCAGGGATACAGGAACTGATCGTCCGTTCAGGTGTGGAAACCTCAGGTGCCGAAGTCGTGGTGGTCGGAAGATCGAACATTGTCGGGAAACCGATCGCCAACATGATGCTCCAGAAAGGGAAAGGCGCCAATTCCACCGTAACCATCGTGCATACCGCAACAAAGCACCTGGATGCTCATTGCAAACGGGCCGATATCCTCATTGTGGCCGCCGGAGTGCCCGGATTGGTGAAACCCGAGTGGATTAAACCCGGTGCATGCGTCATCGACGTGGGCGTCAACCGGGTTGGGGAAAAAATCAATGAAAAAACCGGGAAAAAGGTGGCGATCCTCAAAGGAGATGTGGATTTCGACAAGGCGAAAGAGATCGCCGGATGGATTACTCCCGTCCCCGGAGGCGTAGGACCCATGACCATCACCATGCTGATGAAAAATACACTGAAGTCCCTTAAATTCAAACTGGGGATCTCCTAATTCGAATAGCCGAGACTTCCGAGGAACGAATGCGCATGGGAAAAAAGATCGATTTTCGTTTGCCGGAGCATATCCTGAATCTCATCAGAAGGATATTTCCGTTACAATACGCACCGGGATTTTTAATCTCCGTGATTGTGGGTTTTTGCGTGGCTTTCGGTTTTTTTGTTTATATCGATTATAAAGCGGATCATCGGTATTCCCAAGAAAACGTATTCGGGATCGGCGGATCCATGCCGGAGGACGTGGATCCGAGCTTCGGGATCTCCGACTTTAATATAGCCGCTCTTCACGATGCACATGAACAAATGATGGCGCCCAATCCCTATTTCGTCCATCCGGATAAACGATCGGAAACATTTCCGGCGCTCCGGACTTCCTGCATCAAATTGGCCGATGGATTAATCACCTCTCCGTTCGGTTATCGCAAATCGCCCTTTACCGGAGAATATGAGTTTCATAAAGGGATCGATATCGGGGCACCGCCAGGGACGCCTGTTCTGGCTGCGATCGATGGAGTTGTGACCGTTTCACAAGGGGAAGGAGATCTTGGAAATGTCCTTGTAATCGATCATGGACAGGGGATGATCAGCCGGTATGCTCATATTGAAAAAGCCCTGAAACATGCGGGAGACCGGGTTAAAGCCGGGGAAAAGATCGCCCTTGTGGGAAATTCAGGAAGGAGCACAGGCCCGCATCTCCACTACGAAATTCGGATCAACGGCGTTCCGGTCAATCCCGATAAATACTTGCCCAGCCAATCCTAGACAGACTGAAGCGAAACCGCTCCAGATCCTTTCGTGCAGAGGTTTTTCCAAGGCGTAGGAAGAGGATCGTGTATGGCATGATGGGTAACAGAAATATCTGCATCATAACATTGATGGCTTCGTAAAAAGTCCACCTGCTGCGTTGCGCTGCATCCTTCGTCATTGCGGCGTACCTTGTAAGTACGCCTCATTCCTCAGGATTTGCGTGCCTTGCATCTGAAGCTTTTTACTTTGCCATCCCAATTTCGACTTTTTACGGATTTATCAACATTAATACGACGAGGTCGGATAGTACTATGGCTTTCGGTTTTTTAACAAAAGTGTTTGGAAGTAAAAACGAGCGTGAGTTGAACAAACTGAACCCGCTGGTGGATCGGATAAACACTCTGGAACCCGGAATCAGGCAGATGACCGATGATGAACTCAGGTCGCAAACCTCCGGATTTAAGGAGCGGCTCGCAAAGGGAGAGCCGCTCGACGACCTCCTCCCCGAAGCCTTTGCCGTGGTGAGAGAAGCATCGGTTCGAACATTGAAGATGAGGCATTTTGATGTTCAACTGGTCGGCGGAATGGTATTGCATCATGGAAAAATAGCCGAAATGAAAACCGGTGAAGGAAAGACCCTTGCGGCGACGCTCCCCGCCTATCTCAATGCGTTAACCGGGAAAGGGGTTCATATCGTCACTGTAAACGATTACCTGGCAAAACGGGATACCGAGTGGATGGGGAATATCTATCATTTTCTCGGCGTGCCGGTGGGGACCATCATTCACGGCCTAAACGATACGGAACGGAAGGCCGCCTATCGATACGACATCACCTATGGAACCAACAACGAATTCGGTTTTGACTATTTGAGAGACAATATGAAATTCGACCTGGCCACCCTGGTGCAACGGGACCTGCATTATGCCATCGTGGACGAGGTGGACAGCATCCTGGTCGATGAGGCCAGGACACCGCTCATCATCTCAGGCCCGGCTGAAAAGTCGACTCATCTCTATTACCAGGTGAACGGCGTTATTCCCAGACTGAAGAAGGATCGCGATTTTTCCATAGACGAAAAAGCCCGCTCGGTGACCCTGACCGAAGAAGGGGTTGCCAATGCCGAGCAGATCCTGAAGGTGGACAACCTGTATGACCCAAAATACATTGAACTGTTGCACCATATCCAACAGGCCCTTAAAGCCCATACCCTTTTTAAACTCGACGTGGACTATATCGTCAAAGACGGAGAAGTCGTTATTGTTGATGAATTCACCGGGCGGCTGATGCCCGGACGACGCTATAGTGAAGGGTTGCACCAGGCCCTGGAGGCCAAAGAAAACGTCAAAATCGAAAATGAAAACCAGACGCTGGCCACCATTACCTTTCAAAATTATTTTAGAATGTACGACAAGCTTGCCGGCATGACCGGAACCGCAGACACCGAGGCTCCTGAATTCAAGAAAATTTATAACCTCGATGTCATGGTCATCCCGACCCATATGCCGATGATCCGAACCGATCATCCGGACGTCATTTACAAAACCAAAAAAGAGAAGTACGAGGCGGCTTTGGATGAGATCGTTGAGCTTCACCGGAAAGGGCAGCCGGTTCTCGTGGGGACCATCTCCATCGATGTTTCCGAGAGTTTGAGCGAAAAGCTGGCCAAGCGTGGGGTCAAGCATTCCGTCCTTAACGCCAAGAACCACAAAAAGGAAGCGGAAATCGTCGCCATGGCCGGGCAGCGGGGGGCGGTGACCATCTCCACCAATATGGCCGGCCGCGGAACCGATATCGTTCTCGGGGAAGGGGTTACGGATGTCGGGGGCCTTCATATCCTCGGCACGGAGCGACACGAAAGTCGGCGAATCGATAATCAATTGAGGGGCCGCTCGGGAAGGCAGGGGGATCCCGGCTCTTCACGATTCTATCTGGCCCTTGAAGATGATCTTTTAAGGATTTTCGGCGGCGAACGGATGGGTAACTTCATGGAAAGACTGGGAATGCAGGAAGGGGAACCGATCGAACACAATCTCATCTCCAAAGCGATCGAGAATGCCCAACGAAAGGTGGAAGGCCATAACTTTGAAATCCGGAAACAGCTTCTGGAGTATGACGATGTGATGAACCAGCAGCGGGAGGTCATCTACCGGCAGCGCCGGGAGGCGTTGAGCGGAAAGAGCCTGAAGGGGTCCATCGAAGCGATGATCGGAGAAAAATCCGACGAAATGGCACAAGCGATTGCCGATGGAAAATCGGTGCCCGAGGAATGGGATCTGAAAGGGTTGAAAGAGGCGGTCTTCAAGCAGTTCAACTTTTATCTGAACCTGAACGGTGAAATATCAGACGGATGGGAAAAATCCGACCTGGCGGAGTTTATCCGAAAAAAAGCGTTGGAGGTGTTTGACGAGCGGGAAAAGGTAATCGGAGAAATGCAATGCCGTGAACTGGAGCGTATCGTGATGCTCCAAACCGTGGACAACCTGTGGAAGGACCATCTTCTGAGCATGGATCATCTGAAAGAGGGGATCGGCCTTAGAGGGTATGCCCAGCAGGATCCCCTGATCGTTTATAAAAAAGAAGGGTTTCAAATGTTTTCCGATATGATTGCCAGAGTCAAGGAAGAAACCCTGGGGATCCTCTATCGCATCCAGATCGCGCAGCCGGAGCGGATCGACGACCTAAGGCAGCCGAAAGAACAGGAATTGTTTTTTTCAGGTTCGGGTGATGCGTTGCAAAAAAGAGAGCCGGTAAAAAAGGAACAAAAAAAGATCGGAAGAAACGCTCCCTGCCCGTGCGGAAGCGGAAAAAAATATAAAAAATGTTGCGGGCAGTGACCAACGGCTGTTTAGGACTTATTTTATAGGGATAGGCCTGGACATGGGCATCTACGATCCGGAAATGGAAGAAGGGCTGGCTTCTGAAACCGATATTGAAGTGGAGGAGCCCTCCATGTATCGGGTGCTCCTCCACAACGACGATTACACGACCATGGAATTCGTTGTGGCGGTTCTGATGCACGTCTTTAAAAAATCGGTTGAAGAATCAACACGGATCATGCTTAATGTCCACAATACCGGTATCGGAGTCTGCGGCATCTACCCGTATGAAGTGGCTGAAACCAAGGTGAAAACCGTACAATCCCTGGCCAAGGAGCACGGGTTTCCGCTGAAATGTACGTTGGAAAGAGAATAACCCCATGATCAGCAAGGATCTCAGCACGACGCTCGGTTTTGCGGTCAGTGAAGCCAAGAAACGGCGGCACGAATATGTATCCATTGAACACATCCTCTTTGCAATCCTTCACGATGAATTCGGAAAGGAAATCATTGAAAATTGCGGAGGAGACGTGGAGAATCTCAAAAAGACCCTCGAGGATTTTTTCTCTCACAAGATGGAAACGGTCGCGGAGGATAACGAGTACATCCTCCAGCAGACCCTCGGTTTTCAGCGGGTGATCCAAAGAGCGGTCAACCATATCCGGTCCGCTGAAAAACAGGAGGTCGAAATCAGCGATGTGCTGGCTTCCATTTTCCTGGAATCCGACTCCTATGCCGCCTATTTTCTCAATGAGGAAGGGGTATCCAGACTCGATGTTCTCAACTATGTTTCCCACAGCGTATCCAAAGACCCTTTCGCCGATGTGATCGGAGGATTCGTTAAGAACCATAAGACCGATAAGGAAAAAAAGAAGTCGGATCCCCTGGAGATGTTCACCATCGATCTCATTGAAATGGCGTCTCAGGGGAAGCTGGACCCCCTTATCGGACGGAAGCGGGAACTGGAACGCACCATGCAGGTGCTCTGCAGAAGGCGGAAAAACAATCCGGTTTTTGTCGGAGACCCGGGGGTCGGTAAAACCGCCCTTGCCGAAGGGCTGGTGCGGAAAATCCATTCCGGCGATGTTCCGGATCTCCTCAAGGATGTTCGCGTCTATGCACTCGATATGGGAGCATTACTGGCCGGAACCAAGTTTCGGGGAGACTTTGAGCAGCGCCTTAAAGGGGTGATTTCGGAGCTTAAGAAAAAGAAGAACGCCATCCTGTTTATCGATGAAATTCATACCATCGTGGGGGCAGGTGCGACCAGCAGCGGCTCCATGGATGCATCCAATATCCTCAAACCCGTCTTTGCCGGCGGAGAGCTTCGGTGCATCGGATCCACCACCTATGAAGAATATAAAAATCATTTTGAGAAAGATCGGGCCATGTCCCGACGGTTCGAAAAAATTGAGGTCAGCGAGCCGCCCGTACCCGAAACCATTAAAATTTTAAAAGGCCTTAAATCAACGTATGAAAAGCATCATGGAATCGTGTATACCGAAGCGGCCCTGAAAGCTGCGGTGGAGCTGAGCGCCAAATACATCAACGACCGGTATCTGCCGGATAAGGCCATCGATGTGATCGATGAGGCCGGAGCCTTTATCCGGTTGTCCGGCTCGCCGTCGCGAAGAAAGATCCATCCTGCCGATATTGAAAAAATTGTGGCCAAGATGGCGAAAATCCCGACCGTTTCCGTATCCGCCGGCGATAAAGCCCGCCTAGGGACGCTTGAAGAACGCCTCAAGGAAAAGGTCTTTGGACAGGACGGCGCCATCCGTTCCATTGTAATGTCCATCAAGCGCTCCAGGGCAGGATTGAGAACGCCGGAAAAACCTATCGGCTCGTTTCTCTTTACCGGGCCTACCGGCGTCGGAAAAACCGAAGTCGCCAGGCAGATTTCCATGAATTTGGGAGTTCAGTTCCTCCGCTTTGATATGAGCGAATATATGGAAAAACATGCCGTCGCCCGATTGATCGGTGCTCCTCCGGGATATATCGGGTTCGATCAGGGAGGGCTTTTAACGGACGGCATCCGGAAGCACCCGCATTCCGTTCTCCTTTTTGATGAAATCGAAAAGGCGCACCCGGATCTTTTCAACATTCTTCTTCAGGTTCTGGACCATGCCACCCTGACGGACAACAATGGAAAGAAAGCCGATTTTCGAAATGTCATCATTGTGATGACTTCCAATGCCGGCGCCAGGGAGATGACTTCCCTTACTATTGGGTTCGGGGATCCGAAAAGCGACATCAAATCAAAAGGGAAGCAGGCCGTTGAGCGATTTTTCAGCCCGGAGTTCAGAAATCGCCTGGATGGTATCATTCATTTCAATTCGCTCTCTCTCGACATCATGGAGCGGATTGTGGACAAGTTTGTGGACGAGCTCAACGTTCAGCTTGTTTCCAAAAAGGTGTCCCTCACCATTTCGTCTCAGGTACGAAGTTCCCTGGCCAGAAAAGGGTATGATCCCACTTATGGCGCGCGGCCCCTTGCCAGGGTCATCCAAAATGACATCAAGGACGTCATCTCCGAAGAGATTCTTTTCGGCAGACTTGAAAAAGGGGGGAAGGTCACCGTCGGCATTGAGAATGAACGATTCATCTTTACCTACGAATAACCGACCCGGGAGCTAATCGCGCTCGGATACCTCCATGCCTGTTTTTCTTCTTTCCGATGAGATCGTTTTTCCAAGCCCCTTTTTTGCCGGAGAAAACGGGTTGCTGGCCATCGGCGGGGATTTGAGCATGGAACGGCTCCTCCTTGCCTACCGGATGGGGATATTTCCGTGGTATTCTGAAAACGAGCCGATTTTATGGTGGTCTCCGGACCCCCGTCTGGTTTTATTTCCTTCCAGAATCCACATCTCAAAAAAATTGAGCCGGGTGCTAAAAAAGCGGATGTTTCACATCACGATGGATTCGGACTTCCGGGGGGTGATCACGTCCTGTGCCCAGATCCGGCTGGAAAACGGACAAGGGACATGGATCGACGGGAACATGATCGAGGCCTACTGCATTTTGCATGAAGGCGGTTATGCCCACAGCGTTGAAATCCGGCAGGACGGTGAATTGTGCGGGGGGCTCTACGGGGTTTCTCTCGGAGGATGTTTCTTCGGCGAATCCATGTTTTCACGCACCGGAAACGCTTCAAAAGTCGCACTGGTCTGCCTGGCCCAATATCTGATGACAAAATCGTTTATCATGATCGACTGCCAGACTACAACCCGGCATCTGGTAAGGATGGGTGCCCGGCACGTTCCCAGGAGCCTATTTTTATCCCTGCTTCAAAAAGCGATGGAATTGCCGACCATCACAAGCAAATGGGAATACGATTCGGAAATGAATCCGGAACGATCCATTTAAGCCAATTTTTTCACATCCATCATGCGTCCATGCAACCGTTTCGCCCTAAGGCAGAACGTCTCCAGTTTGGCGTTGATGAGCTGAGGGAAGGGGGATCCGTCGCTCTCGATGGCCAAAAAGGGAAGATCTTCCACTTCCGTCAATACCGCTTTCAGAAAGGGGTTTTTCGGATCCGTGGCCAGCTTTACGTCCCGATTCATGGCCCGGGAGAGAATGGCTTCGGAAAGGCGGTTCGGCATGCAGCCGAAGGGACCGATGGAGATAACCCCGCACGCATGGGTGACGACTTCCGTTAAGGCGCTCCCAACGGTGAGGATGGCTTCACCGGCCAGATCCGGAGAAATAAACGGAGCGGCGTTTCGGATGATGGCGTCAATATTCAACGGCTCTGCATGAACGAGACCGGATTGAGATAGAATCGATTTGATGTCTTTCTCATAGTGCCCCATATGTATCTCTTTGATGAGAAATCCGATTTTTCCCTTCAGATTCAATGTGAAGTTGCTCAGCCCTTTTTTCACCGTATAATCGGAATACCGCATCCATTCGGCAATGGGCGAACAGATGGTCGCAAACCCTTTTTCAGCAAGCGTTTCCGTGATAAATTGCCGGGATAAATCGTCCCTCCGGACGAAAATCTCACCCACCAGGGCTATTGTCGGGATTTGATCCACGGGCTCCTTGAGCGGGATGCGGCTCAATCGCAGGGCTGTTTTTTTAAGCTGGTCCCTGATCCGGCTGTATTCACCGGTTTCCATCTGGGTCAGAATATTCTGCCACTCTTCACCAAAGATCTGAATGGCTTTATCCGGATGGATGGCATTGGCCAAAAGCACCGATCGGATATCTTCCATGGTGTCGGATATCAGTACCGACCACCATCCTTTTTTTTGAAACCCGTTCCCAAGGCCCAGGTAGGAGTTGTCGGAGGTTAACGACATCACGGCAACATTCGGGATTTTAAGCCTTCGAATCAAATCCTCCATGAAGACTGCATATTGACCGAACCGGCATGGGCCTGATCCGGTCGGCATAAAATAAACCAGAATTTCGTCATCTTTCTTTTCGTTGCGGATGTAATTCAGGAGCGTTCCGGTCGTCAGGATCAGGGGAAGGCATTCCTTGCAGGACGTGTTGGCGCGTCCGATCTTCAACACGGCCTCATCCGAGGGTGGGTGAGCCTTCGCATGATATCCGCTTCCTCTGAAAATGGCTGTGATCGATTCGGAGGCCAGATTTCCCATGGATGGGAAGAGCATGCAGACTTTGGGGTCCGTCATGGGGATCGTCTTTCCATCGGAGGTTGACACCATGGGGATTCCATTGCTGATCATGACGCGCGATTCAATGAACGCCTTCGGCGTTTGCAGCCGTTTCTGTTGTTTCATCAGCCGGCGGTATGCCGATACGATGTCAAGGAAGGCTTCGATCCTGGTCTCCAAACCGGCGTCGGCGGTATGGTTGTCAAGTTCCAGCGTCAGCGATGGTTTTCGGCCCATGATCTCCCTGAAATAGCCGATGACAAAGGAATCCGGGCCGCATGAGAAGTTGGTGATGTAGGTTCCGAAGAGCTGCGGGTGTTTTTGAACAAAGCGGGCCGTTTTCAGGATGAGCTGCCCAATACCCCAGTACATGTGATGTTTCGACGTTTCCGTTTCATGGGGGAGAAAATCCATGGGGATGACCATCACTCCCCTGGAAGCGATTTTGTGAGGAATCCCCATATGCGCTTCTTCGACAAATCCATTGTAGGACCTTGCGAATATGACCACGGCGATCTTTTCCGGATCCGATTCCAGGGTCTTTAACGCCTCTCGTCCAATCCGTTTCATCTCGCTGATACAATCGCGTTGTCGTGCTAAAGCGAATGCAAACGCCGCTTTGGCCTCTTCCTTTTTAGCGCCCATCCGGATTGCGGTCCGGATCAATGGTCCTTGGGCCGTTTCGATCCCTCCGGTGAGATCGATCACCGGGGTCAACAGGGGGATCCCCTTTTTCTTTAGCGCATCAAGGCCTGTCTTAAACGTGGTGCGCAGATAGTAGGTTTCTCCCTGAACGAGCGGGCAGACCTGGGAAGCGAGGTTGTCGTCCAGAAGCGGGACCGCTTTAAAATGGGGGAGAAAGATGTATTCGGGTGGATCTTGCATGGTGATGAGGGAATAAAAAAAACCATGGGCCAGCTCCACGGGGTAGCAAAAAGGAGCTTCTCTCAAATCGATCCCTTCCTGCGAAGAAACCTCGGGGATAAGCGGTTCGAATCCGAGTCTGGTAAAGAAGTTGGAATAGAGAGGATAATAGGTATTGACCAGAAAGCTCCGGTTGAAGCCGATCCTCCCTCTTCGGGGGCTCGGCTTTCCGCGTTTGGCTTCAGGCGCGTATGTTTCGAAAACCAGATGCTGACGGATCCGGACGAGATCCAGTTTCTCCGCATCATACCGGATGTTGTGCCTGAGGTTGTAATACCGGTTGCAGGCTCCGCCGAAGGGATATCTCTTCCCTTCCAGCTCGATCACGGCGATTTCACACTTCCGGTCGCACTTCTCCTTTCCACCTTTACAGGTGAAGGGTTTCCGGTAAAGGGCTTCCCGATTCACGAGTGTGGTGAGATCAAATCGTTCCTTTTTCAAAAGACCCCTATCGATCCGTTTCTTGACTTCGAGAGCAACGCCGAACGCACCCATCAGGCCGGGTTCAGGCGGGACGATTATCGGCTTTCCGACAAGGGAGGCCATGGCGAGCGGAACGGCATGGTTGTAACAGACCCCTCCCTGCATGAAAACCTTTTCCCCCACCGGACGGTTCCCTTTGACCCGGTTGGTGTAATTCATGCAGATGGAATAGACAAGTCCGGCGATGATATCTTCGTGCTTAACTCCTTCATGGATCGCATTTTTTATGTCTGAAGCAATGAATGCGGCGCACTGATCATTGAAATTGGGAGGGTGTTCCCCCAGAAGGGCGATATCGGCGATCTCCGTCATTTGAACGCCAAGTGTTTCAAGAGCCGATTCCTCTAAAAAGGATCCGGTTCCCGCCGAACAGGCTTCGTTCATCGCATAATCCGAAGGAACACCGTTGGTGATATACGTGTATTTGGCATCCTGTCCGCCGATCTCAAAAATGGTATCCACGTCATTATCGAAATAGACGGCCGCGGTCGCATGGGCGATGATTTCATTGATGACGCCGTCCGTCAACGCGTGAAGCCCGGCAATCTGGCGTCCGCTCCCGCAAACGCCTAATCCCTCGATAGTGATCTCCGACGGGTCGACGGTTTCCTTGACCTGTTCCAGGATATGGCGGTAACACTTCCGGGAGGCGCCGACCGGATCGCCCCCGGTTCTCAGGTAGATGGAGGCCAGGATGGCGTCATCCTGTTTTCTCAGAAGGACCGCTTTGGTGGTGGTGGAGCCCACATCAAGACCGAGGATGCATGCATCCCCGGCGCGAACCCGGCCCATTTCCACGGATTTGAATTCCACCTGATCCCTGAAATGGACAAGAGGAGGGAGCGTGTCAAAGGCGGCGATTTCTTCTTTTAAGAGAGAAGCGTCCGGATACGGAATCGTATCGTGATCAAGGGCCCAGAGAGCCGCCCCGAGGGCTTCGAAATAAGGGGCTTCCTGGGGGACGATCAGGCCGGGGATTTCCTGCTTGAGATATTCGATCATCATCTTGTTTTTTGCGGTTCCACCGGTGATCA
Organism: Pseudomonadota bacterium; assembly: GCA_043806755.1. Taxonomy (GTDB): domain Bacteria; phylum Desulfobacterota; class Desulfobacteria; order Desulfobacterales; family UBA2156; genus RBG-13-49-15. The sequence continues at coordinate 22,242 of JAZDGS010000013.1, read as the reverse complement.
TGATGTTTTTCTTTTCCACCCGCTTGAGCAGCTCCAGGATCTTGTGGGCCATCATTTTGCAAAGTCCTGCCGTAACCTTGGAGCGGGGGACACCCTTGTTCGTGGCATGGGTGCAGTCGGATTTGCAGAAAACGCTGCAGCGGCCCGATACATGGTGAGGCTCCTGGGAGGCGGCCCACTGAGCGGCCTCTTCAAGGGTAACGTCCATCCGCCGGAGCTGCTGAAGAAAAAATTCCCCAGTCCCGGACGCGCATTTGTTCCCGGTCAGGACATTCGATATTTGCCCGCGATTGTTTAGGATATAGACCATGAACGTCTCGCCGCCGGCGGAGACTACGGCCGGGCATGAAACATCCTGAGGTTTGACAAAGCGATAAGCATATTCCACGGCTTCCGGCTCGGGAATCGAGGTGAGATTGACATATCGCTTAAACCGCCGGCCGGTGACGGCGATCCGATCGAAGGAGTTCAGATCGATCCCTTTCAGGGTGCGTAAGAGCGTTTCCTTCGGATTTCCTTCATGGGAATGAACCCGATGTCCGACAATCCGGGGATGATTCGGATGTTGGCCGTCGCCTTCAAGCCAAACCACCGAAATGGTGGATGCCCCCAGGCAGATGCCAAGCGTTTTAACAATCCGGCCCTCTACCCGATTTGATACAGACGTATTTGAAATCATATTGTTTTTCATGGGGAATTCGAGATGATATTGGAACCGGTTGGGTTAAATGAGGTATATGTCGATTTATTTTAAGGCCGATATACCTCAAGAATGATTGGTCTGTCAAAAGAAAAAACGATAAACGGATTCGCCATATCAGATTCGATTGATTACCGAGGCCATGTACCCGGCGCCGAAACCGTTGTCGATATTGACAACGGCGATGTTCGAGCTGCAACTGTTGAGCATGGCAAAAAGGGGTGTGAGCCCACCCAGGCTGACGCCATATCCGATACTGGTGGGAACCGCGATGACCGGCCGTCCCACCATTCCGGCAACCACCGAAGGAAGTGCCCCCTCCATTCCGGCGACGACGATAAGAACGGCCGCCTTGTCGAATTCGGCTCGATGATCCATCAGCCGATGAATCCCGGCCACTCCCACGTCGAAAATCGATTCCACACGGTTTCCCATGGCCTGGGCCGTGAGAAACGCCTCTCTGGCAACCGGTATATCCGACGTCCCTGCCGAAATGACCCAGATGACGCCTTTCCCAAGGAGGGGAAGATCGGTTATTTTCCAGATGATCATTCCGGCATCGGCGTGGTATTCCACATCCTTGAACTGATCGACGATTCGGTGGGCCTTTGCTTCGTCTATGCGGGTTACGATAACGATGTTTTCCTGGGATTTCATCCGTTTCATAATGCCGATGATCTGATCCGCCGTCTTCCCCTGGCCGAATATCACTTCCGGAAATCCTTTTCTCAGGGAACGGTTATGATCGATATGCGCATATGCGATATCCTCAAAGGAGAGGTTTGAAAGTGTCCCAGCCGCCGATTCAACGGATGTTTCTCCCTTGGCAACGGATCGGAGGATTGTGTGCAACCGCTCGAGATTCAAAACAAATTCTCCTTTACAAGGGGCTATGGATGGATTATGGACGATTTAACGAAGATGACTCCAATCCGAATACCTCACGAATGAAGTAAAGACCGTTTATGGAAAATAGTCAATCAAAAAAAAAGCTGGAAAGAAAGGTCGTTGCCGTCATCCCTTCGCGATACGCCTCCACGCGATTTGAAGGAAAGCCGCTTGCGATGATCCTGGGTAAACCGATGATTCAATGGGTCTGCGAGCGGGTGGGGGCGTGTAACATCCTGTCGGATGTGCTTGTCGCCACCGATGATAGGCGGATTGCCGATGCGGTTTTGCGGTTTGGAGGGAAAGCGGTGATGACTTCGCCCGAAAATCGCTCGGGAACGGACCGTGCTGCAGAGGCGGCGGCCACTCTCTCCCTCGGGCCCGAGGATATCGTTATCAACGTTCAGGGCGACCAGCCCATGATCCATCCCGGCTGCCTGGAAGAGGCGAGCGACCCGCTTTTTACGGATCCGGAAGTGGTCATGTCCACCCTGGCCCTTGCTATCGTTGAACCAAATGAGATCGCCAATCCGAAAGACGTCAAGGTCGTTTTTGACCGGGACGGATATGCACTTTATTTTTCGCGCTCGCCGATCCCCTGCGGGAGAGACCCCGGGGCCCTCTTCACCACGTATAAGCACCTCGGGATCTATGCTTATACCCGGCGGTTTTTAGATATCTTCAGAAATTTGCCTGAAGGAGATTTGGAACGGATCGAAAAGCTGGAGCAGCTTCGGGCCCTGGAACATGGTCACCGGATCCGCGTGGTCGTCACTCCTCATGATTCACCGGAAGTGGATCAGCCGGAAGATATCATCCGGATCGAAAAACTGCTTCGAAAGGACCGATCGATTAGTCTTTGATGTCCTGTTCCACAATTTTACCGGGTTTTGCAGGAGATGTGTCGGGGAGGCCAGCCTGCCGGACCGACGGTTTTTGACCCGTATGGCCCACTCCCTTTTCAAGGGATTCGAGTTTGTTTTCAACAGCCTGGATTTTGGCATCCATCTTTGTGATCGCCTCTTTCAGAGCAAGACGGTACGATCTCAATTCGCCGTTGAATTGAATATCGAGTATCCGTTTATCCACCTTTTGAGAAGAGAGGTTATCCAGACTGCTATGAATCTGACCCATTCCATTATTCATTTTTCCGATGTTTCCGGCCATTTTGGCAAGCTCAAGATCCGATTTTTTGATATTGGCTGAAATTTCTCTCGTCGCGGTAGCCAGTTCTTTCTGAACCAAGGAGACGGCCTGATTCATTTTCGCGAATTCGCCCTCTATTTCTTTTTTATCCGGTTTTGCGGTTTCAAGGGCACTCATCTTTTTTTCAACCACCTGAAGGGTTTCTCTGAGATCGTTGATCTTTTTTCCGATTGAAGTAAATTTTTCAGAAAGGGTCCCCCTGATGGCTTGTTTATTTTCCGAATGGGAAATAAGTGTTTGCTCAAGCTTTTTTGAAAGGGAGTCAAACTCCACGGCGCCGGTAGTGTTCATCCGGTCAAACCGTTTTTTCAAATCGAAATAACCGAATCCGATTAGACCTCCCAATATGCAAAACAGAGCGATGGCCACATAAGGAACAGGAGATCTGGCTTTTTTAATCTTCTTTTCTAAGACCTTGTCCAAAGATCCGGTTTCTGGCCGGTCCTCCTCTTCGATACAAATCCGAAAACGCGAGTGTTCTTTTTCATCCATAGCGATTATTCCCATTCGATAGTGCTGGGTGGCTTGGAGCTGATGTCGTAAACCACCCGGTTGACGCCTCTGACTTCATTGATAATCCGGGTTGAAATGATTCCCATGAGGCGGTAGGGAAGCCTGGCCCAATCCGCCGTCATGGCGTCTTTGCTGGTGACGGCGCGGATGGCGGCGATATTTTCATAGGTCCGATGGTCTCCCATGATGCCGACGCTCTTGATGGGCAGAAGGACGGCAAAGGACTGCCACAGCTTCTTATAATAGCCGTTCTTTTTGATCTCATCGATCAGAATATCATCCACTTCCCGCAGGACGGAAAGCCGTCTGGGCGTTATGGTCCCGATGATGCGTATGGCGAGTCCAGGGCCTGGAAAGGGGTGCCGCCGGACCATGTCGTCGGGAAGTCCCAATTTTTTCCCCAGTATCCGGACTTCGTCTTTAAAAAGATATCTGAGAGGCTCGATCAGTTTCAGTTTCATCTTTTTGGGAAGCCCGCCGACGTTGTGATGGGATTTGATGACCGCCGTTGGTCCTCCGAAAGCGGATATGGATTCGATCACATCCGGATAGAGGGTTCCCTGGGCTAGAAATTCCGCGCCTTTGATCCTTCCGGCCTCGAATTCAAAAACCTCTATGAAAACGCGTCCGATGATTTTCCGTTTTTTCTCCGGATCCGTGATATCGGACAGGGCCTTGAGGAACCGGCTTCCTGCGTTGACAAACCGGACGTTGATATTGAGGTGTTCCTTGAAAACCGTTCTTAATTTTTTGGCTTCGTCTTTTCTTAAAAGGCCGTTATCGACAAAGATGCAGGTCAGGTTCGGCCCTATCGCCTTGTGAACCAGTACGGCGGTCACCGAAGAATCCACCCCGCCGCTTAGGCCCAGAATGGCTTTCTTATCCCCCACCGTTTCCCGGATGCGGTGAATCGTATCTTTGGCAAAGGAGGCCATGGTCCATGACGGCCGGCATCCGCAGATATCGAAAAGGAAATTGCGAAGCATCTTGCTTCCGGCGGTGGTATGATGAACCTCAGGATGGAATTGAAGGCCGTACAGTTTTCGTTTCGAGTCGTCCATTGCCGCGATTGCCGTGTTATCCGTAGAACCGGTCAACCGGAATCCCGGAGGAAGGGTTGATACGGAATCCCCGTGGCTCATCCAGGATCGGGTTTCCTGCTCAAGCCCCTTAAATAAACCATCATGTTTCAGAATCTTCAAAGCGGCGAAACCGTATTCCCGTTTCCCGGCTCTATCGACACTCCCGCCGAACGCATCCACCATAAATTGCATTCCGTAGCAAATACCAAGGATCGGAATCCCGAGATCGAAGACGGTGCGATCAACTCTGGGGCTTCCTTTTTCATAGATGCTGGATGGCCCTCCTGAAAGGATGATCCCCTTCGGATCCATCCGGCGGATGGTTTCAACAGGTATTGAAGGAGGTTCGATCCGGCAAAACACGTGGAGTTCCCGAACCCGCCTGGCAATCAACTGATTGTATTGGGCACCAAAATCGATAACAAGAATCATAACGGCCGCTCTCTTTGGGCTGAGGGCATTTTACAGTTTGAGAAAACGGATTAACTATGTTAGAGACGGCGGCAAATGTCAACCCGATTCTGATGTTTTTAGCCGGCTTTGACTCTCAACCCGCCTCCGCAGGAGTTGGACAAATCTTCGCCAGCTTATCATCTATCCCGCTGGGGACGGGTCAACAAGGAGATAATGCAGTAAGCGATGATCATCCAAATTTATGAGATTCAGAATCCCCATGATGCGGAACTCTTAGTCGATATGGGTGTGGATCATGTCGGAAGCGTCATCCTTTCCCGGAAAGACTGGAAGGATCCGGCTATAAAGGAAACCGTCAGGAGGGTTCAGGAAAAAGGGGGCAGATCCACACTTATTCCTCTTTTCAGCGACCTGGATGCCGTATGCCGCGCGGCAGATTATTATCAGCCCGATATCATCCATTTTTGCGAAGATGTTCATGATTCGGATCAGGACGCCGTCCGGGGTTTTATTTTTTCCCAGGGAGAATTGAAATCGAAATTTCCCGAACTTGGAATCATGCGCTCAATCCCGCTGCCGAAAAAAGGAGAGCCTGCAGTTTTAAATTTCCTGGAGTTGGCCAGACAATTTGAGCCGATGAGCGATTATTTCTTAACCGATACCCGTGTTTTAAGCCAACCGGTAAACGGATTCATCGGCATTACCGGCCAGACATGTGACTGGAGCATGGCCGCATCGCTTGTCCGATCCTGCTCGATTCCGGTGATCCTTGCCGGCGGGATTACCCCTGAAAACGCCTTTGATGCGGTCATCCGCGTCAGACCTGCCGGTGTGGACAAGTTGTACAGGGACCAACGTGCAGGGGGCCGATGGACGCCCCATCCGATTTCAAAAGGATTTCAATAAAATTAAAACATTGATCAGCGAAGTTTGGAGGGGTGAAGCGAATATAACGAAAGAAATAAGAAATCGCTTGAGTCGAAGGAAGCGTTTAAGGTAATGGATGCAAAATGCAATTGAAGGAGTCTCTTGAATATGATTGAAAGCGGCGATTTAAAAAAAGGAATAAAGCTGGAGATTGACGGTGACCCGTATGTGGTCGTCCAGTTTGATTTTGTCAAACCTGGAAAAGGACAGGCCCTTTACAAGTGTCGGCTTAAGAACATGATTACCGGCACACAGTTCGATCGGACCTTTAGATCCGGCGATAAGTTCGGCGAGGCCAATCTCGAAGAAGCGCAAATGGAGTATCTCTATTTTGACGGTGAACGGTATTGTTTCATGAATACGTCCAACTTTGAACAGGAATTTCTTACCCTCGAACAGATGGGAGAAGCCAGAAGCCTTATTAAGGAGAACACGGTCTGCAGCATGCTTTTCCATAACCGGAAACCGATCGGAATTACTCTCCCCAATTTTGTTGCTTTAAGGGTAACTCAGGCCGATCCGTGGGTGAAAGGGGATACCGCAGCCGGAAGCACCAAGCCGGCAACGTTGGAAACTGGTTATGTGGTTCAGGTGCCGCCTTTTATTGAAGAAGGGGAGCGGATTCGCATCGATACCCGGACCGGACAGTATGTGGAGCGGGTTAAGGGTTAAAAGGGATAAGGAGAAGAAAATAATGGGTCGAAAAAGACGCTTTATCGCAGCCGCGGCGATTGCGGCCGGCGTCATCATGGCTGGATATTTCGGTGTCAAATTTCATCTGGAGAAGATCGCCAGGCAGAAAGTCGAAGAGGTCATTTCGAAAACCTCCGGTTTAATGGAAATCGATTATCGGAAGGTGAGCGTCAATCTGATCGGACTAAATACCCACGTGAAAGATGTGACGGTTAAAGCCACAGGGGAAAAAGAAGGAATACAAATCGACGAGATTACCGTATATAAAGCCAGGGCAGGGAAGGATAAATCGCTTGACGTTCATATTGCCTTAAACGGAATCAGTGTGCATGCCGATCAACTGATCGAAGATCATGACACCGTCAGAGATTTGGGATATCAGAACATCAAGGCGGACATGGAGGTCGATTATGAGTATGATGACCGGAAAAGGGAATTCCGCTTGAATACCCTTCGCCTTGGCGCAAAAGAAATCGGGGATATCGATTTTTCGTTTCGCTTGACCAATATCGAATTGGACCCTGAAAAAATGGCACTGATGCTCTTTACTTTTCCCCTGATTGAAATTAATGAAGCCGAACTGAGCTACACCGATGATTCACTGGTGAGGCGGCTGCTCAATTTTTATGCAAGGAAAGAAGGAAAAACAGTCGATGAGACTATCCGGCAACTGACTGTAAAAATGGATGAGGAGATCGCCAGGGCAAATGATCCGCTTGTAACCCAATCCATAGAGGCGGTTAAGAAGTTTATCAATAAACCGAACAAGATCATGGTTTCGCTTTCCCCTAAGGAACCCGTTTCTATCGGAAGCCTCAGGGATCTGGTGTATCAAAACGAGTACATCAAACTCTTAAATATCAGGATTCGGACTTCCTGATAATGAATCGGATGCTGCTCAGACTCAGATGGCGTTTTTTACCCCAGATGCTAAACGTCGCAGGCAAAAGGCTCGCCTCATGATCTCCATGGGTTTTAAAATATTTTATTGGGCAAATGCAGTAGGAAGGGGATCTATTTAAAAATATCCCGGCCGGTCGAACCCAATGGCGATCCCGTTAGCAGTGATGCGGATAATTTTGGCTTTTCTCTTCTGGGCCTCTCCGATGGGAAGAGCTTCAATCACGAATACTTCTTCACCGACTTTAAATGGCCCTTTTATCCGAATAGAAATACCGCTTCGGCTTCGATTGATCAGATCTCCCATATAGGAATGTCCGCGAAGAAGGACTTCAATCGGTTTCTTTAGGGAATGGCGGATATCCCTTCGTTTTTCTTTGGGTTTTAAATTATTCAGATAATCGGACATCGTAATGACTCCACAGTTTCCAAGTTAACAAATACTCCTTGATTGAGAAATTGTCAAATCCTTTGCGATCATCTAAGACGTTTTGCGTATTTACAGATTGACCGGAAAAATACCGGATCCCCCCGTATGATGTGCGGGGATGGCCCGGTCAAGCCCGGGATGACGGCATTCACTCAACCGGTGACGTCGTGTTTAAAAGACCGAGTTGCCGGATTGATTGAATATCCAATTCTTTCTTTAACTTGATATGAATGGAATAATCCGTTATGAGCTGATAATGGATCGCAACAACGGTTCCCACGACATCAGGAGGGTGTTCTGTGCCGGTGGATTGAGGGATGAGTTGAACCGACAGGGTGCGCCCAAGCAGCCGTTGGGCGATTTCTTGATTTGCCAACTTGATGAAAAAAGACAATCCATGTGCTGAAACATCGGAAAGTTCTCCCCTGAATGCTTTCCCTACTGAATTGCCCGAAGGGTTCCGTAGCTGGAGGACGATCCTTCCTTGTGCTCTGAATCGTTGCTCGGCTCTTCTTTCCATTTTTTTATTTTTAATCAGCTCTGAAATATCGTCTTTTTTAAGGCAGAACCCCTGCAGTTTATGTTGAAGTGCCGGTACATGGGTTTTCCATTTTTCCATCACTTCTTTCTTTAAAATGCTGAATTTGGAAGGTATGAGCGTTACGGCCGATGTGGTATTGACCGATGGTAAAAAGAAAGATTCGGCTCCGGCGATATCTCCGGGGTTTAAGGTTTTGATGAGGAGTTTCTCTTCTTTTTTGTCAAAGGTTATTTTTACCTGCCCCTGATTGATAAGATAAAGCCGATCATTCTTCTCACCTTGTTTCATCAGGGTTTTATCCCCTTCGATGGAGTTTTTGTGCAGTGCGTAATAGAGGGCATTGGTTTCTTCTGTTGTCAGTGTACCATACAACTCAGCCCAGCTTGAGAGATGATCCCGGTCTTGGGAAGCGGTTTTTGCCGCTTGGATGATTTCATTTGATTTATAAATTTCGTTTAACGCCATCGGGTCGACTTCCATCAGTTTTTCGCTAAATGCTTCCGCTTTATCGAATTGGTTTTGCCCAGCATAATGCACGATCAGCTCGAATAACAATTTGACGGCCGATTCTTTATCGCCTTGCCTGATATATTCATTGACCTTCTGGTTGTGAATGGAAACAGGATTTTCCGGAGATGGCCCCGGCTTCGGGGATAGGGGTTCCTCCTTTTTATGGATCATGATTTCCATCCTTTCCTTTTTCGTATCCCTTCTTTTAGACGTTTCAATGGTTTATGGGTCTCCGATGGAACGGTCTCACCATGTCGGGAGACCTTCTTCACCCCTTTTGGGGATATGATTTCTTCGAAGGCCGGAGTCGCTACAGAAGCATCGTTTGCCGAACCTGACCGATCCGGACAGCACTTGCATCGGATGGGATAATGTGTTTTAAATAAAAATTTCATCGACAGGCATGTATAGGTTTTTCTCATTCATTGGTGAAAAACCAACATAGTCGTAACGTATAAATAATTACCGGGTTTTTGTCAAATCGAATGACTCTAAAAGTATTTAATTTATCACCGGTATTCGAAAAAACATACCATCATTATCTTGCAGAGCTGGCCGGAATTGATTTTGCTTTCGTCGAAAAGAGGCTCGGAATCAGGATAGAAGAAAGAACGGCGATGATCCCTTTTTTTAACCGGAAATACCACATCAATAAAAACGGAGTCGCCGATATGGATGGGAAAAAGGCTCCTTTTGATATCAGCGTCATTCTCTTGAAATATCTGATGTTGTGCCCAAAAGATCCGCCCACAGATAAAAGATGGGTGGCGTTCAGGGAAATCAAGGGGGCCGTCCCGTTGATCGGATATTTTTCAAACGAAGTGGAAAAGGTCATCTCAAAACGGTTTTCAGGAAAGCTTAACGCGTTAAAAAAAGCAGCGGAGCGTCTTCAGGGGTATCCACCTGAAAATGAGTTTCCGTATCTATTTTCAGCCCGGTTTGATGCGCTTCCAAAGATTCGGCTCCTGATGCTTTTTAACGATGCCGATGATGAATTTCAGGCGCATTGCTCGGTCTTGTTTGAGAAGCGCTCGGAGGCCTATTTAGACCCCGAATGCCTGGCCATCATCGGAGCAAGACTTGCCGGCGGGTTATGTCTGTCGGCTGACACTTTTCCTGATGGATAGTGCCGGCTTTGAGCGGCCGATCGGTTCAGGCAAAATTTTTACACTTTCTTCAATTGCTGGCCCGGAAACGTTCGCGAACTGGTGAATGTGATCGAACGCGGCGTTATCCTGTGCGGAAGTGAACAGCTTGCTCCTTCGGATTTGCTTACCGTTGGCCGGATCTGTTATAAATCGGATCTGTTATAAAAAGGATTGTTCAGGGTAGTGGGGGATGATGGGATATTTGGCCGGAAAAATACGGAGAATGGACTCGGCAACCGTTCTCGTTTTCAGTTTTGTCGCGGCAATCGGCACCGGGACGTGTCTTCTCATGCTCCCGGCAGCGACGGTTTCAGGAGAGATCCTTTTTATCGATGCCCTCTTTACGGCGACTTCGGCAGTCTGCGTTACCGGTCTTACAGTGGTGGATACGGGGAGTTATTATACGGTTTTTGGGCAGATCGTCATACTCTTTTTAATTCAGATCGGCGGACTCGGCGTCATGACCGTTTCGGTAACCGTTTTTCGCCTTGTCGGGAAAAACATATCGTTTAAGCAACGATTGATCATACAGGACATCTTCACCCATACGCCGAAGAAGGACATTCTGGGCTTGGTTAAGATGATTTTCCTGATTACCGGTATAATTGAGCTTTTCGGAGCCTCTGTGCTGTTTATCCGCTGGTCCGGAGAGTATCCGGCAACTCAAGCGCTTTATCTCTCTTTGTTTCATTCCGTTTCAGCGTTTTGCAATGCAGGGTTTTCTTTATTTTCAAACAACATGATGGAGTATCGGGCCGACCGACTGGTGAACATCACGGTTTCCGTTCTCATTGTGTTGGGAGGAATCGGATTCCCGGTGCTTTATGATCTGTTTCATGCAGGGATCGGCCGGAGTGAGCGAAAGGTCCGATTGTCGATCCAGACAAAGACCGTTCTGGCGACAAGCGCCCTGTTGATTGTTTCAGGCGCGGTTTTTTTCTTTTATCTGGAACGAAATTTCATTCTTAAGGGAAGATCCCTTTCGGAGGGGATCCTGATATCCGTATTTCAGTCTGTCACCTGCAGAACCGCAGGGTTCAATACCGTGGATATCGGATCGCTGCAGATGGCGACCCTTGCCGTAATGATTTTCCTGATGTTTTTCGGAGCCTCTCCAGGATCCTGCGGCGGAGGAGTCAAGACGACAACCCTGGCCGTGATCGGATCGTTTGCCTGGAGCCGGATGAAGGGAGATATCCGGGTTCATCTCTTCAGGAAAAGCATCCCAAATGAAACGATTGCAAGAAGCACTTCCCTTATCCTCATCTCGCTTGGGCTGGTGGCGGCCATTTTTTTCCTCGTACTGATCAGCATCCCCGATTCAACCGGAATTCAAAACGGGTATCCCAACTGCTTTTTAGTTTATCTTTTCGAAACCGTTTCAGCCTTTGGAACCGTCGGGCTTTCAATGGGAGCGACTTCCGGGTTAACCGGAACGGGAAAATTCTGGATTACCGTCATGATGCTGATCGGAAGGGTGGGGGTCTTAGCGTTTTCCTACGCTCTTGCAGGACCGGTCAGGGAGAAGGGGATCGAGTATGCTGAAGAAAATATCATGATCGGATAACGGAGGAAATGATGAAACGATTTGCAGTCATCGGTTTAGGGAAGTTCGGCTTTCATATGGCAAAAATCCTTTTTGAAGACGGTCATGAAGTGATCGCCATTGATTCGGATAAGCATCGCGTGCAGGCCGTTAATTCAAAATGCAGCGAAGCGATTGTCATGGATGCCACGGATAAGGAGAATCTTAGTGCGATGGGGCTTGAAACCATGGATGCCGTCGTGGTTTCGACCGGCACTCAGATCAGCAACAGCATTCTCATTTGTCTGTTTCTTCAGGAAATTGGAGTAAAGAAAATCGTTGCAAAGGCCGTGGATCTAAATCACGCCAAAATCTTAAAAAAAGTCGGTGCAACGGATACGGTATTTCCGGAAAAAGACATGGCTGCCCGGATTGCGAGGGGTTTATCCACTCCGAATATTTTGGATTTCATTCCGCTTGCAGAGGATTACAGCCTCGTCCAGGTGGATCCTCCGCGATCTTTTATCGGGAAAAGCCTCAGGGAATTGAACTTAAGGGCCAAATACCATATCAATGTCATTGCCGTAAAAGAATTGGTGCCGGACAATTTCGTGTTGGTGCCGCATCCTGATTTTGTCGTAAAAGACAGCGATATCTTGATGCTGCTGGGAAAATCAGATGGGATTAACAGAATGAAAGCGCTGAAATAACGATGAGTTTAAACCATTCAACCGTTATCGTCGTCGGTTCGACGACAATGGATGAAATCCGGATCGGTAACAAATGCATCCATAAATTAGGAGGGGTGACCGCCTATGCGGGCGTGACTTATAAGAGATGTGGACTTAACGTTTGGGTGGCCACCAATGTGGCGTGGAGTGACCGCCGGATCATTGAACAACTGGAAAAGGAAGGGATTTTTGTTTGCAGCAACAAGACCCCTCAAACCACCTGCTTTGTCAACCGGATCGAAGGTGAAGAACGGACGCAAGTCGTCTCATCAACCGCCCGACCCATCGGGGCCTCTCAGATTTCAGGGATCCCTGATAAGGCTGATTTGATACATCTTGGCCCGCTTCATCCCCGCGATGTCGATCCCCGCGTTCTGACCTATCTTAAGGAAAATGAGTTTTGTACGGTATTGGTTATTCCGGGATATGTGCGGAAAAAAATCGGAAACAGGATTTTTCCAAGGGTTTCGGATCTGATCGCGGATGCTCTTTTTATTTCATCAATCATTAAGGGAGACCGGGATGAAATTCAACTGGTGCTCGAATTTTTCGGCTTCAACCTTAATGAGCTGGTGGAGAAATTCGATATTGACGAAGTGGTGGTCACCTCAGGAGCCGATGGGGGGTATGTCAGGAACAAGAGCGGGGAAGAGGTCCGATTCAGAGCAAAGCAGGCCATAAAGCCGGGGGATCCGACCGGGGCCGGGGATGTTTTTTTCTCGATGTATCTGTTCCACAGGTTTTTTAAGGGAAAAAATATCGGATCATCCGCCGAAATTGCCTCTATTGCAGCAGCCGCCCAGATCGAAGGAAAACATATCTCCTTAGAAACCTTTCGAACTCAGCCATCGAGATTCACCCTTTAGCAAAAACTAGGCGGTCAAATTGAGTTCAAGGCCGATGCCGTATTGACCGGCCCGCTTCCCGCAAGCCCCGCCTTTTCAGGCGGGGTCAAGGGAAGCTATCTGAAATAGATATTTTCCTTACCGGGAAGCCCCGCTCTTTAGAGCGGGGAGCTTCACAATCATGGCGAAATTGGTATTCGGCGTTTAAGGGACGATGACATCCTGGTCATCCGGCCCGGCGTTATACATGCGATTGACGAATTCGGCCCGGCGTGTCAGCACCGCTCGTTGATTGATGTATCCTTTGTCCGTGATTTCATCGGCGTCGATGTCCGGCGGCTCGGATAGAAAGAGCAATCGGGATATCCGGGTGCTGCCGGCGGGATGTTGGGCGTTGTAGGCCCGGATGCGAATTTTCACATATTCGCTGAGTTCCGGAAGGCGGATCAGGTCCGATGGATGACGGGCTTTGATCTTTTTCCGGAATACCGTTTGGCATCCGTCGATGTTGGGAAACAGGAGCGCGCCGATCGTATCGGCATCGTGACCGGTGATCACCACATCCGAAACTACCGGGCTCAAGGCGGCGATGACAGCCAGGCGTAGGATTCCGGCATGGACCCAGGTGCCGGTCAACAATTTGAAATCCTCTGCGACTCGGCCGTCGAAAAGGATCCCCTTTTCCGGATGATCGGGGTCAACCAGCCTTCCGGCATCTCCGGTGCAATAAAAACCCTCTTCGTCGAAAGCGAGCCGGGTCAGTTCGGGGTTCCCCCAGTATCCGGGCGTCACATTCGGTCCTTTGATCCGCATTTCAAGCTTATCGCCGTTTGGAACCATCTTCAGGGTGGATCCGGGTCCGGGGAGGCCGATCAGACCGGCCCTGTTGCTGAAAAAATGTCCGATGGTGACCATCGGTGCTGTTTCGGTAGCCCCCCACCCTGAAAGGATCGGGATTTTTTTACCCCGCGTTTTTATGGAAAGCGTTTCAAGGCGCTCCCAGAGATGCTGGGGAAGTGCGGCCCCGGCGTAAAAAATGAGATCCAAATTCTTGAAAAATCGTTTTCGAAGGGGATCGTTTTTTTCCAGAAAAGGGAGCAGGGCGTCAAACCCCCGGGGGACATTGAAATAAAGGGTGGGGTGGATGTCTATGAGATTTTCGACGGTCCGTTCAATGAGCCCCGGAACCGGTTTCCCGTCATCGATGTATAGGGTTCCGCCGTTAAAAAGAACCATGTTGAAGTTTTGATTCCCTCCGAACGTATGGCTCCAAGGGAGCCAATCGACGATGACGGGAGCCCGTTCGGACAGAAACGGCCATACCTGAAGAATGGCCTGCTGGTTGGAGCAAATCATCCGTTGAGTATTGATCACGCCTTTGGGGATCCCCGTGGATCCGGAAGTAAACAGGATTTTGGCTACGCTTTCCGGTGCCAATCGCATAAACGCGTCGTCCACCGAAGAGGTATCCGGAGTTTTAGTCAAATCCGAAAAAGGAGTGGCTTTCATTACGCTGATCGGATTTTTACTTAAAATGATCTCCGCTTTTTTCAAATCCAAAACCGACAGGGCGGTTTCAAACCGTTTCCCGTCGGAAGCGAATACGACTGCCGGAGAAAGGGCCTGAAAAACGGCTTTAAGCTTTTCGAAGTCTTTGGAAACCAATGAGTAGGCGGGAGAGATAGGGGCCGGCGGAACACCGATCTGCATGCATCCGAGCAGCAATAGGGCGTGATCGACGCTGTTTTCCGAAAGAATGGCTACAGGTGTTTGAGGGGTCAGTTGCCGGTCCAGCAGGGCTTGCGAAATGGATCTGACGATTTGCAGCGTTTGGTGATAAGTGATGCGGTTCCATTTTCCGTCTGAACCTCTTTCGGCGATAAAGGTCCGATCCGGCGTCTCTTTCGCCCAACCATAAAGCCTTTCAAGGAGATGGCGCGGATAGGGGTTTAAGGTCTGGGGAGAGCATAGCTTCATGCCGCCATTTGAGTTACGCCGGACTTCAACGACCGGAGCTGCGAAGAGCGGATTTCCGTTTTCCGGAATAGGTTCTGTTTCAGGCATGAGAATCGCTCGGTTTAGAAATTGCTGGATCCGGGGTCCTTAATCCAATGGGGTTTGAGAACCGTTTTTCAGTGTCATGGGGAGTACTAGTACAAAGGTGGCGCCGCATCCCAGCTTGCTTCGAAGGTGGATATCGCCTCCCAGCGACCGTGCCATGATGAGTGCGCCGGCAAGCCCCAAACCATGCCCTTTTCGAGGCATTCCGACGGTTGAGTCCATGATCTGAGCGTAGCGACGAAAAACAAGTTCATGGTGCTGGGGGTCGATACCGGGCCCGTCGTCCGTTACTTCCAGTTGAAGCGAGTCATCGGCCCGGTTGATCTGGATGTGAATCGATTTTTTTCGGTGGTAGAGGGCGTTTTTGATCAGGTTGCCGAATATTTGTTTGAACCGGTTTTCGTCCTGGCACATTTCCATTTGACCGATCTGAGGAGAAATAGAAATTGTAATTCCATTTGTTTCGAGAATTCGAATCAGCCTCTCCTGATTTCCGGCCGTGTTGAAATCCCCGAAAGAAATATCGGCCTGGGTTTCCAAAGCATCCGCAAGCACCTGTAAAATTGTTTTGGCGGGATCGAACTGACAGGAAAAGCAGACGCCTGACTCGGATCGTCCGATTTCGAGAAGTCCATTTAACATTTCTCGCGCCTTGACCGTGTTCCTCAGAGTCCGCTTTAGGGTCTTTTCCTGCTGGACGGAAAGGGAGCCGAATTTATCCTTTCGGTCGAGAACGGTTCTTAACCCGGTTTCGATGATGGAAATCGGGTCTTTCATTTCATGAATGAGAAATTGAATTTCGATTTCCCGAAAGAAAGGCTGAGAAATCTCAAACCGTTTGTTTGGCTGTTCATGGTTGTGTTGTTTGTCGTTCATCGCCGCAATCCATTTTAATTGATTGATCATGTGTTTGTGAAAGATGTCATCAGTGACTCATCGGTGCAAATTGAATGGTTATCGTCGTTCCTCCGGAACCAAGACAGTCCTTATCGCTTTTGCAATAGATGCAGTTCTTCACGTTGCCGGGGCAGATATCGGAGTCAAGAGGGATAAAACGGCAACGCTCGGAAGTCGCGTTCAATGTAAAATGGTAGCGCTCCGAGAAAATTTTCATCCTGAGCAGATCAAACCCTTTTCCGCCGGCGTTGAAATCGTACGGCTTCCGGGTTGAATACTGTTGGGTGTTGTACGTCACAAAGTGGTTTTGAAAGACGAGTCGCTGTTTTTCCGTCGTCATTCCAACGCCATGGTCTTTCACTGAAAGTTCTGGGCCTTTTTCCCGGCTGCGAACCGCAATTTCGATGCGGCTTCCATCAGGTGTATTTTCCACGGCATTGCGGATGATCCCCTCTACCGTCTTGGTCAGCACGTCCGCCGGTATCCATACGGGCGCTACGGTTTCATAACGGGCGACCAGACGGCATTTACGGTGGGTGAACTTAGGGCGCAGTTTCTTGATCAACTCTTTTACAAACTGATTCAGGTATATCTTTTCCGGAGTCGATTGACGGGGTCCAAAAAGCTCTTCGATACGGCGCCGCAATCGAAGAATCAGAGAGTCCATTCCGGTACTCGTCTTTTTAGAAGAAGCATTCCGAATGTCGAAATGCTCGGATTCGATGAGGGCTTCCAGTTCATCCGTGCAGGCTTCCAGAAGGGTTGAGAGCATGAAATGGGCCTTGTATTCCTTATCCTGGAGGATGTCTTCGATTTCATATTGCATCTCCAGGATCCGATTCAAATTCCGCTGTGCCCGCTCCATGATCCGTTCCCGGCTTTTATCCTCGATCGGATCGATTTTTTTTTGCAACAGACTCAAGGATGCGCTCAGGATTGAGACCGGAGTTTTCAGTTCGTGCGAGAGGTGGTGAATGATGTTGTCTTTGGCATTATTGAGGCTTTTGACTTCTTCATACGATCGTTTCAGCTCTTCGTTGATTCTGGCGTTTTCGATAGGAAAGGCCACGGTGTTGCCGATGGTGCTCAGGAGTTCGATATCCCGGCGGGTAAAACTTCCGTCCTTTTTGTTGACCGCGCACAAAACCCCGATCATCCGGTCCTGAACCCAAATGGGGACATCCAGCATGTTTTTCGTTTGATAGCCGGATTGCTGATCCACGACATTGAAAAAGTCAGGGTTTCTGGACGTATCCGGAACGATCACCGGTTTCCCGGAACGATAGACGCTGCCGGCCACCCCCTTATTGAGGGGGAACCGGATCTCTTCCATTTTCCGGCCGGTTTCCATGTCCTCATAATCGGCGACTCGAAAGTAGAATTCCTTTTTTTCTTTGTCAATCAGTATTACCGAAGCGCCCTCGACACCGAGGAGTTCCCGGATTTTCTGAACGATGTACTCGAGCCGTTCATCCAGCATCCGGGATCGTTGAAGGGCTACGGCGATTTGGTAAAGGGCCTGATTGGATCGGGCCGCTTTCTTTTCCGCTGTGACATCCCGTGCGATTCCCCTAAAGCCGATTTTTTTCCAGTTTTCATTACGGATCAGGTTGGAGGAGATTTCAAGGATTCGGGTTTCGCCGTCCTTCCGGATGATTTCCCAGATGATATCGGTAATTCCCTTTCCGGTACGATAAACCTTGTTTATGTTCTCATAGGCGGATTTGGCATTTTTTTCATCCATGAACTTCCTGAAGTTCCGGTTTTGAATTTCTTCGGGACCATAACCGAAAATACGGCACAAGGCGTTGTTGAAAAAGGTGAAATTACCCTTCAGGTCGGTTTCATAAAACCCGTCTGCCACATCCTCGATGAAGACCCGATATCGTTCACTATAAAACTTGAGGTCGTCTGCTTTGGACGGCAGGGCTTTGCTTTTACTGTTTTGGCGTTTTTCAGTAAGATCCCTTAACCGGCCGGCTCGTATGGGTTTTTGAGATGCCATTTTCTGTCTTACCAGTCCTGCGCTTTCGCTGAACATGAAGCCGGAACCAAGTGGAACCAATCCTTCAAATCTTATTTTATATCCGCTTTTCAATCCTTTGTACAAGATCTTTTGCAAAAAACAATGGCCGACTCTTTAAGGCCGGCCATTTGTCGTCGATCATTTATGGATACGGTATTTCCAAAGAACGGTTTTATATCAACCCTTTGGCCTTTGATCAATCACGCGCATCGCTTTTCCTTCGCTGCGGGTTATGGTTTTTGGTGCCACCAGCTCGATTTTAACTCCGATTCCCATCATTCCGCGGATATGGTTGGATATCTTTTTTTCAACCTCGGCTTTTTTTTGCTCGCCCGCTTCGATGACTCCTGGCTTTGCCTCCACTTTAACGGCAAGATGGTCAAGGTGACCTTTTTTCCCGACCACCAATACATATTGAGGTTCCACTTCCTGAATATCGAGCAGGAGCGCTTCGATCTGAGACGGGAAGACATTGACCCCGCTGATAATGAGCATGTCGTCCGAGCGTCCGAATATTTTATCCATTTTAAGGAACGTTCGTCCGCAATCACACGTTTCCCGTCTAAATCGGGTGATATCCTTGGTCCTGTAACGGATCATGGGCATGGCTCGGCGTTGAAGGGAAGTAAAGATAAGCTCCCCTTTTTCTCCCAACGGAAGCGGTTCCAATGTGACCGGATCCACGATTTCAGCCAGAAAATGATCTTCGTTGATGTGAAGCCCGTCCTGAGCCTCGCAATCAAAAGCAACGCCCGGACCGCTCAGCTCAGTCAGTCCGTATGCCTCCATGGCCTTGATTCCCATCCGGTGTTCGATCTCATCCCGAATGCCGATGGTCCAGGGTTCGGCGCCAAACACGCCGATCGAGACCGGAAGGGAACGGATATCCGCTTTCATCTCTTCTGACCGTTCGGCGATGGTAAGAGCGTAGCTGGGTGTGCAGAACAAGGCTTTTGCTCCGAAGTCCTTTAATAAGGTGATCTGCCGCTCGGTCATGCCCGAACCCGTCGGGACGACGGTGCATCCCAGCCGTGTGGCCCCCTGATGAAATCCCAGCCCTCCGGTAAAAAGCCCGTGTCCATAGGCATTCTGAACCATATCACCCGGACGGATGCCGGCCGAAAAAAGATTTCTTGCCATACACTCGGTCCATTGTTCCAGATCTTCTTTCGTATAAGGGCCGGTGATCGGTTTCCCGGTCGTACCTGATGAGGCATGAATCCGGACGACCTGATTCATCGGAACCGCACACAGTCCGAACGGATAGTTGTCTCTTAAATCGTTTTTGATGGTCATCGGGAGTTTGTGGATATCCTCCAGATGTTTGATATCTTGAGGCCCGACCCCTTTTTCATCAAATTTCTTCCGATAGAACGGGATCTTTTCATAAACCCAGGCCAGAGTTTCCTTGAATTTTTTAAGCTGAAACCGTTGAAGTTTCTCAAGGGGCATACATTCAAATTCATCATCCCAGGGCATTGCTTTCCTCCTTTTCGGGTAATGTCAAAATTATGTGCTAGCCGGCTGCAGCTGCTGAGAAGCCCAGATCAAAAGCCTTCAAGTTGATGTCTAAAAATGCCTTTTTGGTCGTCGTTTTCATGGCCTCTTTGACGTTTTCGACGCTCAGCGGGATGGTTTTGGTCTGAATCAGAGCACCCAAAAGGACCATATTGACGGCCATCGTATTCCCTGCCTCTTTTGCCAGAGCTGTTGCATTGAACGCGATCAGTTTAGCCGTTTTTTTGCGGATCAGATCCTGCATTTCCCCCAGATCCGGGTAAATCCCTCTCCCGATGTTGACGGTAAAGGGCATGAGCGGAGACAGGTTTGTGATTACAGTGGTGTTTGAATTGCATTTGTTTATGGCTCTGAGCGTTTCCGAAGGCTCGAAGCCCATCAGCACATCCGCCTCGCCATCCGATATGATAGTACTTTTGGCATCTCCAAATACAATCGCCGATTCCACAACGCCTCCCCTCTGGGCCATGCCGTGGATTTCACTCATTCGAACCGGGAGGTTGGCTAAAAGCGCTGCTTCTCCTAGAACCCGGGATGTGAGCAGGTTCCCTTGCCCGCCGACCGCGACGATGATCAATCTGGTTGTGTTCATCTGTTTTTATCCTGTATGCGTTAATAGTCCGTCGATAAAATAACGGAAAAATGTTCCGACGACTTAGCCGCTTTTTTTGTCTTTCAACGGCAGAATGGCATTCTCCGGGCAGATTTGGGCGCACACCGAACATCCTGTGCAAAGATCAGGGTCGATGTTCACCCGATCCTTCCATACATAAAATGCAGGGCATGCAATGCTCAAACAGGTCCGGTGGTTGGCGCATTTATCACTCACCCGGAACGGTTTACCCTTGGCCAATTTGAGGCTTTTAGCATATAGAACGCACATCTCTTCAGAGATGACGACTGAAACTCCCTTGAAATGTAATGCTTCCTTTATAGCTTCAATGCTTTTTTTGACCTTGTACGGTTTGATTTTGGTCACATGTTTGACGCCGATCCCTTTGACTACATCTTCTATGGAGACCCTTCCGTATCCCTGCAGGTTCAACAGGGTCATGTCCACTCCGGGATGGGGTTGATGGCCGGTCATTGCCGTAATGCCGTTATCCAGGATCACCAGTGTGAAATTGTGATTGTTGAAAATGGCATTCACAAGCCCCGGAATTCCTGAATGGAAAAAGGTGGAGTCTCCGATGAAAGAGATGACTTTTTTATTCGTGACTTTCGAAAATCCTCCGGAAGTGTCCACCGATGAACCCATGCACAACAGGAAATCCGCCATGGAGAGGGGTGGGAGCACGCCCAGCGTATAGCAGCCGATATCGGTGGGGTAAATGGTCTCCATCCCCTCCGCCGCCTTTTTAACCGCATAATAGGTGGCACGGTGTGAACATCCGGCACAGAGGTTGGGCGGTCGCTGGGGGATTTCCGGAATATCCGAAAGGACGGGCAACACCGGCGGCGTATAGGGTACGCTGAAAAAGGAGGCGATCCCCTTTCGCACCTGACCCGGATCAAGTTCAAATAGCCTTGAAAAAAGGCCCTTGGCTTTCCCTTTAATCGGAATGGTAACCCCATCCTCCTGCGCGATTGACCTGACGGCTTCTTCCATAAACGGCTCGCCTTCTTCCACGACCAGCACTTTTTCACATCCTTTCAGAAAGGATGTGATGCGATCGGTCGGCATCGGATGGGAGAACCCGATACGAAGGATCCTTGCCTTATTGCGGATCCCGAGATCGGTAACGGCATCGTCGACGTAGTTGTAGCTCACTCCGTTGCAGATGATCCCCCACGGGCCGTTTCCCGAAATGAAATTATACGGGGAATGCTCGGACAACTCGGCTGCTTTTTCGATGTTACCGAGAAGTTTGGCATGAAGCTTTCTTGAGACCGCAGGTATGGGTACCAGATTGAACGGGTCTTTCTGAAAATCCCCAATGGTGATGCGGGGTCTGATCGGACCCAAGGTCACGATCGCATTGGAATGGTTGATACGGGTGGTGGTCCTCATGATAACGGGTTCTTTGAGCGTTTCGGAAATCTCAAACGCATAAGGAACCATTTCCTTTGCTTCCTCAACGGAAGAGGGTTCTATCACCGGCAGGCCCGACAATTTTCCGTAGTATCGATTGTCCTGTTCGTTTTGACTTGAAAACATGGACGGGTCGTCGGCGGTCAGAACCACCATCCCTCCCTTGACACCGACATAGGCAAGGGTCATCAGGACATCGGCGGCAACATTTACTCCCACATGCTTCATGACGACCATGCTACGGAGCCCGCAATTGGCCGCCGCCGCCGCCATTTCCATCGCCACCTTTTCATTGATGCTGTATTCAAAATAGAGATCGCTTTCCTGAGAAATCTGGAAAAAATTGAGCGATATTTCCGAAGAAGGCGTCCCGGGATACGTGCTGGTAAAGGCAACTCCTGCTTCGATGGCTCCCCGGGCGATGGCTTCGTTGCCGAGAAGCAGCATTTTTTCACCTACCTGATCCGTGAGTAATTTGTGCATGATGTTTTCCTCAGTGTCGGTTATCGTATTGCAAAAACCTGTTTTAAATCATTGCAAAGGACGATGGATTCGGTTACGTTTCTTCATCCCAGAGGGCTTGAGGGGCCAAAAGTTGACCCGTTTAAACGAAACTGAAGCTACATTACAGCTACGTCATAGTCAAGTCAAGAAA
>JAZDGS010000012.1:0-37711 GCA_043806755.1 Pseudomonadota bacterium | reverse complement strand
TTTTCTTCTCAATTCCTTGCTCCGTGACTTTTCGCGGGGCTTAATAGCCGAAAGGAGGTCTTATGAGACGATACGAAACCGTTGTTATTGCCAACCCGGATGTTCCCGAAGAAGAACGCAAGGTCCTTCTTGATCGCCTTGAGGGGATCATTTCCCAAAAAGAGGGGATGCTGATTCACCTGGATCAATGGGGTATGAAGCACCTGGCGTATGAAATCAACAAGAAGGTAAAGGGCTTTTATCTCTGCATGGACTATCTTGGAACCGGGGCGTTAGTGGATGAAATCGAACGGTTTTCAAGAATCGATGACCGTGTTCTCAAATTCATGACAATCCTCAAAAAATCCACCGTGGATATGGAAAAAATCAAGGAAGAGATCGCCCAGAAAGCCCAGGCGACGGCCGAGCTAAATAAAAAAACCGATCAAAGTCAGACCGCGCCGTCTCAACCTGGAACCGTTGAAGAACAACCGGAAGTCGTGGCCGCCGCAGCGCCAACCGACGAAACAAAACCCGAGGAGTAACGAATATGGCTATGGATTTACAGGGCCCCAGACGGAAAAATACGGGGAAAAAAAGAATTTTTCACCGAAGGAAAGTGTGCCGGTTTTGCGCCGACAGCAACATCGTGATCGATTACAAAGATTCAAAGGCTCTCCGGCATTTCATCTCGGAACGGGGGAAGATCGTCCCCAGAAGGATTTCAGGAACGTGCGCCAGACATCAGCGCTCCCTGAGTCAGGCCATCAAGCGGGCTCGAACCATCGCACTTCTCCCCTTTGTCGGGTCACTGGATCATGCGTAAGGCGAACCGATCCCGATGATGACGATTCCCGCGCCGCCCGGCTCAGCCAGTCCGATTCGGATCCTTTGAAACGGAGAGTGAATCCGTTTTGCCAAGACCATTGAAGGAGAATCGATGATGCCGTCCGCAATCCGGAAGGGAATGCAAAGAGATATCGCAGCCGGCATTTTCATCACCGTCTTCATCTATGCGATTTCTCTTCATTTGCCTCTGATCGGTATCTTTTGCGCGCTGTTTTTGCCTCTGCCGATCTTTTTTTACAGAATCAAGCTGGGGAGAAATGCCGGCGGCATCATTGTGGTGTTATCAAGTGCGGCCATGATTGCTCTTGTCGGGCAATTTACAATGGATATCGTTTTTTTCATCGAATTGCTTGTCATCGGATTCATGTTGAGCGAATTTGCCGAAATGAACCTTTCCGCCGAAAAAACGATCTTATACGCTTCACTCGCGGTCTTGGCCACTTCCGGCATCGGGATGCTTTTATTCAGCACCTTCAACCAGATAGAAATTACCGTTTCATTATCCGAGTATGTCTCGAAAAACCTCAAACTAACCGTCGCTATTTATGAGCATATGGGGGTTTCTCAGCAGGCCTTAAATGACCTTTCCGATTCGCTGGAACGGATCCAATATGTTCTGGTTAGAATCGTACCGGGGCTCGCTATCGGATCTACCCTGTTCATTGCATGGGCCAATCTCCTGATGGCAAGACCAATCCTGTTGTCCAGAAAACTGTTTTGCCCGAATTTCGGCTCCCTAAACCGATGGAAAGCTCCTGAAGCGCTGGTGTGGGGGGTCATCTGCTCCGGAGTCCTGCTCCTGATTCCGGAAAAGGGGATTAAAATGATCGGCCTGAACGGCCTGATCGTTTTCATGACCATTTACTTTTTCGAAGGTATCGCCATCGTATCGTTTTATTTCGAAAAGAAAAAGCTCCCGAGGATCTTTCGGGTCGGTTTATATTCCATTATCGCCCTTCAACAGATCGTCTGCCTTTTGGTAATCGGGATAGGCTTTTTCGACACCTGGCTGAATTTCCGAAAAATTGACACCCGTCCCCAGGAAACCGCCTAGTGTTCGGGTGAATTCGACGTATTTATTGAATGGAGGAGAAACAATGAAAGTCATTTTAAAGGAAACCATCGATTCTTTGGGATTGATCGGAACCGAGTTGACGGTGGCGGACGGATATGCACGGAATTATCTTTTGCCTCTTAAAAAAGCGGTCCTCGCGACCCCTCAAAATCGGAAACTGATGGAAAAAAACAAAATTAAATTCGAGAAACAGGTGGCTAAAGAAAAAGCCCTCGCAGAAGAGATGGCCGGCCGCCTTAAGGGTGTCCGTTGCAAAATCGCCGCTAAAGTGAGCGAGGAGGACCGCTTGTATGGATCGGTCAGCGCTCGCGACATCATTGAATCGCTCGCAAAACAGCAGATCGTTCTTGAAAAACGGATGGTGTTGCTGCCTGAACCGATAAAAAGTATCGGAACATATCAGATTCCTATCCGCATATATGCCGGAATCGAGCCGGAGATCGAAGTGGAAGTGGTGCCGGAATAATTTTTCAGGCCCCGTCACTTTAGGACAGTTGGCCGCCGATGCCACCACTATCTGAAGCGATATTTAAACAGATACAAGAAATTGTAGGCCAATCCTTTTGCACCAGGACGGCTGAAGAGCTGACGTGCTATGCGTACGATGCCACCGCCCAGTCCTACCTGCCGGATGCTGTTGCCTTCCCTAAAAATGCCCATGAAGTAGCCGCCGTATTAAGACTTGCCAACAAACAGCTTTTTTACGTGATCCCGCGCGGAAGCGGGTCCGGCATGACGGGCGGTTCACTGGCGGTTCAAGGCGGATTAGTCCTCGTCATGACACGGATGAACCGGATTCTCGAAATCGACAAAGACAATTTGGTTGCGCATGTGGAACCAGGGGTCGTAACCGCTGTGTTTCATTCGGCAGTAGAAAAAGAAGGTCTTTTTTATCCACCGGACCCTTCAAGCTCTGATTTCTCTACACTTGGCGGGAACATCGCCGAATGTGCCGGCGGCCCTCGCGCCGTCAAATACGGCGTCACCCGTGATTATGTATTGGGGCTCGAGTCGGTTTTACCCGACGGCGACATCATTCGGACAGGTGTTCAAACAGTAAAAGGGGTGGTTGGGTATGATCTCACCCGACTGCTGGTCGGCTCAGAGGGAACGCTTGGAATCATCACCCGAATCACGTTGCGACTGTTGCCCCGACCGGAATCCGTAATGACCATGTCGGTGGTTTTTCCGAAAATGGAAGCGGCAGCAAAAAGCGTATCGGAAATCATCGGGCGAGGTTTAATCCCGCGGACCCTGGAGTTCATGGACAACGCCTCGATTCGATGCGTGGAGGCTCATTTGAACATGGGCCTTCCCGTTGATGCCGGAGCGCTTTTGCTCATCGAAACGGACGGAAAAATATCGGATGTCAAAGAAACCATGGAGGAAATCGGCCATCTTTGCCTTGCATTCGGGGCCAAACACCTCCGGGTTGCCGGAAACCCAAAAGAAGCTCAGTCCCTATGGAAGGCCAGAAAAGCGATCTCCCCGGCCCTTTTTCAATACGCCCCCCATAAAATCAATGAAGACATCGTCGTTCCCAGAAGCAAAATCCCCAAAATTATTGAAAAAATCGAGGCCCTCCGGGAAAAAACCGGGCTCTTCATGGCCAGCTTCGGCCATGCCGGGGACGGGAATATCCATTTCAATATCATGCTCAATAAAAAGGATCCAAAAGCCTTGAAAAGCGCGGAAGCCGCTGTTGAGGAGATCTTTGAAGATACGCTTCGTCTCGGGGGAACCATTTCCGGGGAGCACGGCGTCGGAATCACGAAAGCCCGCTATCTTTCCAAGGAGATCGGACCGGCGGAAATATCTTTGATGAAACGGATCAAGAACGCTTTTGACCCAAACGGTATTCTAAATCCCGGAAAGATATTTCCCTCTTGAACTCCATAACCCGGAAGGTTCTAAAGCAGCCTGTGGAACGGTTGAATACGAAAAAGGGGTTGGACTCCCGGAATGCATCTATGCGAGATTGAGTGCCCGACCTATATAAAAACCCGCTACTGCATCTTCATCGGTGACGTATCCGTCAAAATCAGTTCTTCCCAAAGCTCAATCCGTGCTGTCTTATGTCTTTCGACGGCACACCGCAATCGAAGCGCGCAAAACTGCCGGCATATCGGATCCTGGGGAGAAAAATCGCCAAAACAACCGACATGGTCGGCCTGGTGAAGCCGGTTGATCCACTTTTCCTTATTTTTCATCTTCTTTAATCGTCAACAGCGATATCATCTCATTGTGTATATGCCCATTGGTAACCAAGATCTCTCTTTTGTCAAGTGCAAACGGCTGATTTAAAAAATCGGTGACGACCGCCCCTGCTTCCCTGGCAATTCCATACCCGGCGGCTGTGTCCCAGGGATTCAGGTTTTGCTCCCAAAATCCGGCAAAACGGCCGCATGCCACATAGCAGATGTCGAGAGCGGCAGACCCCAGCCGCCGGACCCCGCGAGAGGCCTTCAGGCACGCGGATAGCCGGGTCATGAGTGGGCCGATGATCTCTTTCAAGTTATAGGGAAACCCGGTCACCAGCAGGCTTTCAGCCGCTTTTCTGGATGGACTCGGAAAAATGGGCCGTCCGTTTAAAGTCGCGCCTTTTCCTGAAACGGATAAAAACAGCTCGCCGGCCATCGGGTCAAACACCACCCCCATCGCCACTTCTCCGTTCAATGCAAAGGCAATGGAGACACAAAAGATTTTCAATCCGTGCGCGAAATTGGTGGTCCCATCCAGCGGGTCGATGATCCACTGAAATCGGGGATCTCCTTTCCCGATACCGCTTTCCTCAGAGAGAATGGCATGATCCGGGAACGCCTTTCGGATGGTTTTTATGATGATGGCTTCGGATTCGAAATCCGCTTCGGTAACAATATCGATATCCCCTTTTTTCTCCTTTATCCGGGTTATTCTTCCAAAACGGGAAACCAGAACACGGCCGCCTTCCCTAGCGGCTGCAATTCCGATCCGTTTAATCGACTCTAAATCCATAAGGGGATGCATTTATAATCCGTTCGTTTCCCATGTCAACAAGTTTCGTTGAATCTTTTCCCACCAAGGTCTCCATCTGTTGGATCAGTTCCGAGAGCGTCGATCGATCGACGGCCGAAACCGGAATCCCTCCATATTTTTGTTGAATGATGCCAAGCGCATCCTTTTCGATAAGATCCTTCTTGTTCAGCACTTCGATCGTGGGAATTCGATTCAAATTGAGTTCCTTAAGGATGATGTCAACGGATTCCATCCGTTCTGAGATGTTGGGATGGCTGACATCGATGACATGCAGCAGCAGATCGGCATACTCCAGTTCCTCGAGTGTGGCCCGAAAGGCAATCATCAGTTCCTTTGGCAGATCCCTGATGAAACCCACCGTATCCGTAATGATGACTTCAGTCCCGGCCGGAAGCCGTAACCGGCGGCTGGATGGATCGAGAGTGGCGAACAGACGGCTTTCCGCCAAAACATGGCTGTGGGTCAAGGTGTTTAAAAGGGTCGACTTTCCGGCGTTGGTGTATCCGATGATCGATATCACCGGAAGCCCCGCTTTTTTCCGCTTTGATCGCTGCAGGTGGCGGTGCCGGCGGACTTGAAGAAGGGCACGCTCCAGTTGAGCGATCCGGTCCCTAGCCCTTCTGCGGTTGATTTCCAGCTTGGTCTCACCCGGACCCCGGCCGCCGATCCCGCCGGTGAGTCTGGACATGGCCGTATTCTTCAGAATCAAGCGGGGGAGGAGATATTTCAACTGGGCCAATTCCACCTGCAGCTTCCCCTCTTTGCTCTGAGCGCGCTGGGCGAAGATATCGAGAATCAACTGAGTTCGGTCGATCACTTTCAACTCGAGGCGATCGGTAATCGCACGGATCTGAGAGGGGTTCAGCTCTCCATCGAAAATCGCCATCGTGCCCCCTTTCTGAAGCGCCAGAATGGAAAGCTTCTGAATCTGACCATAACCCAACGGAAGGTGCGTATCGGGTCGCTGCCGCTGCCGAAAAACGCCGACGACGAAAAGGCCGCATGACTCAGCCAGGGATTTGAGTTCGTCCAAAGGCTCCTCCCCTTTTTTCCTCGAAAGGTCTCCTGAGCCTATCAAGATCGCATGCTCTTTTTTCGGATCGGTTTCAATCGCACCGACGCCCTGGGAAAACTCATCCTCAAGGGCAAGGATGAACTCCATGAAACCGATATCCATCTGATCGGGTCTCAAGGGGCGGAAAAATTGAAACGGCTGGATGCTCGTTCCTTTCGGCAGGATATGTCCGACATGAATCCGGTGCGGTTCCCCATTGTCCCTAACCGTCGCAACGGCCATGAGGTCGAGAGTCAACAGGGAAAGATCGGTCAGGTCATCCTCGGTGATATCCGTGTTGTCAAGATGCGTATGCACACATCTCAACCCTCGCAGCCGGCCTGAAGCGGTCCGGTATTCGCTGATATCCGGGATAACGAGCTTTTGATAATCTCCCACAATGACATGGGTCACCTCCCCTTGCCGATTGATCAGCACTCCGATTTGACGACGTATTTCCTGGGAGAGCCGGCACATATCCCGGAGCAGGGGCTGGGTGATCAATTCCTGCGGGAGACTTTTTCGACGGTAAATCGTTTCGAGCTTTTGAATCTGGCCGGCTTTAAGGCCGCCGGTATTGCCAAAAAGGCGCTTCATTCGGTATCGACTGTCGCCGGATTCTCAAATCGAGTGAACGCCGTGAGAAAAGTGAGCGAAATGATGCCGGTTGGGCCGTTTCGTTGTTTGGACAGTAGGATTTCGGCTTTTCCCTTACTCGGATTATTTTCATCCTTGTTGTACACTTCGTCCCGGTAAATGAAAGCTACCACGTCCGCATCCTGTTCGAGGGCTCCCGACTCTCTCAAATCCGAGAGCTGAGGCCTTTTATCCGCCCTGTCTTCCAGTTTTCGGTTAAGCTGGGAGATGGCAATCACGGGTAAATCAAGCTCCTTGGCAAGGGCTTTCAGAGATCTCGATATCTCCGATATTTCAAGGTCCCTTCGCTCGGCAGTGTAGTGGCTTCGCATGAGCTGAATATAATCGATAATGATCAGGCCCAGATTCACTTCCATCTTGAGCTTTCTTGCCTTTGCCCTGATCTCCAGGGCCGAGATGCCGGGAGTGTCATCGATATAAATAGGGGCTTTTTCAAGGACGCCCGCCGCATTGGTAAATTTGATCCAGTCCTCCTGGCTCATAAATCCGCTTCTCATGCGATGCGAGTCGACTCTCGATTCGGCGCACAATAAGCGCATCGCGATCTGCTCCTTTGACATTTCCAGAGAAAAGAGGGCGCATGGTACATCCGCCTCCACAGCGGCATTTCTCGCGATGTTGAGCGCAAATGCGGTTTTCCCCATGCTCGGCCGCCCGGCAATAATGATGAGATCCGACTTCTGCAAACCCGAGGTCTTTTCATCGAATTGGGAAAAACCGGTGGGGACTCCCGTGAAAAGCGCTTTGTTTCCCTGCCGTTCTTCAAGGGCGTCAATGCTTTTATCGATCAAATCGGCGATGACATAAAACGATTGCCGATACCTCTTTTCCGAAACGCTGAAGACCGCATTTTCCGCGAAATCGACGGTCTCCTCGGCGCTCCCCCGGTCTTCATAACATCGCCTGGCAATGGCATTGGCTTTTTCGATAAGACGCCTCAGGAGCGCTTTTTCATAGACGATTTTCGCGTAGTGCTGAGCGTTGACGGCCATGGGGGCCGAATCCACGATCCGCGCCAGATAGGCTGCGCCTCCCACCTCCTCAATCTGACCTTTTTCACGCAAGCGGTTGGCGAGCGTCACCAGATCGACCGGTTCGCTTTTATCAAACAGGTCCTTTATCGCGGCGAAAGCCTTTTGGTGGGCTGATTTGTAAAAATCGTCGGGTGAGAGGATTTCCACCACGTCCAACAGAGAGCTGTTATCGAGAAGGATTGCACTCAGGATCGCCTCTTCCGCATCGATGCTCTGAGGAGGAAGATGATAGAGGGAAGGATCCTTAAGGCCTGATGATTGACCTTCGAGCATTGAATTCAATGGGTTCGCTTTAAAAAGATTGAACGGTTATGATAAAAAAAACGGTTAATAGGCGCCTGATTCAAGTTTCTGGCACAGAAATTCCACCTGCTTCTGCAGTTGCCCGTTATCTTTGAGTTCCCGTTCAATGCTGTCCACTGAGTGGATGGTTGTCGCATGGTACCGATTGAAGCTTTTTCCAATTTCCTGAAAGGTGGCATCCGTATATCGACGGGCTAAATACATGGCGATCTGCCGTGGTCGAACGATGGTTTGTTTTCTCGAGCGGGACACCAGTTCGTCTATGGATACCCGGTATTGCGTGCAAACCAGCTTCTTAATGGTTTCCATGGTGATGTTTTTCCGATGTCTCACCATATTTTTAACAACGCTTCTGGCAAGGCCGAGGTCCACCGGCACACACATCAACCGCGCCCTGGTAACAACTCCCGTCAGGCCACTTTCAAGCTGCCGGACGTCTTCGGTCAGCTCATCAGCTAAATAATAGATTACCTCTTCGGGAATGTCAAAGGTGTTCGACCCCATTTTCTTTTTGAGTATCTTGACCCGAGTGCTGAAATCAGGCGGATCGATATTTGAAATCAAACTGGAGGAAAGGCGTGATCGCAGTTTATCGTTGAGTTTCGGAATATCCGAGGGTTGGTGGCAACTGGTAAAAATGACCTTTTTGTTGCAATCGAGCAGTGATTCGAGGATATGGTGGAGTTCAATCTGCGTCCGTTCTTTTCCGCTTAAAAAATGGATATCCTCAAGGAGCAGGACATCGCAATGCCCCTTGTATTTTTCTTTAAAGTCTTCAATGGTCTTATTTTTGAAGGAATAAATCATCTCTCCGGCAAAATCCTCGGCGGTAGTATAATAAACCCTCTCGGAAGGAGATTTGTTCAAAATATGGTGTCCGACCGCCTGTGAGAGATGGCTTTTTCCCAAACCGGGGTTGGCCAACAGAAAAAGGGTATTTTGGCTGGGCTTTTGGATGCATGCAAGAGAGAGGGCGGCCGTGTAGGCAAAATCATTATTTCCGCCCACAACAAACTGATCAAAGGTGAACTCCCGTCGCAGGAGCCGTCCATTATGAGGTTGCGGAATGAGGTTTGGAAGGGGAAGCTGGGGGTCCACAAGAGGAGCGGTCTGTTCCTTGGATAAATCACCTCTTTCGGAAACTTCAATGGACAATTCACAGTTCTTCCCAAGGGCCGCCCTGATCTCCGAACCGATCAGTTCGAGATAATTGGTCATGACCCTCTTCCTCGAAAATTCGTTGGGGCTCATCAGGATGATCCGGTCCCCGCCATTCGGCTTTTGGATCAGGGGATCGATCCACATCCGGTAGCAGTGGATGGGGATGGATCCCTTGACTTTCGCCTTAACCTGTTCCCACATTGTTTCCAAAGGTTCTCTCAAATCAGCAGCCAATCTATTGATTTAAAAAAAGAAAAAGGTCTTTTAAAAATAATTACGCCAGCTCATTTTCATTGGTGAGGGAGATTATGTTAGGAAATTGACCGGATGCCCCAAAATGTTGCGGACTGAATACGTCAGAAATGACCCTGTGTCAAATCGGATGGATGTTGTTTTTCGTTAAGTTCTTAACAAATTATTAACAATTTATATCTATCTGTTATTACAATAAAAAAATTAGTATCAAACAGCAACTCCCTTTAAATACGACACATTTTTTTAAAATGGTTTATTCAAACATTTTGGGCACATCCGATACCGTTATGAAAATGAAAAAAAATGGGGTTCTTTTAAAATCTCACTAAATCTTTAAATTTCTTTCATTTTCAAAAAAAGTCCTACGATTATTCGACCAGGGTCAACCCCCTGCATGAATTTGTAAAGAGATTTCAGCGGTTATGAAATCTGTTGGCAAATTCTATTTTATCCCTTATAAAATAGTTTTATTTTGGATGAATCGACAATACGGAAAAGAGAGATTCGACATTGTGAATTTTCGCCCCATCATCGGGATCACCATGGGAGATCCGGCAGGTATCGGCCCGGAGATTATTCTTTCAGGCTTATCCCATCAAAGTCTTTATAAAATCTGCAGACCTTTTGTTTTAGGCGACATAAAATGGCTTGAAATCGTTAGAAAAATTGTCATTAACCCCCTCCCTGTTCGCCCCATTTCAACTCCGGAATCCGGGACTTACGATGGATCATGCATTAATGTGTTAAATCTCTCATCGCTGAATCCGGATACGACGACATGGGGAAAAACCACACCGGAAACGGCAGATGCAACGGTTCGCTATATTAAAGCCGCGGTGACAATGACGTTAAACTGGGATGCAGAAGCGATGGTGACCTGTCCCATCAATAAAAAGGCACTTCAACTGGCCGGGATCCGCCATCCGGGCCATACCGAATGGATTGCAGAAATGACGAATACGCCCGATTTTGTCATGATGATGGCCGGAAAACGGTTAAAAGTGGCCCTTGTTACCATTCATACTCCCTTAAAATCGGTTCCCGATCTCATATCCACTGAAACGATCGCAAAAACCATCCGGATCACCGCAGAAGGGCTGATGAATCGTTTTGGAATCAGGGATCCCAGAATCGCAGTTGCCGGATTGAATCCCCATGCGGGTGAAAAAGGGCGTTTCGGTAAAGAGGAAGAAGAGATCATCCGGCCGGCGGTTTTCCGGGAAGCCCGTACCGGAATCCGGGCTGAAGGCCCCTTCCCGCCCGATACGGTTTTTTATCGGGCAATTAAAGGAGCATATGACGCCGTGGTTTGTATGTATCATGACCAGGGTTTAATCCCCTTCAAACTCACCCACTTTACCGATGGCGTCAACGTCACATTGGGTATTCCGATCATCCGAACGTCCGTCGATCACGGTACCGCATACGATATCGCCGGCACCGGGAAGGGAGATCCGAAGAGCCTGATGGCGGCCATACGCATGGCCGCCGATCACGTTAAATGTCTTAAGTGCACAAAACCGATTTAGAAAAGTCACATCGACAGAGCATGCCCTCCGATCAAATTACCATCCGGGGCGCACGACAGCACAATTTAAAAAATATCGACGTGCAGATCCCCAGAAATCAACTGGTTGTCGTGACCGGGCTGTCCGGATCCGGCAAATCCACCCTTGCCTTTGATACGCTGTATGCGGAAGGGCAACGCAGATACGTGGAATCCCTTTCCACCTATGCTCGCCAGTTCCTAGAGCGGATGGAAAAACCGGATGTGGACACCATTGAAGGCCTTTCCCCATCCATTGCCATCGAACAGAAATCCGCCGGCCATAATCCCCGTTCGACAGTGGGTACGGTCACGGAGATCTACGATTACCTCCGGCTTTTGTTTGCGCGAGTCGGTACTCCCCACTGCTATCAATGCGGCCGCCCGATCACTCCCCAGGCCCTTGATCAAATCGCGGACCAAATCATGTCGCTCGATGAAGGGAGCCGCATTATCATTCTATCCCCTTTGATCACCGGTCAGAAGGGAACTCATGAAAAACTCTTCAAACGGCTGATAAAAGAAGGCTTCGCCCGTGTCCGTATCGATGGGGAGACCTATGAACTTGAGGAAATCCCGGCACTCGATAAAAATAAAAAACATACCATCGCAGTGGTGGTGGATCGCCTGGCGGTGAAAGAGAACATGAAAAACCGGCTCACCGACTCCCTGGAGCTGGCAATGGCCCAATCGGACGGCGTCGCCGTCGTTGATGTCATTGGGAAAGAACCGATCCTTTTCAGTGAAAAAGCAGCATGTGTTCACTGCGGGATCAGCTTTCCGGAGCTGACGCCTGCCGGTTTTTCCTTCAATTCTCCTCAGGGCGCCTGTCCGAAGTGCGATGGCCTGGGTTCCATCACCGAATTCGATCCGAATCTCATCATACCGAACCCGGAACTCTCGTTGAGGGAAGGTGCGGTTGCCCCATGGGCCAACCGGAATTCGGTTTATTTTGCGGAATTTCTGGATGCACTGACCCGGTTTTACGGGGTCACCATTTATACCCCGTACAAAGACCTGCCGGAGCGTTTTAAACATGCCCTTTGCTATGGATCGGGAAACGAGAATATCTCCTTTTACTTCGAGCGGGATGGTCGAAGGTATGTATATCAAAAACCGTTCGAAGGGATCATTCCCAATTTTAACCGGCGTTACATGGATACCGATTCCCATCAGATGCGGGAGGAGATCAAACAATACATGAACTTTCACATATGCCCGGAGTGCCGGGGAACCCGGCTGAAACGGGAAAGCCGCTTTGTCCGGACAGGAGGGAAGACCATCTCTGAAATCACGGCACTATCGGTCCGGAATGCCGGCCGGTTTTCCAAAGAGATGGTGCTGTCCGGTAAAAAGCAGGTGATTGCCCAAAGGATACTGAAAGAGATCATCGAACGGCTCGGTTTTTTGGATAATGTTGGGCTCAGCTACCTGACCCTGGACCGATCGGCCAATACCCTTTCGGGGGGAGAGAGCCAGCGCATCCGCCTCGCCACTCAGATCGGTTCGAAACTGACGGGGGTTTTGTATGTGCTTGATGAACCCAGCATCGGCCTTCATCAGCGAGACAACCAGCGCCTGTTATCCACCCTTTTGGATATGCGCGACCTCGGGAATACCGTCCTCGTCGTTGAACACGATGAGGAGACCATTCGACGCGCCGACCATGTCATCGACATGGGCCCCGGAGCAGGCGACAATGGTGGAGAGGTGATTTTTTCCGGGAAACCTGAAGACCTTGAAATGGAAGATCGGTCCCTGACCGGTCAATATCTGTCCGGCCGTAAACGGATCGAAGTCCCTCTGCAGCGCCGCCCCGGAAACGGTAAAAAACTGATCATCGAAGGGGCCACCGAAAATAATTTAAAAGATATTCGCGTCGAATTTCCGTTGGGCTGCATGATATGCATCACCGGTGTTTCCGGATCCGGAAAATCGACCTTGATTTTGGAAACCCTATACCAGGCCCTTTCTCGAAAGCTCTATCATGCCCGCGTTCCGGCCGGCGCCTATAAACGGATTCTGGGGCTGGAGCATGTGGATAAGGTGGTAAACATCGACCAGTCGCCCATCGGCCGGACACCCCGCTCGAATCCCGGAACTTATACCGGAGTATTTACATTTATCCGGGAGCTTTTTGCCAAGATACCCGAATCCCGAACCCGTGGCTTCAAACCCGGCCGTTTCAGCTTCAATGTCAAAGGAGGGAGATGCGAGGCTTGCGAAGGAGACGGCATCATCAAAATTGAAATGCATTTTTTACCCGATGTCTACGTGGCCTGCGATGTCTGCCGGGGGAAACGATATAATCGGGAAACCCTCGAGGTTCGATACAAGGGAAAAAATATTGCCGACGTTCTCGACATGACCGTAAACCAGGCACTCCAGTTTTTCCACAACATGAAAAAAATTCGGAACAAACTGCAAACCCTCGCCGACGTGGGGATCGGGTATATCCGGCTGGGCCAGCCGGCAACGACCCTTTCGGGAGGGGAGGCCCAGCGCGTTAAGCTGTCACGCGAGCTGAGCAAAAAAGGGACCGGTAAAACGATTTATTTTTTAGATGAACCCACGACCGGCCTGCATATGGACGATATCCAAAAGCTTTTAACGGTTCTCAACCGGCTCGTGGATGCGGGAAATACCGTTATCGTCATCGAACACAATCTGGACGTCATCAAGTCCGCCGACTCGATCATCGACCTCGGATTGGAAGGGGGGGATGAAGGTGGAAATGTAGTGGGATGCGGGACGCCGGAAGAGATCGCCGCCCTTTCCCACTCTTATACCGGACATTTTCTAAAACAGATTCTTTTCCCCGGTCGCCGCTGAATCCGCGCCGGGCCGGTTCCCTTTAAGTAAAAAAGGCCGCACCTTTGGGGTATGGCCTTTTTTATCGAAACAACCGATTTTAATGCGCAAAGAGCTTTGCGATGGCCGCTGCCTGTGGATGGGCATAGATCAGAATCAAGGCGATAACCAGCGTATAAATACAGAGCGATTCAATCATTGCCAAACCGATCAGCATGGTCACGGTCACTTTACCGGATGCTTCCGGGTTCCTGGCAATCCCTTCAACCGCGGCTCGCAAGCCGAGACCTTGCGCAATACCGCAAAGGGATGCCGCAATGGCAATTCCAAAACCGGCCGCTGTTACACTGGCGATGAAAAACTGTAATGCTTGTGCTTCCATGAGTTCCTCTACCTCCTTTGTTGAATTGGTTTCTGGGCTTCTTCCATTTCCCATTTCCTCTATTACGACTAAAACATGTTTTTAGCTTGTCACGATGCTCGTACTAAATCAGTGGGCATGCTCCATGGCACCGGTAAAATACATGATGGAGAGCAAAAAGAACACGAACGCCTGGACGAGCGCAACAAAAATACCGAGCCCCATGATGGGAAGAGGCGCAAAAAATAGACCGGCCAGGGTGAAAAGAATGATCAAAACGAGTTCGTGTCCCATCATGTTTCCAAAAAGTCGGAAAGAAAGTGAGAGAATTCGGGCCAAATGGCCGATGATTTCGATAGGCAAAATGATGGGTATCATCCACCATACCGGTCCGGTGAAGTGTTTGATGTACTTGATTCCGTGATATTTAATTCCAATAATGTGAGTGAACACCACCACGGTCAATGCACAAGAGGCGGTGGTATTTAGGCTGGCGGTCGGCGGAAAAAATCCGGGTACCAGCCCGATCAGATTACAAGTTAAGATATAAATAAAGACGGTTGCGATAATCGGAAAGAGCCATCGGCCCTCTTCGCCCGTGATATCCACCATGAAATCTTCGATCCCCGCGACGATGATTTCGAAAAAATTCTGCCCCTTGGAAGGGATGATGGAGACGCTTTTGGCCGCCAATGCCCCGAATACAATTAAAATGGTCATTACCACCCACGAATAAATTACATGGGGATAATCGTGTGCAAAAGGACCCAACCCTAAAAACTCGAAGATTTTCACGAAGAATAGATACGGATGCTCCACCTTACACTGCCTCCTTGAAGATCATTTTTTTCAACTCAATGAAGGTTGCAAAAAGGATGCTCGCCACAACGACCGAAAGGCCGATGATCAAACCCACAGGGTCGACAATGTGCTTGGAAATGAGTAAAAAAATAATAATGCCGCTGATAACGAAGCGGACATAATACTTCGCGATAACCACATGATGGGAGGAAAGATAGGGAGGTGTCAGAGCTTTTTTCAGGGTCCGATAGAGCATGTGAAAGTTGACCGTTACCATCAGACCCCCGCAAATCATCCCAAGTGCAAAATCGGATGATGTCAAGAAAGCCCCCAGCACGCTGATAGCCCCGAACAACACCCAATTGGACCGGGTGATCACCATCAACATCCGCTGCTGAATTTTCACGATCTCACGCCTTACATCCTGTTTCCGAAGGGTTCACCCGCCTCCGCAGGAGTCGGACAAATCTTCGCCAGCTTATCATCTATCCCGCAGGGGGCGGGTAAACCCTAAGTATGTCGCCGGTTCACTTGAATTCAAAACCGCCTGCTCTTTTTCATGGCAAGCCCGATGTTTCGAAACCCCGCTGCAATGCCGAGTCCCAAGAAGATGAGTGTCATCCACGGGTTTGAGTTCAGTTTCCGATCAAGATAAATACCGATGCCCAAACCGATGAAAATGGACAACGCAATTTGGAATCCAAGGCTGCTGTAATAGGCCAGTTCCCTGATAAAGCGCCTGGTTTCCCTATTCATTAAAAAGAACGCCCTCTGGGTTGCATGAAATAAAACGCGTGTAAGGTTACAGCGTCTAACACGGCAAAATACCGGTGTCAATCCCAAATTGAAACTTTTCTTTGACCATCGTATTTTTAATTAAAATCAAATTGTTATGAATGTATTGATCCCCACTTAAGGAGCCTTGAATCAAACACCGGCCCGTCCCGGCAGACATGGAGATACCGGTCGGGATCTTGACCATCCATCGCACATCCCATGCATGCCCCGATACCGCAGGCCATAATCGCTTCAACCGATACCTGGCAAAAGACATTCAGCTTCGCGGCCATCTGAGCCACACAAGCAAGCATCCCGGCCGGCCCGCAAGCAAACATCATGTCCGGAGGATTTTTTCCCGCCGCCATTTCAGCCGGATAGGTAACCAGGCATTGATTCCCGGCACTCCCGTCATCCGTTGTCATGACGATCCGAACCCCCATTTTATCGAAGTCGTCATGACACAACACGTCTTTGCGAGTCTTTCCGCCTAAAAATAGATGACACTCCTTCGGATATACCCCTTTTGCCAGAATCCTCTCAACCAGAAAAAATAGAGGGGCAACCCCGATCCCTCCGGCAATAATGAATACCCGGCGCACCCCGTCCATCACGCGAAAACCGTTTCCGAGCGGTCCTAAAACCCGGATCGTATCCCCTTTTCCGGCACGGCTCATTTTCTGTGTTCCAATCCCCACCACCTTATAAAGAATCTCTATTCCGTTGACCCGGCCTCCGGACATCACCAGCCGATGGATGGAAAAGGGGCGGGGGAGAAGAGGATCCCCTTCTCCGGCATGAATCATAACAAACTGCCCGGGGGATGCCTCTTCATATCGTTCACTGCACGCCAACCCCATTCGGTAATATACGGAGCCGACCTTCGTATTGTGAAGAATGCGCCCTGTTTCCTGAATCATGCCTCTGTTTCCTGCTCATTAATAAGGCCGATGGCAGCAGCAAACCGGCCTGTTCGTTTCTCACCGCGATAACTGAAAAAAAGGTCCGTACGGCAATGGGTGCATATCCCGCTGACATGGATGTGTGGTGCCGAAACGCCGGCATCCAGAAGCTGATCCCGGCTGATCGACCAGAAGTCGATTCGGTTTAATCGATCCTTATATGCCAAGTACTTCTCGGGAATTTCGGTCCGGTAATGGATGAATTCCGCACAGCAGGGCCCGAGAGACGGCCCGATGCAGGCGATCAACCGCTTCGGATCGCATCCGAAGCGGGTTTGCATCTCGTGTATGGTTTTTTCGATGATATTGTTGATGCTTCCGCGCCAACCCGAGTGAACACCGGCGGCCACCTGCCGGGCCGGCTCGTAAAGAAAAATCGGTTGGCAGTCGGCCACCTGAACAACAAGCGTGTTCCCCTTAACATCCGTAATCGCGGCATCCGCCTTGGGAAGGTCCGGCTTCAACGCTCCGGATGGCCGGTCGCTTCCATCAGCGACAAACACATCCGTTCCATGAATCTGGTCCAAAAAGATCGGATTCCCTCCCCCCATGGAGTCGGAAACGACCTGCCGGTTCTTCAATACGTTCCGCGGATCATCTCCCAACCCAAAACTGATGTTTAAGCTGTGAAACGGAGGAGAGCTGTGTCCGGAATGACGAGTAAATATCCCGTGGCGGATTTCCGGATAGGAAAGGAGCGGTTCAAATTGATAATAAAGCGGATTGGATTTACCCGCAAAGAAACCCATCAAATCCCTCTTTGAATCCGTTCGATCAGCTTTGATGTCGACATACCCGGAACGATCGGGACCCTCATGATCTTTCCTCCCTTCCTCTTCACCACATCCGATCCAACGATTTCGTTTTCCTCCCAGTCGGACCCCTTCACCAGCACGTCCGGCTTGACCATTTTAATCAATTTCAGGGGGGTCGGATCACTGAAGATCGTTACGTAATTCACACACTCCAGCGCGGCGAGGACTTCAGCCCGATGCTTCTCGGAATTGATCGGGCGCTGATCCCCTTTTATCTTTTTAACCGAATCATCGGAATTCAACCCCACCACCAGCACATCTCCAAATGACCTGGCCCTGGACAGATAGCGCACGTGGCCCACATGGAGTATATCGAAGCATCCGTTGGTGAAGGCGATCCTTTCGCCGATATCCCGGATCCGTTTAAGGATCTCCTTCAGTTCATTTTGATCGACGATCTTTCTGCGAACGTTTCCCATCGATTTTGCCTTCTTCCATGTGCATCATCGTGAATCACAACCACGCACGTCATTTTCCGCATCCGGTGCGGGCTAAGCTCCTATAAGGCTTTTGCCAGCGTCAGCGCGTCCACTCTATCGGCACCGGCACCGAGCAACGCCTGAGCGCATTCATCGATGGTGGTCCCGGTGGTGTTGACATCATCTACAATAAGCACCCGTTTCCCGAATATTTTCGCCGGATCTTTCACCGTAAACGCACCCCTCAGGTTAATCCGGCGCTGCTCGCGATTCAATCCGGTCTGGGATTTTGTTTTCACCGACCGTTGCAGGATGTCTTTTCCGACCTGATAGTCAAAATCCGGCAAATGGGATTTGGTTGAAAACATCGGCCAGTCCTTTATCAGAAGATACGCCTGATTGAAACCTCTCTTTCTAAGCCGCTCACCATGCAACGGAACCGGAAGAACCAAATGGACGGGATCATCCGTCCAATGACGGATGAACGCCATGAACATTAGAATTTCCAAAGGTCGGGCCAGTTGGATTTTCCCATCATACTTGAATCGGTGAATGACCTCTACCAGCCGGTCTTCGTAAATCCCCACGGCACGGGCTTTGTGGAAGCGCCTGAAAGACCGGATGCACTCCTGGCAGACATGGTCGTCTCCTTTTCCGCCCCGAAACATGATTCCGCAGGACCGGCATAACGGTGACCGGACGGGTGAGAATCCTGAGGCACAGTCAGGACACAGGTGGGAAGCGAGAAGGATTTGAAAAGCCTTTTCATATGACTCAGATAGAAAAAATTCCGTTGACGGGGCTCCTGATCCGGCTGAACCGGAGTCCGTCTTCCGGGCGTAAAAACAGCCGCATGTCAAACACTTTACCGGGAAAAGTGCCTCTTTCAACGACCGGATCACGCGAACAAAAAAAGGGGGAATCCATGAATTCGCGTCAAGCGGATGGGTTGCAACGGGGGGTATGGGATTCATTTATCGGCCTTTTTGAGGAAATGGCCGCGGATGACGCTGCCGGAAAACCTCGAACATGGCGATTCCGCCGGCAACCGATGCATTTAAAGAATCGAAATTTCCGCTTTGAGGAATGGAAAACAGTCCGTCGCAATGTCGTCTGACAAGAGGGCGGATCCCTTTTTCCTCACCTCCCACCACCAGAGCAACCGGCCCCGTCAGGTTTTGTGAAAAAATAGTGGTTGTCGCATGACGTTCCATGCCAAACACCCATATCCCGGATTCCTTTAACGACTCAATAGTGGTCGTCAGGTTGGTGACCCGAACCAGAAAAATATGTTCAAGCGCTCCGGACGAAGCTTTGGAAACGGCAGGGGTCGGCGGCGTCGATCTATCCTTTGGAATGACGACTCCGTGAACACCGGCGCACAATCCGGTTCGGATCAACGCGCCAAGATTCTGAGGATCCAGTATATTATCCATGAGAAGCAAAAAGGGGAAATCGCCGGCACTTTTTGATTTTTTCAGCGCGTCGGAGAGCTCGGCGGCCGGATACGGGGTAACCCTGGCGGCAATCCCTTGTGTGAACGGGCTTCCCGCCATTTTGTTCAACTCATCCCGCGGAATTTGCTTAACGGAAATCGATTCCTGAAGAGCCCTCGCCCGAATCGGCGCATAGCGTCCTGAGGCCCCTTCCGTTGCGAAATAGATTTCAAAAAACCGCCTTCGTCCGGCGCGCAGTGCTTCGAAAACCGGATGAAAACCATATAGGGTCTCTGTTTTAGACATGATCCGACGGTCGGGAATCAGGAGTGATTCCGTTTGGCGGACGCCCGATCAAGCATCGGCGCTTTCCCGGTACGCCTCTTTTCGAAGATAAAATTGAATGATGGACGAGAGTTCATCCAGAGCCCTTTCCAAATGATCGTTGACGACAATATGGCGGTAAATGCCTTTCTGGGCGATTTCTGCTTTGGCGTTGACGAGCCGTTCTCGAACCGATTCCATTGTCTCGGTCCTTCTTGATTCCAACCGGACCTTGAGTACCTCCATTGTCGGAGGCATAAGAAAAATGGAAATGCTTTTGGGAAAGCGCTTTATTATTTGACGTGTTCCCTGGACATCGATGTCAAGAAGAATCTGGCTTTTTTCCTTCAACCCGTTTTCGATGACTTCGGCTGATGTTCCGTAAAAACGGCCATGCACCTGGGCCCATTCGGCCCACCTTCCGGTTTCGATTCCTTTCTTGAACTCCTCCTCATCAATGAAATAATAATCCACCCCATCCTGTTCGCCCGATCTGGGGCTTCGGGTGCTATAAGAAACAGAATAGCGTAAGACGGGAAACCGTTTGAGCAGGGCGGAGCAAAGTGTTGTTTTGCCGGCTCCGGAAGGGCCGGAAAGGATAAAAAGATTCCCTGTTTTTTTCATGGTC
Source organism: Pseudomonadota bacterium (assembly GCA_043806755.1). Classification (GTDB taxonomy): domain Bacteria; phylum Desulfobacterota; class Desulfobacteria; order Desulfobacterales; family UBA2156; genus RBG-13-49-15. Next base: position 17,449 of record JAZDGS010000012.1, on the reverse strand, counting down.
CTATGATGTTACAAATCACACGCCGTATCTTCGCCGCCGGATGGTCGAAAAAAGACGATCTATCGTTCCGGATTTTCCTTAAGCGTTGCATACCGTTGGGATATGGTTTCCGCCTGTATGGCAGAGAGGATGACATGGTTGCTGTCCATTACAATGATGGAGCGGGTTCTTCTCCCATGGGTGGCATCCACGAGTCGCTTTTCCTTTCTCGCTTCTTCCTTCAGGCGTTTCATGGGCGCTGAATTGGGAGATACGATGGCAATGACCCGTTCGGCCACTACTGTTCCTCCAAAACCGATATTCAATAGCGTCTGCTCCATACCCAAAATCCTTCTCCTTGCACGAAATCGAGGTCGCCATACCGGATGGTGTGCCTCAGAAGCCCGATCGAATTATTCCAGATTGAGGGCCTGCTCCCTGATCTTTTCCAATTCGAATTTGACCTCGACGACCATATGGGAAATACGAGCGTTTTCGGCTTTGGATCCCATTGTATTAAACTCGCGGTTAAACTCCTGCAATAGAAAATTCAGCTTTCGACCCGCCGGCTCTTCCGATGTCATGATCGTTCTGAACTGAGCCATGTGGCTTTTCGCCCGGGATATTTCCTCGGAAATATCCCGTTTATCCGCAAGGATCGCCACTTCCTGCGCGACCCGGTCCGGGTCCACTCCGACGGCGCTTCGTATCAGCTTTGTCAGCCGTTCCGCTAATTTTTCCTGGAACTCGCCGATCCCCTGTGTCTGTTCCTTCTCAACGGTATCGATTATTTTTTCAATGGTTCCAAGCCGACTTTTAAAATCCGTTGCGATCGCTTCCCCTTCAATCCGCCGCATGTCGTCCAGATCGGACATCGCCTTCTCGATGCAATCGTTCAGAAGTATCCAGCATCGTTCCAGATCTTTTTCAACGGCAGCCGCTCGAACTATCCCCTCGGCATCGGCTATCAAAGAAAATGGGATCGGGTCGTCGATCTCCAATACTCCTTTCAATTGAACCAGGGCGTTTTTTAATGCAATTGCCTTTTCATAGTCGACCTCAAACGCAACAGCCCCTTCAGACCGGTCCTTGATCATGAGGGCTATTTCCACACGGCCCCGGGTTATCCTGTTCGAAATAAGACGCTTGACCCGCTCTTCCAAAGAATAATAATCATGGGGGATCCTTACCGCGATATCCAGATACCGGCTGTTATAAGCGCGGATTTCAACCGATGTTTCCAGTTTCCCTTCTGTTTTTTCCGCTCTGGCGTAAGCCGTCATGCTTTTCATCATGGCGCGATCCTTTAGTCCGCTATTTTGAAGCTCCCCGCTCTAAAGAGCGGGGCTTCCCGTAAACCGCACGCCGCCAAGATCAAAGACATATTTGACCCGGACGCTTTGAAGGTAGTTCAAGACCGGTCCCTGGGCATAATCCGGATAAGTCCATGGGAGGGTTTGAAACGCTCCTTTGGAATAAATGAGGGTCAAATCCGCATAAATCCCTTTTCCCAGGTAAATGCGATGCGTATAATTTTTCCCTGTTGCCAGAACAAAATGCTCACGGGACAGATACCCCGGATCCAGATTGACGGTGCGCCTGCCGCTTTGCATGTATTCCCGTTCCAAAGCGTTGGTTTCCAGTTTGATCCCTGCCAGATCCTCCCGCCGGATCAACGCATTAAAAGCGAACATGCGCCGGAAAAGAGGGCTTCCCATCTCTGACCGATAATAGTCGGTCATGTCAAAGGGAAACCACTTACTCACCATATCCAAAGGGCCGAATTTTTCAACCAACCGGACCGAAATGGATTTCAACAGATTTTTGTCTTTTAAAAAAATGCCGATGATCAGTTTGACCGGTTTGGGTATCTGCGGCTTGCTCATGGCAAGGGCTTCCGGATAAGAAGAGTCGTTTTCCTCATCCCCCAGCGAACAAACGGCATCGGTCACTCGATCGGTTTAGCCTCATCTATCAACATGATGGGGATATCATCCTTGATTTCATACAGCAGCCTGCACCGGTCGCATATGAGACCGTCTTTGGATTCATTGAGGCGGATATCTCCTTTGCATTTGGGGCACGCCAGGATTTCCAGCAATTCCGGATGGATCGCCATATTTCCCCCTATTCACGGTTTCAATTCATTTCAATCCGAATATTTTCTATCCGATCCACGTTTCCTATTTTATCAAATCGGCAATCACGTATCCTTTATCCTTGTGTAACCTAACAAAGATATGAGCGATTTGCAAAACAAATAGGACCGGTAAGTGACATCACCGGCCACGCGGCTCATAGGTCTTTTCAATGCACATCAGAGATAACCGCCTCAAAGATATCAACCATCTGCCGGTGATTTTTTTCTGTGGAAAAACGGCTCCCGGCCAGTGCGGCAGCCCTGCCCATCGCCTCCAGGCGCTCGGGGACCAGCAGTTGCTCCATGCAGTCGGCGATCTCTTCAGCATCAGGAGGATGGGCAATAACGAAACCGCTTTTTCCGTTTTCAATGATTCCGGCAGCACCATTGAATTGCGTCGTGACGGCGGGAAGTCCGCAGGCCATCGCCTCGATGACTACCAGGCTGCAGGCATCGTAATAGGTCGGTAGAACCAATGCCTGCGCATCTGCATAACACTCTTCCACGTTCCGCACCGGACCGAGAAACAATACAAACCGTTCCAGGCCGAGCGTTTGAATTCGAGCCCGGAGAAAATGGCCGGGCCGCCCCCCGGCCACCAAAAGACGAAACTTTTGGGGTGTTCTTCCTTTCAGGATTGCCAAAGCCTCCACGAGCGGCAGGATCCCCTTCTTTCGAAGATCAAGGGAAGGGAAAAGAAAAACCGCTTCTTCCGGTTCCAAGCCGAGCGATTGCCGAAGCTTTCCGCGGAGCTGCCTGCATGACTCCGGGTTGAACCGAGCGGTATCAACACCGTTGTAAACGACCGAAATGGGGTCGTTGATGTTATAGAAAGATCGGATATCGGTCCGAATCATCTCGGAAATGGCTACCAGTACAGGTTTCGGAACCTGGCGGAACGGTGCGGACTCAATCCAGTGGCGAGCCCACTGCTTTGGAGAAAAACGGATGAGTAATCGTTTCAGACCCCGGAGCAACCTGTTCGGTTCGGAAAAGGCCTTCCGGGCGGTTGACAATGGATGAACCCCTCCATGGCTCTGGTAGACGTTCATTCGAATCGTATTGCCGAATCCCAAGATAATATCAAAATGGCGGAGTCGGATCATCCGACGATGCTGAAAGGCAAACCATAATATCTGAATCCACGCCGGCAGCCAATCGGGAATCAGGATCCGGTGAAAATAGGCTTGAGCAGGTTCCCCATCCCATGTTTTTCCAAAAAGGTGGATTTCCCACCCTTCCGTTGCCAGCTTCTGGGCCAGAGAAACCGCGTAAGCCTCTGCGCCGCCGGCATATCGGCTGAAATTCTCAATCGCCAACGCAATCGTTTTCATCGATGTTATGTCAGAATCCACCGCGGATGGGGAATCGGGGATTAAGGCGGTTTTTATCACTTCAGCAGCCGCGTATAATATTTTTTTGATCTGCCGAATTTGGCCTTCCAGTTTTTCTCCCTCATCTTATCCCAGCTGCGACCGTTGAAATGTCTCCCCTGGCGTGTGCTGCACCAGTTGTGGTGAACGATACTCCGGCCGCAAAATCCGCTTCGCCACCGCCGGTCTCCCGAACCCGTTTCAGAATCCGGCATGGATGACTTGATCATCCCCTCCATCCTGAGAAAATATTCCAGGTCCTCGGCAATTCCGATTGGAGCGAAATCCTCGTCAAAAAACCCGATTTGGCGGATCATTTCCGGACGGACCATAAAGCAGACGGCAGAACGCCCATCTTTGACAAAAGGGATAAAAAGAGGAAGTCCGCGCTCCTGAATCATCCGGCAGAACGCATCGTGGCCGCCCCATTTATCATAGATCCGATCCACGCTTTCACGGATATCCGCTGCAGTAAACGGCCTCGTCGGGTCGATTCGATACTGTTTTGAAATCGCATGGGCTTCCAGCAATTCATCCAACACCGGCGAACCGTTCTCCAGAGCGGAAACCCATCCGATTCGGGGACCGGCCTCCATGGCCTCCACCATCGGCTCGAGCCAATCCGACCCGAACAGCACATCATTGTTGGAAATGACATAGTAGTCATAATAGAATTCCGGGCCCGGCACCGGATCCGGTGAGAAACACAGAATCTGATTCCAGGCAACGGCCACGCCTATGTTTTTCGGGTTCCGCCGATAATAGATGGGAAATCGCGCATTGTTAAAATCGGTTCTGAGCAATCCGGGAATGTCCTCCTCAGATCCGTTATCTACGATCAGCACGGTGACTTTCAAATCGACGCGCTTTGTTTCGGTACACCGGAAAAGGTGATCAAGGCATAACCGATCCATTTCAACATTATCCAGAACCGGGATGCCGATCAGGATTTTAATCGTCATTTTTTCACCGTCGATTGGTTGACCTCTTATCATCCGTATAGAACCCGCCGGATCGGCCGAATGCCTCTACCATCTTCACCTGTCAGTGAAATTTGTATAAAATCATTCGTCCGGTATCCCGGTGATGCCATCGACCGATTTCTTCAAAATGGCGCCGGTAATCCGGTTGAAAAAAGTCAAATCGGCCCTGAGGCCAGTGCTTCTCATCCCACAGAACATATTTGACGCGCCTTTCACGCAAATTGCGGATGAATTCCTTGTAATTTTCCCCCGTCACCTCATCGAAGTTATTATAGGGCTGCGGGCATGGGGCACCCTTATGGCCGAGATTGGCATAAAAGGAGAGCCAGCGGATGGTGTCCATGGGGGAGACTACGGAAATCTCATCATGGTTTCCCTCCAAGGAAGCGATTCGGCTTCCGACCTCCTTGAATACGAGCTTATCGGCCTCCCTGGGTTGCAGATTCTTTGGAAGTGTGGAGATCAGGATCAGGGCACAGATAAGGGATAGAGCGGCGTTTTCTTCGAAACCGAAACGTCTCTGTAAAAACGATGAAATTCGCTGAAGGCCGAGCCCTGCAAAAACAGCGCTTGGAAAAATAATAACAGCCAGAAACCGATTATAGATCATCCACCAGTGGAGAATATGAACATATAACAGAACGATCCCTCCAGCCACCAGTAGTAAGAAATAGCCGATTCGGCCGTCTTCTTTTAATTTTTGACGCACCCCTAGAAAACCGAAAGCAAAAACAATAAAGAGCGGATAGAAATAGGCTTCGAGAGCCCGATTGACGAGCGTTCCCAATGCGATCAACCAGACGAAATTCCTGGCCTCTGGAAGAAAAAATCGTACGACGGGATTCTGGATTTGCGGTGCCATGGCTTTGAGTTCCGCCCTTAGCCCTTGATAGTGGGACCATGGTCCGGTCATTTTTGCAATCAACTCTGTTGACCGATAGAGGCCTGAGGCCGGAAGCTTGTAAATAAATGAAGCGGAAAATGAAACAAGGGTTAACAGCGCAACGGGAAGAAAAAAGACGGCCAGCTTGATGCCCTTCTTCTCATGATTAAAAAACAGAATGTAACCGGCCGTCAGCAGAATGATGAGAAGGGCTTCAATTCTGGCCCAACCGGCCATCAAGAACGACAGGCTCGATGCCAGCAGATATCCATATGCGTTTTTTCTCATCTGGGCCGTAAAAAAGCAGATTCCCAGGGCCATAAAAAACCAGTAGACCGGATCGCGGATGGAATCCGCGCTCTGCCCCACAAATACCGGCATCATTGCAAAAATCAGCGTGGCAACGGCACTCAGGCGGATATCGAAGAATCGCCGATAAAGGTAAAACAGAGGAACGAGTGTCAGGGAGCCGAAAACCAGCGATACCGCTTTGGTCGCAGCGACCCAATCGTGTAAAATGAAATAGGCCCCTGCAATAAAAAAAGGATAATTGGACAAGAAGCCGGTCCCGCATGAAGTGATCTTGCCCCATTCCCCGTAATAAATGGCCCGCGCCTGATGAATATAGAGCGTACCGTCCTGATTGATGATATAAGTGTATTGGCATGCATAGATCCGGATCATCAAGCCAAGAATCAGAATCCATATCGCTTCCCTGGCCAATCCGGCCGAAATGGGTTTTGGGCGGCTAACTCCATTCATATAAAGTCATCCTTATCAAATAACCGGATCGCTGTCACGGGCTTAAGGACTCCAGTTGGGCATCGATTGCCTTTTTCACTTCTTCGTAGCTCAACTCATCGAGGCATCGGCTGATGCCGTTTCCCCGGCATCCCTTTTGACGACATGGGATGCAGGGCATCTCCTTTGATACACTCACGTGCCGTTTTTTTCTGGGTGCCCAGGTAACCGGTGAAGAGGGACCGAAAATCGCAACCGTCGGAACCCCCACTGCACCGGCGATGTGTAAAACACTCGAGTCGACTCCGACAAAAAGGCGGCATGCTTCAATAAGCGCCGGAAGTTCCCCGATATCCGTCTTGCCGGCAAGATTGAACACATTGCGTCGGAACGGCCTCAGCATTTCCGAAGCCCTTCTCCTTTCTCCCGCCGAACCGGTGACCAGAACCGAAAGGAGGTGCGTACCGGTCAGGTCGTCGATGAGGCGCACCCACCGCTCATGTCGCCACTCTTTGTAGGGCCACAATGAAAACGGATGGAGCACCACCATCGGTTTATCCATGGGAACCCCCTCTTTGGCCAACATGCCCAGAATCCGCCGCCTCTTCTCCACCGTCACCCTAAGATTCGGAATCCGGTCTTGTGCCGTTATACCGATGGAAGCCAGGATGTTGAGGTGATGTTCGGAAGCATACTGATTCAGCTCAATGCTCGGGTCGGGCTTAACCAGTTGGGTGAAAAACGCCTTTCGCCACGTTTGAGGCCCATCATCCAGACGGCCGACCCGGTATCGAGAACCTGAAAGAAGCGCGATGACGGTTCCCCGCGTCCCGGTCCGAAGGTCAATGGCGAGATCAAACCGGTACTTTCGGAGTTTGGAAAAAAACTGGATCTGATATTCGATCTCCTCCAACAGGAGCCGTTTCTTTTTATTTACGGACAGGATGTCGTTCACTTCACGGGTATCTTCCAACAACCCTTTAGCTTTTTCTCGAACACAAACGACCAGGCGGCTCTTGCTAAAATGCGACCGCAACGCCATGATTGCCGGAAGAGAAAGAACGACATCACCGATATCGCCCAACTGAATGAGTAAAATATTCCGAATATCTGTCGGAAGCCGATTTCCGTGCACGGCGTTATCCATACGCCCGTTGTCGTGATCCATGATGCCGCACATGATGTTAATGATCACCCATTAAAGCCGGTTTCACAGGGTTGGACACCCTTTAGCATGCCATACGATCAGCTTGATGTAAGTCAATAATTGATGCCGCAATTTCTTGTGAAGGGCACAAGTTAATCCCACACCGATAAAGGTCAGGGCGGTATTGACCAATAAACGGATAAATAGGATCGCTCCCATCGCAAAAAAAGTTCGACGGTGCCACTTTCGAAAAAAGGCGTATCTGGAGCGATAAAACAGGATCCTTGCATCCGTCCGCTTTTCGGCACTCTCCCCCTGTCCGTGAATAATCCTTGCGCTTGGGACAAAATAAACCTTCCAGCCGGCTTTGCGCATTCTCAACGACCAATCGGTCTCCTCAAAAAAGAAAAAAAATCGCTCGTCAAGAAATCCAACATCATCTACGGCTTCTTTTCGAACCAAGATGCACGCACCGATGCACGATTCGACTTCAATGGGATGGAGATATTCCCGGAGTTTGCTTGGAAAACGTCTGGGGAAAAGAATCCTGAGCACGGTTTCATTCGAGATCAATGTCATCAACGATGGAAGGTTGGCGATGGAATTTTGCTTTGAGCCGTCGGGGTTGAAGAGCTGTCCGCAGGTTATTCCTGTATCCGAATGGTGTTCCATGAAATCATAGAGGGAATCGACCGCGCCGTCGGTCAGTTCCGCATCCGTGTTCAAGAGCAAGGCATATCGGCCCAGAATCCGTTGCAGTGCCTGATTATTGGCGGCTGCAAATCCCAGATTCCTTTCATTGGCAATCACACGGACATCGGGATATTGATTTTGCACGGCCTCAACACTCCCGTCGCTGGACCCGTTATCCACCATGACGATTTCAAAACAGATCCCTTTTAACGTGCGATAGACGGACGATACACATTTCATGAGAAGCTCTTTCGTATTCCAGTTCACGATAATGACCGAAATATCGACACGGCAAGGATCGATGGTGGGGATTACCGGCATCGTTCGTCTACTGCCCCAAGAACATCCTCAAGAGATATGTCCGACATGCATACGGCCGTCCCGCACTCCCGTTTAAAACAGGGGCTGCACGGCAATCCGGCCCTCACCGTCCGATGTCCCGACCCGAAAGGGCCGGTCCGCCATGGGGCCGTAGGTCCGAACAGGGCGATAACAGGCAAACCGAGCGCCGCGGCCAGATGCATGGGTCCTGTATCCGTTGAAATAAGGCATTTTGCCTTTTCAAAGACCGCAGCAAGGGTTTTAAGGGTGGTCTTTCCGGACAGATCGGCGGCATTTCCTTTCATATTTGAACGGATCACTTCGATCAAGCGTTTATCCTCATCGCTTCCGGTGAAAATGACCCTTCCCAGCCGCCTTTCAATCATGGCATCGGCTAAGCTGGCGAATTGTAAAGAGCTCCAAAGCTTTGTCTTCCATTTGGCACCGGGATTGATGATGATGAGGGGCTCTCCGGCTTGCACCCCGTGTTCCGCCAACAGGATACCGGCCCGTCTTTGGTCTTCCGGGCCGATGGAAAGGCGGTATTCGATCCTGTCCCATTCGATCCCGATCCCCCTCACCAACATGAGCTGTCTCAATAGGGCATGATGCTCCATGGAGATCGGCGCGATCCTCTCGTTCAGAAAGAGATGGCTTAGCTCCATATGTTCCATCCCCTTGTCGAATCCGATCTTCCGTTTTCCTTTTGCAAGGGCAATCAGGATCCCGCTTTTCAACAGTGCCTGAAAATCGATAATCAGATCATACCGGGTATCCCGAAGCGTTTTTAAGAAACAAAGGGCATCTTTGAATTTTGCCGAAAAACCGGGCGACCGCCATCCCCTGATCCATGTCTTTCGCCTGGAAATCAAGACCCGGTCAATTGCCGGATGCCCGATCAGGATTTCAGATGCGGCCTCCTCCACAAGCCAGGTAATATGAGCGTCGGGATAATGCTTTCGAATGGCGTTTAGGGCCGGAAGAGTATGGATCACATCCCCGATGGCGCTTAATTTGACGATCAAAATCTTCATAGAAGCTCTTTTACCGCTTCATAAACCGTTTCAACCTCAATACGGGTCATGCATTTCAAATGCCCTTCCGGGCATGTCGGCTCCAGGCAAGGGCTGCACGAAATCGAATATCGCACCAATTTGCCCTTACAATTCCAGGGGCCTGTAACCCCTGGGTTCGTTGAGCCGAAAATGGCGACGAGCGGCACCTTCAATGCCGCGGCGACATGCATCAGTCCGGAGTCGTGTGTGATAAACAGATCGCACCGCCGGATCAGTGCGATGGCCTCTCCCAGATCCGTCTTCCCGGCAATGTTGATGGCGGGGGATTTCATCCTTTTCTCCAAATCTCTTCCGGCAGCACGATCACGAGGGGCGCCGAACAAAACGATCCTGCATCCGAAATGGTCATGGATCCGGTCCGCCAGACCGGCAAACCGTTCAATGGGCCACTGCTTGGCCGGACCATATGCCGCACCAAAGTTTATACCGACAATTCGCTCCTGCGGATCGGCTCCGCAGCGCTTCAACAGGTCTTTGACGCGCAAGCCATCCGACTTTTTCACTTGCAAATGAAGCTCCTTCGATGCGGTTTTGATGCCGATACCTTCCAATATCCCCTTGTAATACGCGACCTGGTGTATGGTATTGAAATCCAAAGGGATCGGGACCCGATGGGTCAGCAGCAGACCGCGACCGTCCGTAGGATAACCGATTCGCTGTGGAATGCGGGCCAGAAATGGAATCAAGGCCGCTTCAAACGCATTTTGGAAAAGGATTGCCGCTTCAAACCGGTATTTTCGAAGATCTCCAATCAGATTCATGAACCCTTTAATTCCCCGGTGTCTTCCGGTTGCATCATAAATCATGATCTCGTCCAGGTGAGCGCTTCCCTCAAAGACAGGCGACACCCACGGTTTTGCCAGAAGGGTGATCCGTGCCTTTGGAAAATGGCGGCGGATGTCGCATATGGCCGGAGTCGTCATCACCGCATCCCCGATCCAATTGGCACTCCGGATCATAAGGCGTCTGATCCGACCGGCATGTCTGATTCTAAGCGGCATCGGCTTTTCCGAGCGGCGAATTCTCACGGGGCCAGGGATGATAAGGCCTGGTTTTCCATCGCTGATGAACCCAAAACCACTGTTCAGGATATCGACGAATATATGTCTCGAGAACCTGGTTGTAGCGTTGGGTGTTTTCCTCCAAATCCTTTCGTCTGTCTCCGGTCCGGATCAGGGGAAGTTCTTCTCCGACTTCTGCGACAAAGGCCGGTCCGTCGCGAAGTAGAAAAATCGGAAGAACAGCGGCTCCGGTTGCCGACGCGATCAGGGCCGGTCCAATGTTGGTACATGCCCTTTTGCCGAAAAATTCAACAAATGCTCCTTCATACCAGTCAACGTTCTGATCCATCAGTATCGCCAGGCATTCTCCTTGCCTGAGGATTCGGATAATTCTGCGCATGGAGCGGGCATGGGAAATCATCCTGGCGCCGAATCGCGTCCGATACCGATAAAAAAAAAGATCCAGTCCCCCGATATCAAGGGGTCGATACAGCACATTGACCGGATAGCCGGCCATAGCGCCGACAACCGCCAGCAGTTCCCAGTTCCCCAGATGCCCGGTCAAAAGAATAATCCCTTTTTTCCTGTTGTAAGCGTTCGATAGGCGGTCAAGTCCCCTGAAAGAAAAAAATCGGGAAAAATCGCTTTTATCAAGTTTTAAAGCCCATCCGATTTCAAATATGATTTGGGCTAAATTTTGAAACACGGTGCCGGCCAACAACCGAATCTCTTGAGGCGATTTCTCCTTTGAAAAAACGGTCTTCAAATTTTGCAATGCGATCCTCCGATGTCGTCCGTCGACGACAATCCAGATGCGCCCAATAAAATGACCGGCATAAATCCCCCATTTACGGGGCAGGATTCCGAGAACCCGAAAAACGGAAAAAATCAGGGCGCACAACAGCCGGTCGGCCTGTGTGATCCGATTCTTTTTATCGTCCGTCCCGGTCATTTCGGTTTGAGATCCTTTTAAGTCCGAGTTCCCAAGCTTTGGCATGTCTTAGAAAAACGTACCAGGAAGAGTTTGCGGCAATGACCAATCCGGCCATCCCGTCGAACATTCCAAGCTTCCATATATAGCACTCTAAAAATTTGATGACGGCGTGAATCAGGCCTAAAGCGAGATACCCTCTTCCTGCCGGCCCGATCGCTCCTGCCGAAATCGTCGAAAAGCGGTTGATGGTGACCACCTGATCCGAAATATCACGGTAAACACGATGAAGGATCGGCTGAGAAAGGGGCTCTACCCGTCCATCCACGGCAAGCTGTTCGTGCAACTGATCGCCGATCCATCTCCCTTTCCCCTTTCGAACCAGGCGAACCTTCCGATCCGGGTACCAACCGCCATGCTTGATCCATCGGTTAAGATAGTTGGAAAGCCTGGGGATGGAAAACCCCAAGACATCCGGCGAAACGTGTGGAATGGTAGCCATCAGTTCCATCGACAAGGCTTCCGAAACCTCTTCATCAGCATCCAGGTTTAAAATCCATTCCGACGCCACCTGTTCCATGGCAAATTGCTTCTGGGCCGCAAACCCGGCCCATTCGTGATGAATAACCCTGACCCCCATCCCATTGCACAAGGCTTGAGTTCCATCCGTGCTTCCCGAATCCACCACCACGATCCGGTTTGCGAATGAAACGCTTTTAATAAGCCTCGAAATCCGGTCCGCTTCATTTTTCGCAATGACCGCAATCCCGATATCTATTTTGTTCATTTCATTCATGGTTGGTGATGCCCCAAAACATCCCCCTTCGGATCCGCGGATTCAACTGAAGATCGAATCGGATATCCGCTCACTCGATTTCTTGAAGCCGGGAATCGATTCATAAGATGTCGGCTGATAAATGTGAAAAGCCGCTCTTCATCCATTATTGAAACTCGAATCCCGACGATAAGCAGTTCCGGTTTATTTTGGATGCGACCCTGAATTCGCGAGTAATCTTTTTCCGTTGTCACGACAAATTCAGCGAAGGCCTCTTTTGCGTCCTGCCAAATATGTTCAAGCTCCGCATCCGTATACGGATGATGGTCGGCAAAAGGATGAAATGAGGCGATTTTACATCCATATCGTTCAAGGGTATCTCTGAAATCCGCATTTTGCGCAATCCCTGAAAAGGCGACTATCTTTTTTCCATAAACGTGACTAGGATCGCACTTGGCCGGTTTCCTCCCGGTCAACCGGTAAAAAAAGGGGGTATGGAGTGACCTGAAAATCGGTTTTCCTTCAAAACCTCCCCTTTTTTTAAGTTCACCAAAATCCGCTTCATGGCGTTCCGCCGGGTCGATTTTGGTGATGATCAGGGCGTCGGCACGCCGTAGGGCGGACACGGGTTCCCTCAGAATACCTCTGGGGAAAAGATGGCCGTTCCCAAACAGAGCCCGGCTGTCCAGCAAAACCAGATCGAGATCCCGAAAAAGAGCGGTGTGCTGAAATCCATCATCCAATATCAGGACTTCGGTTGCAAATTCCCGAATCGCCCGCTTTCCCATGGCATACCGGTCTCTTCCGACAAGGACCGGAATCCCGGTCAACCGGCCGGCAAGCATGTACGGTTCATCTCCGGATTCTTCCGGCGTCATACGGATGGACAGGCCGTCGCTCACCACTCCTCCGGTCTTTTCAGACAGTCCACGGTATCCTCTGCTCAATACGGCGGCCCGGAAACCGAGACGCGTGATGAATTTTGCCATATAAACGACCATCGGCGTCTTCCCTGTTCCTCCCAGAGTAATATTTCCGATGGATATGACCGCGCAAGTAAGCTTTTTGGCTCGAATCATCCCTCTTTCATCGAGGGTTTTCCGAACCTTGAGGACACTTCCATAAAAAAGGGATAACACCCACAAAAGAGAAGACAAGGAAAGCAGCGGAGTTTTTCCGGAATCATTCATCCGGGACAGGATCTCCATTCTCAAGCGCTCAACAAAATGTCTTTCCGATCTTGATTTCAATCCCTCTCCACCCTGTTCTATAAATACCGCTCAAGTATCTTCAGGGTCTTGTCAACCGCCCCTTTGCCGCTGCAATAGGTGCGGTACCCCTTCTTTCCACACTCTGCGGCCAAGGCCTGATTACCAAAAAGGCGCAATGTCTCGTTCGCAAGGCTCTCGTCATGGAACACCCGAAAGGCGCCTCCGGCATCCAAGAGCATCCGGGCGGCCTCTTCAAAGTCGCTCATATCCGGACCGAAGAGAATCGGCTTGGATCGCGCCGCCGGTTCCAGCGGGTTGTGTCCTCCTTCTTTGACCAAACTTCCGCCGACGAAAACAACATCCGCCATATCGTACATCCGCTCCAAAATCCCCATTGCATCCACTACCCATACATCTATTTCCTCCGGATTGGCATTCGGTTCCTTCTTTTCAACAAAGGAAACCGAAAATCGATTCTGCTTAAGGGCGTGCAAAACCTGAAGTGAACGATCCGAGTGCCTTGGGGCGATAATAAGCCGGGAGTCCGCTATTTTCCTCTTGATACCGGCAAATGCACGGGAAATGATCTCTTCTTCTCCTTTATGAGTGCTTCCGGCCACCAGCACTTTTGAATGCGGTCCGATCCCCATGGATTCTCTTAAATCGTTCATTTCCGATTCTAGACAAGGCTTGTACGACTTATCATATTTCAGATTTCCGGTGATATCGATGCGATCCCGAGGGATGCCGAGCGTCACAAACCGTTCGGCATCTTCTGAAGAGGAGGCACAAATAAATGTAAGAGCCCCAAACATCCCTTTTACAAGCGGTAAAAAGCGCATATATCGTTTATGGGAACGCCTGGATATTCTGGCGTTGGATAAGATGACCGGAACATCTTTTTGCTTCATGATCTGTAAGAAATTGGGCCAAAGATCCGTTTCAATCAGAACAACAAGGGCCGGATCGACTTTTTCAATTATGGAAGAAACGGACGGTCTGATGTCATAAGGGAAAAAAAAGAGGGATCGGGCATATCCCCCCGCCAATCGCTGTGCGGTTTCAAATCCGCTTAATGTGGAAGCGGAAAAAACGATATCCCTGTCTAAAAATCGCCTTTTCAGTCCTTTTACCAGAGGGATTGCTGCATTCACCTCCCCAACGGACAAAGCGTGAACCCAAAGAGGTCTGGGGTTGAAGCCACTGCGGCGTCGGCTCTTGGAAACCGATCCCAGGCCAAAGCGCTTGAGCACGGTTTTTCGGCGTTTTTCTGATAGGAGCACAAGCGGAAGCAGAAATATTCCTCCCAGCGCCATTCCGGCAGCAATGAAAATATTGTATAGCAGCAGCACAACCGTCTCTGAATCTAATAATCCGTTTTGAGGAGGTTGAATGCTCCCCCGCATAAAAACATGAAATTGGCTGTCCAGGCCGCGACAAACGGCGGCAGCATCTCCCCGTATCCGAGAGAAACGCAAAAACTATATAAAATCCAATATAAAAAAGCGGTACCGACACCGTAGGCGATTCCGAGCGGCAATGCATCCCTGACCGTTCTCTTTAGCGCGATTCCGGCACCGGCCAGGCACATGACGATGCAAACAAAAGGAAAAGCGATTTTTGCATGAAGATCAACACGGTATAGAGAGGCATCATATCCTTCGTCTTCCACCTTTTTGGCGAACTGATACAGTTCCGAAAAACTCATCTCTTCCGACTTCTTCACCACCCGTTGCAAGTCCTCAGGGTAAAATGGAAGCGTCTCCGTTTTTTGATCCATGGATCTCACCTGGTATCTGCCGGTATCTTTTTCTAGACTCTGTTCCATCACCATGAACAGGATCCATGTTCCTCCTTGAAATGTCCCTCTTTCGGCGTCGACCCGGCGAGTCAGCTTAAAAGCCGTATCAAAATGATTAAATGTTATCCCATAAATGGCCTTTTGCGCAGGGTTGTAATATTTGATATGCGATATCATCCGGTTACTCTTGATCCAGATGTTTTTCTCCCTTGATGAAACGGCGGATTCCTTTCTCACTTCGATCCTCCATATCCGATTCGCCTTATCCATCGAGATCGGAACAATTTCTTCCGAAATTAAAAAGAGACTTACGGCAAAGATGATCGACGTGGTCAGGATCGGCACCAGGAGATAATGGATGCTGATTCCGCTTGCTTTTAAAGCCATCATCTCATTATTCCGGCTCATCAGGCCGAACACC
Source organism: Pseudomonadota bacterium (assembly GCA_043806755.1). GTDB lineage: Bacteria > Desulfobacterota > Desulfobacteria > Desulfobacterales > UBA2156 > RBG-13-49-15. The sequence continues at coordinate 1,973 of JAZDGS010000012.1, read as the reverse complement.
ACCAGAACCGACAACAGGGTTCCGACGGGCATGATTTGGGCAATGATAAACGGAATTTTTAAAAAGAAGTAGTAGAATGCCCTTGTCGGGGGAAGACCGGCTTCTATGAAATCATCGATTTTTTCAAAAAAATCGACCGCCAGATAAATCACCACCACTGTGGCAAGGATTATTCCGAAGAACTTTGTGACTTCTTTAACGAGATATTGATAGATGGTCGGCATGCCCTGGCTTTCAGGCGTCTTTTTTCATAAATCTGAAAGAAAGCCTTTCCATCAAATAGAAAAGCAACTCGATTCTCACCGGGTATTCACGAGCGGTTCTGACAAGCAGGTATATGCCGATACCCCCCATCACCACATTCGGCGCCCACATCCCGATAACCGGCGGATAGGCGCCGCTCTCGCCGAAAACCCATCCTGCAGAGAGGATCAGGTAGTACAATAAAAAAAAGAGGAGTCCGATAACGATGCCGAATGATCGTTTTGCCGATTTGGACTGGATTCCAAGCGGTATACCCAGTATGCCTAACGCGATGCAGGCGACGGGAATGGAGAATTTTTTATGGTACTCCATAAGGGTTAAATAATACTGATCGTCCTTTGTTGTTGCACGTTCCAAATATTGCCTCAATTCCGCCAGGCTCATTTCCTCTTCATCCTTGGGCAACTCATGGACGGCAGAAGCGGCCTTTTTCAGATTCAAGGAAATGTCATAGATGTCAAAATGAATGGAGTGGACGGATTTATCTTTAAGGTTTGTCTGATTGATTGTTCCATTTAAAAGCTGCAAATGAATTGAAAGGTTTTTCGGATCGCCAAGCAGCACCCCCTCCGGGGCCACAACGGTGCTGATAATATTTTCGGTCCTCTGATCTTCGATAAACACATCGACGAGTCTTCGATTCTTCATATCCATCTTATTCACATACAGCATGACCCCTTCAAAATGATCGTTGAACGTCCGTTCCTTGATGCCGACGTCAACATTCGAAGAAGCAACCTCTACCGCAAGCGCCTTGAAGGAAAGCCGCCCCCACGGCAACCCATAAATGGTCATGAACGCGGTCAGCAGGCTTCCCATTAAGCAAAACAGGATTACGGGAGTCAGAAGTCCGTAAATACTGATACCGCCTGCTTTGAGGGCTACGATTTCATTATCGCCGGACAAGCGGAGAAAAGTGAGAAGGACCGCCATCATGACCGACATGGGAACAATAAATTCCAGGAAGAACGGCATGGTATAGACGATCATTCTTAACACTGTCTTGATGCTGACCTTGTAATTGACGATGAAGTTGGTGATCTCCAGAATCTGCGTCATTAAAAAGACAAATGTCAGAAAGGACAGATTAATCGCAAAAGGCGGAAGCATCGTCTTAAAAAGATACCGGTTGACAATGGTGTTGACATTAACCTTCATTGCGATCCGCCTGTTTTCAGTTACGCCCCTGCAGGGAGCAATCCGTAATGACTTAAATTAGTCATTCTATTGGGAATCTCAAACGATGTCAATACGATACGAAGCCGTAAATCCGCTATCAAGCTGATATTCAGAGAAGTTAATAATTAAAAGACCTCCTTGATTCGGTAAGACCGGGTTGGCAACAACAACCGGCAAACCGTAACCAACGAGGTTAGACAAAGGTTCGCCGCTGCGCTCGATAGTCTGCTGGCGAAAGATGTATGGGAGCCCCTAGATATTGAGCAGTTTCCCGATGAGGGCCTCGCCGGCCTGATGGTCCAGGGGCTGTATGTTCAACTCTACGTAATGGTTTGGCAGAAATTCCCCGATCTTTTCCATGGACCGGTCTTCCCCCTGCCAGTACCCGGGCCTAAACAGGTTGATGAAGAGGATCCGATGTTTCTCGGCCAGGCGAAAGAGGGATTGCAGGAGCAGCAGGGAACTCCGGTCCGCCCAGTGCAGGTCTTCCATGACGATCACGGTCGGGGTCCGTTCGCTGCCCTTGATCA
>JAZDGS010000011.1:0-2989 GCA_043806755.1 Pseudomonadota bacterium | reverse complement strand
TGCCATGCCCTCATGTTTAATATCGCCGGCAGGATGATGCGGGATAAGGGATTCGATTTTTTATTCAGCGGCGAGGTGCTGGGCCAACGTCCCATGTCCCAGACCCGGCCGTCCCTTCGATATGTGGAAAAGCATTCCGGGCTTGATGGTTACATCCTGCGCCCCTTGAGCGCAAAGAAGCTCACTGAAACCATCCCTGAAACGAAAGGCATGGTCAGACGGGAACTCCTTTTGGACATCGCGGGAAGATCCCGAAAACGACAAATCAGACTGGCTGAAGAATTCGGGATCCGCGATTACCCGGCCCCTGCCGGCGGGTGCCTGCTCACCGACAAGGGGTTTTCCACCCGATTGAAGGATCTGTTTGATCACCGGAGCGTCTTTGACAAAAGAGAACTGCATCTTTTGAAATACGGGCGGCATTTGCGGTTGGATGAACATACGAAGATCATCGTCGGACGCACTCAGGCGGATAATGATCATATTCTCGGATACTACAGCCCGAAAGAAGATATCGTAATTGAAGCTGCTCACATCCCCGGCCCTGTGGTGCTGATCCCATTCGGAGGAACCGAAGAGATGATTCGGCTGTCCGCATCCATATGTGCCGGTTACACCAAGGCTCCGAAAAACAGTCGGGTTGAAATTCAGGTAGTGACCCCTCTTGACCGGAAAACGATTTCGGTTGAGGTAATTTGTGGCGAAAACGTCAGGACTCTTCTCCTTTAAGGGGTTACGGCTTGGGGAGTCTGGCCCCTTAAGACAAGGTGTTTTCCTTCCGCATTGGCGAGAAAAATGAGATTCTTTTTCATCATTAATAATGACCGATCGGTCGGGCAAAATATCGACAGCGAATGACGTTAAAAATAAATTTAGAATAACTAACTATAAATATTGCAATAATTTCACAACTTGTTATTTACGCCTTGACAACACAATAGGACATGATTATAAAACCGGCCGGTCGGAATAGAGAATAAGCAGATGCTTGTGTCATCAAGACAAGACATGAATGAAAACCGTCAATGGTAAAGTGGGATTTTATTAATGGCACCGGTTGTGGTGGATAAAGAAAAGAAGGAACAGCGAATCGCCCGGGCGGCTCTGAAACTGTTTGCAAAGAAAGGGTATCGGGCGACGAATGTCGGCCGGATTGCCGAAGAAGCCGGGGTCGGAAAAGGGACCCTTTACGAATATTTCAAAAGCAAGGCCGACATCTTTTTGGCGGCAACAAAAGAATGGATCGAGCAATTTCAGGAACGGTTTCAATCCCGGCTTTTGAAAATGGAAGATCCGATAGCGCAATTAAAGGCCATTGCTCAGATGAATGCGGAATTGGTCGATCCCTTGGATCCTGCCAATGCGCGTATGACCGTGGAGGTGATTCGGCAGGGAATTCTTGAAGATGGTGTCCTTTACGGCCGGCGCAACGAGATGCGCGAGATGATGCTCGGCATGCAGAAAATGGTCGAACAGATCCTTTACGACGGAATATCGAAAAAAATTTTTAAACCGGAAATCGCGCGGGAGGCTTCATCGATTGCGGCCAATTTTCTGGGGTATCTCGACGGTATCATGCTTCACAGCATCCTTTCTGAAAATCATTTTCAATTAAAAGACAAGGTGGATTTGTTCATGGCAACTCTGATCCGTGAACTTGTGGTGGATCCTTGCGAAAAAAACGGGGCACGCGAATGAGAAACACCGTGTTAATGAAAAGCCTCTTGCTGGTCGTCACGCTCTTTTTTGTCGCCGACAAGTCGTTTTCATCGGATGGGATTTCATTTGATGCCAAAGGCGGAACCTATTCCCTTTTGGATCTTTATGAAATTTCATTGAAGGCTTCGGAAAGGATCAAATTGTCTGAAGAGGATTTAACTCTTTCGAAATTAGACCGTGAAAAAGCGCTTTCGGTGCTGTTTCCGGCGTTTGCCGCATTCGGGGATTACACCCGATACAGCGAGAAGAAGAATTATGAAGATATAATCATTCAACCGGAATCCTCTGCGGCTTACGGGATTAAGGCAGGACAGTCCTTCACCCTTAACGGAAAAGAGTTGATCGCATTGAAAATCGCCAACCAGAACATTGAAAAACGAACGTTGGATCTCGACGGTGTCAAAGAGGAATACCTGTTTGTCGTCGCATCCGCCTATTTCAATGTGCTCAAAGGACAAAAGCGCGTGGAGATCGCCGAAGCCAACGTGAAGCGTCTCTCGACTCAACGGGATGCGGTTTCGGCAAGACTACGGCTGGAAGATGTCCCGAAAACCGCCATGTTCCGGGCCGATGCCGAGCTTTCAAAAGCAAATGCCGATCGGGTTTTGGCGCAAAATGGTCTGACTTTGGCCAGAAGCATTTTATGCCGCGTTGCCGGAATTCCTGAAGGGTATGTCTTAACCGAGCCGGTGATCGGCTTTTATCCGGTCGAATCGGCTCAACTTCACGAATTAAAAAAGGAGGGATTATCCGACAGATCGGAGTTGAAATCGCTCGATATTCAAAAAGCGGTTGCCCAAAACAGTATTCAATTCACCAAAAGCGATTACTGGCCGAAAGTATCGATCGAAGGGCAATATCTCCGTTACGATCAGTCTCCGGAGCTGGTTAGTATTCCTGAGGAGAGTTTATCCGTAAGCGTTAAGCTGAATTTTTTGCTTTATGACGGCGGGCTTCGGAACGCCCAGATTAAAGATGCGCTGGTCCAGAAGCGAAAAGCGGATCTTGCCATTGAAGGGAAGGCAAAAGAAATCGGTATTGAAATCGAAGAGGCCTATCTGGACCTTGTGACTCAAAAAACCATTCTGCAATCGTTTAAAGACCAGTTGAAATCCGCCGAGGAAAATTATGAGGCCGTAAAACGTCAATTCGATCACGGGCTTTCCGATATCGTCGATCTCATCGATGCCAATACCCTGCTCGTTACCTCTCAGCGCCAGCTTTCGGAGGCCCATTATCATCTGATTTTGGCTCACCTTAAATTAAAACG
>JAZDGS010000010.1:0-18895 GCA_043806755.1 Pseudomonadota bacterium | reverse complement strand
TCAAGAAATATCTGGTACTTCTTGCCGGCCGATAAAATCCGTCTCCTCTTTTTGTCATCAGAACAAGAATCAAAACGATCATGATCATGGCAATTGGAACTCATGGTATGCTCCTTTCATACGGACCGTCCCAGCGGGAACTCCGGTCGCCCTACGGGCTCCCTCCGTTCCCGCTGGTTTGTCCATCATACCATGTAGCGTAATTCAATCCAACTTTTGGGACATGAATTCAGAAACGGGACATTGACAAAAGTTAACATGCAGGTTAACATATCGTTGTGAACAGAACAATCCTTTTCTACAAAACAGCAGACGGGAAATGCCCTGTCCAAGATTTTCTCGATTCCTTACCGGGCAAGGTGGCCAAAAAGGTGGCATGGGTGCTCCGGCTTCTGGAAGACCTGGAGATGGTTCCTGCCACCTATTTCAAGAAGCTGACCGGAACAGAGGAGATCTGGGAGTGCAGGATCCAATACGGTTCCAAAATCTATCGGATATTCTGTTTTTTTGACAGCCATTCGGTGGTCATACTGACCCACGGTTTCGAGAAAAAGAGCATGAAAACACCCAGGCATGAAATAGAAAGAGCCGAAACCTATCGTCATGATTACTTAAATCGGAAAGGGAAAAAGAGATGAGCGACCTTAAAAGATATATCGCAAAAAGGAAAAAAACGGACAAGGAATTTGCGGAAGCTTTCGAGGAAGGCTACGAGCAATTCAAGATCGGGGTTGTTCTCCGTAAGGCTCGGGAATCCGCGGGACTGACCCAGGAAGAACTTGCTTTACGTCTCAAAACCCAAAAGACGGCGATTTCAAGAATCGAAAACCACGCGGAAGACATCAAGCTCTCAACGTTGGACCGGGTCGCCAAAGCGCTGGGAAAACGTTTAGAGGTGAATATCGCATAGTATATTTAAGTCCTCAGGCACTTCAAAGCGATATCGACGTTTTGAATAGGCAAGATGAAGCAGATTTGTGTTGCCGTCTTTTTTCTTTTTTGCTAAGAAAGACCGGATATCGCCGCTAAGGTCCAATTTTTTAAACGATTTGAAGCGCGCCGCTTGACCTCCGAACTTAGGAGAATCCGATGCACCCGATTTCAAACCAACAATTTCGAATTCTTGCAGTGGATGACGATCAGGCCATTTTAGACCTGTATCAGGAAATTATTTCGTTAGCGCAATCCGATACCAGCCATTACACCTTCAAGTCAATTTTTGAATTGGATTGCTGTCATCAGGGGGACAAGGCGGTCGAAATCATCCGACAATCCCATGCGGAAGGAAGACCCTATTCGGTGATATTTATGGATATCAATATGCCGCCTGGACCGGACGGGGTTTGGACTGCAACGGAGATCCGCAAGATCGATCCCGATGTCGGGATCGTACTGGTCACAGGTCAATCACGGATCAATATTCTCGAAACGGCACGGAAGATCCTTCCTCCGGACAAACTCCTCTATTTGCAAAAGCCTTTTTATCCTCAGGAGATCATGCAATTTACCTCGGCCTTTAGTGAAAAATGGCTCGTTGAGAAGCAATATCGGGCGATCCGCTTCGATCTCGAGGAGCGCGTGGAATCACGCACGAAATCGCTGATGGAGGTGAACAGGAAACTGTCGGACGAAATTGAAAACCGGATCGAGGCCCAAAACGCACTCCGGTTAAGCGAGGAAAATTTCCGAAAAGTGATCACGAACAATTCGGATGCCATTTTGATCCTGAATGAATCGAATGGTGTGGTTTTTGTCAATCCGGCTGCTGAAGCGATCTTCAGAATCCCTTACGACGCATTCATCGAACGTCAATTCGGATACCCCATGACGATGAATGAGATTGCGGAAATCAATATCCCTTACGCCGATCGGACATCGGTAGTTGCCGAAATGCGGATGGTTGAAACCGAATGGGAAAGAAAAAAGGCCTGCCTGGTCTCCATTCGGGACATCAGCGAACGGAAACGGATGGAAAAGGAGATTAACCAGAACCTGCTGAAGCTTAAGGGCGCAATGGAGGGAACCATAAAAGCCATGGCTACGGTCGTGGAGACCCGGGACCCGTATACGGCCGGGCACCAGTACCGAGTTGCCCAAATTTGTCAGTCCATTGCCACAAAATTGCAATTGAGTAAGAAACAAATCGAAGGGATCTATCTCGCGGCCCTTATTCACGATATCGGCAAGATCTCTGTGCCTGCTGAAATCCTAAGCAAACCAGGCCGGTTGTCGAACACCGAATTTCAGTTGATTCAGGTGCATCCCCAGACCGGATACGATATCTTGAAAGGGATCGAATTCCCATGGCCCATTGCCGAAATCACGTTACAGCACCATGAGCGGATGGACGGCTCCGGGTATCCGAGAAAGATGAAAGGGAGCGATATTCTCATCGAAGCACGGATCATGTGCGTTGCGGATGTGGTCGAAGCGATGGCCACTCACAGACCCTACCGGCCGGCGCTCGGTATTCAGGCCGCTTTATCGGAAATAGCGATAAATAAGGGAAAGCTCTATGACCCTGAAGCTGTGGAGGCATGTTTGGCGATTTCGGAAATGGGAGAACTGGATTTTCTCAAACCCTCTTGAATAAAACCACCATCCCCGGGAAAAGAATCGTTAACCGGCCTGCTTCCCGCAAGCCCCGCCTTTTATGGCGGGGTCAAGGGAAGCTATCTGAAATAAATATTTTTCTTACCGGGAAGCCCCGCTCTTTAGAGCAGGGAGCTTCACCTTTTGGTTAAACTATTTCATGTCGCACCTGACCATTTACACCGGCAACCGACTGGAGCTGCTGGCAGGACGGTTGGCGGAGATCGCGGCAAGGCCTCTCACCTCCCCTTTATGCGCGGATATCATTATCGTGCAGAGCAAGGGGATGGAACGATGGGTGAGAATGGCGCTGGCGCGCATCAATGGGATTTGCGCCAACATATCCTTCCCTTTCCCAAAAGCCTTTCTTGAAGGTTTGTATCGAAAATTCATTGTCGACGTTTCCTCCCGTGATCCGTTTGATCCGGATGTGATGGTCTTTCGGATCATGTCCCTTCTTCCGGAGCGTATCCGGGAAAGAGGATTTGAGTCTTTGAAAAACTACCTTGAGGGAGGATCCGATTCCTTTAAGCTCTATGAGATCTCACAGAAGATCGCGGGTCTTTTCGATCAATACCTGGTCTTTCGTCCGGAGATGATCTTTCGCTGGGAATCCGGAAAAGAATCGCACTGGCAGGCTGTCCTCTGGCGCGATTTGACGTCCAGCGGGAATCCTCATCAAGCGATGCTTCACCGCCGTCTGATTACGGAGATTCGAAACGGAAGCATTCGGCTTCAGGACCATTTTGATCGGATATCCGTATTCGGTATTTCGTATCTACCGCCTTTTTATTTACAGGTTTTTGCCGAGATATCCCGCCGGATACCGGTGTATCTCTTCCTGATGAATCCCTGCCGGGAATACTGGTCTGCGATCGTATCCGAATCCACGGAACGACGGATTGCCGGACATAACCCCAAGCAATCCTTTTCCAGCGAGTTGCTTCACTTTGAACAGGGAAACCGGTTGCTGTCCGCCTGGGGAGTCCAGGGAAAAAGCTTTTTTTCCCTGATTCAAACATTTGAAGCGGCAACAGTGGAGATGTTTCAGGAACCTGAAAAAAACACGATCCTTTCAAGGATTCAGCACGACATTCTGACCCTTACCGATCAGAGTGAAAAAACACCTCCGCTTCCTGCATCCCGGACGCCTGTGGGTCTTCCCGATCCTTCCATACAGATTCATGTATGCCACAGCCCCATGCGGGAAATGGAAGTATTACTCGATAACCTGTTGGACCTGTTTGAACACGAACCCGGTCTTAAACCGGAAGATATTTTTATAATGGCACCTGAGATCGAAATCTATGCGCCGCTGATCCGTTCGGTCTTTGGTGGAACAGGAGACGGTCCAACCCGGATTCCTTACAACATTGCCGACCGAAGCATCGACAGAGAAGAAAAGACGGTCGAAGGTTTTTTTTCAATCCTCGATTTGTACAACACCCGCATGGAAGCCGGCCGAATTTTAGGCCTTCTCGGATACGAGGCCATACGAAGCCGATTTGACCTGTCTGAAGCGGAGGTGAGCATCATTTCCCGATGGATTCGGGAAACCCGCATCCGGTGGGGGATTGATGCATCCGATCGGATGGAGAAAGGGGTCCCCGGATTTCATGAAAACACATGGAATGCCGGCATCGAAAGGCTCATTCTGGGGTATGCGCTCCCGAAACAGGAAGATACACTCTTTGCCGGAATTCTTCCTTATGATTCCATAGAAGGAGAGTCTGCCGGACATCTGAGTCAATTCCTAAGTTTTTTCGATACTGTGGTTGTCTATTTCAATCAAATGAAAATCCCTAAAAATATCGAATCCTGGACTCAATTGCTGAATCGATTGCTTGATGATCTTGTCGATCATGGAAATACGCCCGATAAGGGGGTTCACATCATCCGTGAAGCCTTGAACAAAATGAACAAGGACGGATATCAGGCTGGATTGAACCTGGAGTTGGAGCTTCCGACCGTTCGCACCTGTTTGAAGCGTTATTTGGGGAAAATAAGTATCAACCAGCGATTTATTTCAGGAGGAATGACCTTTTGCACCCTTCTTCCCATGAGAAGCATCCCGGCCAAATTCATAGGGCTCATCGGAATGAACGACATGGCTTTTCCGCGGGACGACCATCCACTGAGTTTTGATAAATTAAATGAAGAGCGCAGACCGGGAGATCGATCGAAGCGGGACGACGATAAATATCTTTTTCTCGAGGCGCTTCTTTCCGCACGGAACAGACTCTATATCAGCTATGTGGGTCAAAGCATCCAGGACAATTCTCCCATTCCGCCCTCGTCCCTTGTCTCCCAACTTATCGAGCATGTGACGGAGGGTTTCGGGATTTCTAAAGAAGACCTGGTTGTGCGCCACCCTTTGCACCCGTTTTCACCGGCGTATTTTCAAAATGATCCAAAGCGATTCAGCTATTCACCGGAGGATTTTCAGGCGGCATCCATCCGTTTTTCAGAACCGTCTCCAAATCCGTTCATCGATATGCCCCTTTCGAAAACGCCCGATGATATCCGATCCGTTAGCCTTGAATCCCTGTGCGCCTATTTCGGAAATCCCGCTGCGTATTTTTTGAAAAATCGACTGGGAGTGTTGCTCCCCGAAGGAGACCCGCCATTCAAAGATCGGGAGGAGTTTTTAATCGATGGATTAAATGCCTATGAGCTGGCTCAAGAGTTGATTGAAAAACATCTGAGCGGATCGGATACGAATATGGTTTTTCATGCATGGCGATCCGAAGGGCGGCTTCCTCACGGGAACGTGGGGGATTGCCTTTTTCACCGATTAAACGCGGAAATCCGCGTATTTGCCCGATCGATCAATAACGCCAGAGGAAATACGATGCCTGACGCCATATCGGGTGAAATTCGAATTAACGGAGTAACGATTGACGGCAGGATAAAGGGGATTTTCGAAAGGGGGATGGTTCGGCATCGGTATGTGAAAAAACGGGGAAGGGACCTTCTGGACACATGGATCCGTCATTTGTTTTTATGCGTTCTCGGCATAAAAGCGGATCCAATGAATTCGCTTTACCTGTGCAAAGATGGGCTCTGGAAGTTTAGAAAGGCGGATCAGGCCGAAACCCTTATGGCTCATTTTATGGAGCTCTACCGCGAAGGAGTTCTTTTTCCTATTCGGCTGTTTCCCGAAACCTCCTTCGAATATGCATGGCACCTATTCCAAAAAAAACAGTCGCCGGATGAAGCTTTTGATCGGGCAAAAAAAAAATTTGAAGGAAACGAATTTTTTCCCGGAGAGTCACATGATCCGTATGTTGAGCGGTGTTTTAGAGGATTAAATCCCCTGGATGAATCCTTTGAACGGCATGCCGTCACGGTTTTTAAACCATTGCTGGAACATCTTGATCATGGATAAGCTGATGAAAGAACTCGATGTTCTTTCCGCACCCCTGGAGGGAAGCACGCTCATTGAAGCCAGTGCGGGGACCGGAAAAACATGGTCCATCACCGGTCTTTTTCTGCGCCTTTTGCTGGAAAAACATCTCACCGTGGATCAGATCCTTGTCGTTACATTCACCAACGCCGCAACCGAAGAGCTGCGGATGAAGATCCGGGAGCGCTTAAATGATGCCAGAAAATCCTTCTTATCGGGAAACGGATGCGATCACCTGACGAAGGCCATGGTGGAGAGATACGGAAAGGATAGGCTCTCCATTCCGATAATAGACGGCGCTCTTCGGGAGTTTGACCAAGCCGCCATTTTCACGATACACGGATTTTGCCATAACCTGTTGAATGAATGCGCGTTTGAGACCGGCAGCCCGTTTGATGCCGAGCTTATTCCAAACCATTTGGACCTGGTAAAAGAAGTTTGCGATGATTTCTGGAGGATTCACCTGTATCCGGCTCCTCCCGAATTTGCCGCCTATTGCATAGAAAAACTGAACGGCCCAAACGGTTTTCTGGGCATCCTGATGCGAAATCGGTGGCCGGAAATAAAAATACTCCCCGGCAGGTCAAATCCATGTTTATCAACCCTCGACCCGTTTCGGACCCTTTTGGATCGGATGAAAACATCCTGGCCTGCTTGTAGAGAAGACGTCCGCTCGATTCTGGCGGATCCGGCCCTGAAACAGAACATCTACGGTAAAAAAAAGAGTTCGGCACTGATCGGGACCATGGATGAATTTTTGGAAAAAGATTCCATCGGATTCCCCTTTTTTGAAGGCTTTGAGCGATTCACATCGGCCCGGCTCACGGAAGCGGTTCGAAAAGGGGATTCGATCCCGTCCCATCCGTTTTTCAGTATGTGCAGCGACCTGTGGAATACCGGCAAGGCGCTTGAAACGGAAATGCGAGACCGCCTGCTATTTCTTAAGACCGAACTGTTTTCCTTTGCTTCCGGAGAACTTGTGCGAAGAAAACAGAAGCGGCGGATCCGCTTCTATGATGACCTTCTGATGGAGGTCCGGCGGACGATTCGCGGAGCGGGCGGCAACCGACTTATTAAATCGGTATCCCGGAGATACCATGCGGCTTTGGTTGATGAATTTCAGGACACGGATCCGATTCAATACGAAATTTTTTCAAGACTTTTTGCCGGAAAAGGAAGAGCGCTTTTCATGATCGGGGACCCCAAGCAGGCCATCTACGGATTCAGGGGAGCGGATCTTTTTTCGTACATGAAGGCTTCTGAAAATGCGAGAGATAAATATACCCTGACCTGCAACTACCGCTCGGTTCCGAAGTTGATCCAGGCGGTGAACACGTTTTTTGGAAATATCCGGCATCCTTTTCTATTCAACGAAATCCTGTTTCATGAAGGAAAAGCCGCTGTGATTGATGAAGCAGACGGGATGGCGGCGGATCCTCCATTCAAGATCTGGTTCGTTCCGGGAAAAGAAGGTAAACCGCTCAGCAAAGAGGAGGCCACCCGGTTCATCTCGAGCGGGGTTTGCACTGAAATCGTGCGTCTCCTGAAAACGCAACCAATTCAACCCAAAGATATCGCGATCCTGGTCCGAACCCACCGGCAAGCCCGAATCATGAAAGAAGCCTTATCACTCCATTGCATCCCGGCGGTCCTGTTCAGTGATGAAACGGTGTTTGATTCCCATGAAGCTCAGGAGATGGAGCGGTTGCTGAGAGGCATCCAGGATCCCCTGTATCTGCCGCGAGTCAAAGCCGCCCTGATTACGGATATGATGGGATGGAACGCGAAGAACCTGGATCCGGGCAAAGAAGAAAATCGCCCATTGGAAGAAACATGCAGCCGGTTTCGGGAATATCATGAGATGTGGCGCGCGGAAGGATTCGCTCCCATGTTCGGACTGCTCATGAAGCAAGAACATGTGAAAGAACACCTGATTCGGTTTCCGAACGGGGAGAGGCGGTTGACGAATCTGCTGCACCTGGCTGAGCTTCTGCACCAGGCATCCACCCTGAACGGTTTTACCATGGAGCGGTTAACCCAGTGGATTTCCGAACAGCGGGCCCCCGGTGCTCCACGGATGGAAGAACATCAACTCCGTCTCGAAAGCGATGAAGATGCGGTTACGGTAGTGACCGTACACAAGAGCAAAGGCCTTGAATATCCTGTCGTCTTTTGCCCCTTTTCCTGGGAAGGATTGGGCGTCGGAAAGGGCGAGTTGGTTTTTCATGACGAACATTCTGATCGAGAAATGGTTTTGGACTTAAGCCCGGAAGCATCCCTGAAAAACGTATTCATGGCCGAGAAGGAACTCCTGGCGGAAAACATCCGTCTTCTATACGTGGCTCTGACCAGGGCGAAAAAGCGGTGTTACCTGGTATGGGGGAAAATCAACAGCGCCCAATCTTCGGCGATGGTTTATCTGTTTCATTCCGGTCAACCCTCCGATTTCATCGATCCGTCAAAATCGATTAAGGAAACATTATCCGGCATCTTTTATAAAAAAAGTGACCGCGATCTTCTGGCGGATCTCGAAACCATCTCCCGCAAATCAAACGGATGCATTGAAATCGGTTTTCTTCCGGAGGCGACGGAAGCGATTTTTCCTCTGAAAGAAAAATTGTCCAAGGCACTCGCCTGCCGGACATTTTCCGGGAGGATCCCCTCTGAATGGAAAATAACAAGCTATTCTTCTCTCGTTTCCAGCAAGATGGAATACGATGAATTGCCGGACAGAGATCTTTTGTCAATCCCCTCCTCGGGGGATGAAGGCGAGAGTATCTTTTCCTTTCCCAAGGGGTTGCGGGCAGGGCTCTTTTTTCACAAGCTGTTTGAAACCCTTGAATTCACTGTTTCTCCGCATCAACAGAAGGATCGGGTGACGGCTGCATTGGACTCCTTCGGATTTGAATCCACTTGGGCCCAAACGGTCGCTGCGATGGCAAAACAGGTCCTTTCAGCCACGCTTTCAGGGGCTGCGGGTGATCTCAGGCTTTCAACACTATCCGCTTCGAATCGGATCCATGAGATGGAGTTTTACTTCCCTTTGAACCGGATCGGGCATCGGGATCTGAAAGCAGCCTTTGGGGGAATCGAAAATACACGCTTTAAATCCGGCTTCCCGGAACGGCTCGGGGATTTGGTTTTTACCCCCAGGGAAGGCTTCATGAAGGGATTTATCGATTTACTGGCCTGTCAGAACGGCCGGTACTATCTGATCGACTGGAAATCGAATTTCCTGGGGCCCGATGCGAGCTGGTATCGAAAAGAGCGTTTGGATCGGGTGATCGAGGAAGCCTACTATTTTCTCCAATACCATCTGTATGTTCTGGCCGTTTACCGTTATCTGAAGCTGCGACAACCCGATTTCAAATACGAAAGGGATTTTGGAGGGGTGTTTTATCTGTTTATCCGGGGTATCGATCCGGATCAGGGAAAAGAGACCGGGATTTATTATGATCTTCCGGATCTGAAACGGATCGAAGCCTTGGAAAAGACACTCATTCCGCCGCATCATATATGAATGGCATTCAACCCGGTTCAATCGAGAATGAGCTGATGACAATCGCTCCCTGCATTGAGCGGATGCGTGATGGAAGCTTTTTTTCCAGACTGGATATCCGCTTTGCAGACCTGATGGTCCGGCTTTCGAAGGAGACGGATTTCCATCTCTTTTTGGCCGCAGCCCTTGTCAGCCGTGCACGCACGGAAGGGGATGTATGTCTGGATCTCGCTGCGTGGGCCGGGCAGACGCTCCCGGAGGACGGTGAAGACCGGATGAAAATCCGATTGCCGGATCTTGACGCTTGGACGGAGAGCCTTTCCAGAAGCCCGGTGGTCGGAAACGGAGAATCCATCCGCCCGCTGGTCATGGATGCTCATTATCGGCTCTATCTTCGGAGGTTATGGGAATATGAAAAAAAACTTGCCGATTCGATTCATGCCCGTGCCGATTTCCCGGCTCCGGAGATCGACGACCACCGGATTAAAGCGGCCCTGAAAGCTCTTTTTAAAAATAGATTCGAGCCTGCTCCCAACTGGCAGGAAGTGGCTGCACTTACCGCGGTGCTGAACCGGTTCTGCGTCATTTCCGGAGGCCCGGGAACCGGAAAGACTTACACGGCTGCCAGAATCCTCGCCCTTATCGCCGAACTTTCCGGGATGGAACGGCTTCGTATCTTTTTGACCGCACCGACCGGAAAAGCGGCGGCGAAACTTAAGGAATCGATCCGGAATGCCAAAGATACCTTGCCGATAGGCGATCCGGTCAAAGACATGATCCCTGAAGAAGCCTTTACCATTCACCGATTGCTCGGCAGCATCCCCGGAAAACACCGCTTCCGGTTTCACGCGGAAAATCAGCTTCCTGCCGATTTGGTGATTGTTGACGAAGCCTCCATGGTGGATCTCCCCCTGATGTCGAAGCTTCTGACGGCTCTCCCGATGGATACCCGCATTGTTTTTATCGGGGACCAAAATCAGTTGGCTTCAGTGGAGTCCGGATTTGTACTGGGGGATATCTGCGACCGGAATCGCACAATCGGATATTCAAAATCCGTTGCCGGCCGGATCGAAACCCTGCTGGAATTAAAAACCGGCTCCATCCCCGTTCAGGATGGAAAAGAGATCAGGCTTGGAGACGGCATCATCGAATTGAAAAGAAATTACCGGTTTTCCGAAAATAAAGGGATCGTCCGGCTGAGCCGATACGTTAACCATGGAGATGCGGATGACGCCATGGAGCTGCTTTGCTCCGGAAAATACGACGATCTGGAGTGGATTTCCGACACGTCCGCCGGAAAATGGAACCGGCTTCTAAATGATGCGATCGTTTCCGGATACGGGACTTGCTTCACTGCTCAAGATCCGTCCGAAGCCATGAAGGGTCTCGATCGTTTCAAAATATTATGCGCCGTCAACAAAGGGCCTCAGGGAGTCGTTTCAATCAATCATGAAACTGAACGGATATTGAAACGTCGTAACCTGATCCGCAGGAACGGGTCACGGTATCCCCAAAACTATCGGGGAAAGCCGATCCTAATTACCCGAAACCAGCATGATCTGGAGCTTTATAATGGAGATTTGGGGATCGTCTGGACCGCTTCGCATAAAGACGCCGAAGATCCTTTATATGCTTTTTTCCCCGGTCCTGAAGAAAGTCCCAAACGCTTTCCTCTCTACCGGCTCCCGGTTCACGAAACAGCTTACGCTATGACCGTTCATAAAAGCCAGGGATCCGAGTTCGACGAGGTCTTACTTGTCTTACCGCAACCGGATATCCCGTTGCTCACCCGCGAACTCTTGTATACGGCCATAACCCGTGCGAAAAAAAAGGTAACCCTGTGGGGGAGCGAAGCCGTCATTCGAAGTGCGATTTGCCGGCGCATCGAGCGGACTTCGGGTTTGCGCGATGCCCTGTGGGGAAAAAAATAAAAAAACCGCCTTTCAGGAGACGCCTTGTCTTTAGGCTTCGGTTTTGTTAGGCAGTGTCCATCCACGAATTATTTTGGAGTCTATGAGGTTTCCAATCCAGGAAATGGATGGAAACTAGGCAGACATAACAGACGGCAACAGCTACGAGTTGCCACCGCAAAGAGCCGTCTTATGTTTTACAGCGGATGAACGAAGGGAAAAGGACCATGCGAATCGGTTTCGGATGCGATGTCCACCAACTGGTTGAAGGGCGGAAATTGTTTCTTGGAGGTGTTCCTATTCCGTTTGCGAAAGGATTAATGGGGCATTCGGACGCCGATGCGTTGCTTCATGCGGTGTGCGACAGCCTTCTGGGTGCCGCCGGCCTTGGAGACATCGGCCTTCATTTTCCGGAGACGGATCCGTATTCTAAAAACATGTCGCGTCTGAAGTTGCTGGAGAAAACAGGAAAAATGGTTTACGATGCCGGGTACCGGGTGGCGAATATGGATTCCGTGGTCGTCGCTCAGGCCCCCAAACTCTCTTCTTACCGAAGCCAAATGGAGAGCAACATCTCGGCATCGCTCGGAATTGAGCCTTCACAAGTAAGTGTAAAATTTAAAACAGCAGAGAATCTCGGCCCGATCGGCGCCGGCGAAGGGATCGGGGCCATGTGTACGGTCCTATTGGAGAATAGGAGTTCAAAGCCCAAGGGGGGAACGACCCCCTGAAAGGATTGATTGGATTTGAGGAGAGTCGTATGCCGATCGTCGTTTACAATACGTTTGGGAGAAAAAAAGAACTTTTTGTGCCCGTCGAACCCGGAAGGGTCAGGATGTACGTGTGCGGGCCGACGGTGTATGATTCGAGTCACATCGGACATGCCCGGTCGGTGGTGGTGTTCGATGTGATTGCCCGCTATTTCAAATCCCAGGGATTTGAAGTGACTCATGTCAGAAATTTTACGGATATCGACGATAAGATAATCCGCCGGGCCAATGAACTTGGCGTCGACCCAAAAGATTTGGCTGAAAAGTACATTCATGAATTCTATGACGATATGGATGCGCTGAATGTGGAAAGGGCCAGTTTTGAACCGAAAGCCACCGACAACATTCCCGGAATCATTAATATCATCCAGCGGCTTTTTGAAAGGGGATATGCCTATCGAACGAACGGGGATGTGTTCTACTCCGTCGATTCGTTTCAGGCCTATGGAAAGCTCTCCGGCAGAAAGCTGGAAGAGATGGAAGCCGGAGCCCGGGTGGACGTGGATGAGCGAAAAAGAAATCCGTTCGATTTCGCCCTGTGGAAATCGGCAAAGCCCGGAGAGCCTTTCTGGGAAAGCCCTTGGGGAAACGGAAGGCCCGGATGGCATATCGAATGTTCAGCCATGAGTATCGCCCTGTTGGGGGAAACCATCGATATTCACGGAGGCGGAAAGGATCTCGTGTTTCCTCATCATGAAAACGAAATCGCCCAGTCCGAAGCGGCATTCGGGAAGCCGTTCGTGAAATACTGGATCCACAATGGCTTTATCAATATCAACCAGGAGAAAATGTCCAAATCCCTGGGTAACTTTCTGAAGGTAAAGGATATTTTAAAAACGTACCATCCTGAAGCCGTACGACTCTTTCTCCTGTCCAAGCATTATCGGAGCCCCATCGATTTTACAACACCATCGATGGATGAGGCGACATCCAACCTGGACAAAGTGTATGCCCTTTTCAGTAGGATCGAAGAGATGGGGGTAAACGTAAAAGATGGGATTCCGGTCACGGCAGGGAAGGGGTGGAGGCGCTTTTGCAAAGCCATGGACAATGATTTCAATACGGCGCAGGGGATCAGCGTGCTTTTGGAGGAAGTGCGGAATGTCAACCGGTTATTGGACGAATTTCATGAGACTGTTTTGCCTGAGCATATCAACGCCATCGCATCCATTGTCATGGATATAAACGCCATGTGCGATGCCTTGGGGATTATCACCAGGGAACCGAAAGTCTATTTTGAATCAAAACGTTCAAAGGGGCTGGAACGGCAGGAGGTCGATCCGGAAACCGTCGAACGCCTGATTCAGGAACGGGCTGAAGCAAGAACGGAAAAAAACTGGCAAAAAGCAGATGAGATCCGCGCAACCCTTGAAAAAATGAACATCTCCCTTGAAGACCGGGGGAATGGAACCATTTGGAAAATCCGGTCCTGATTTTCCCGGTAAATGCCTTCAGCGATGCCCGAGTTCACCGTTAAAAGCAACTTTGTTCCGAAAGGGGATCAGCCCAACGCCATCCGGACTTTAAGCGACCATATTTTTTCAGGGATGAGCGATCACGTGCTTTTAGGGGTGACCGGCTCCGGAAAAACCTTTACCATGGCGCACGTCATCGCATCGGTTCAACGGCCAAGCCTGGTGATCGCACCGAACAAAACTTTGGCGGCTCAGCTTTTCAACGAATTTCGAAATTTTTTTCCGGACAATGCCGTCGAATACTTCGTCAGTTATTACGATTATTATCAACCCGAGGCGTATATTCCGGAAACGGATACCTATATTCAAAAAGACTCCTCCATCAATGAAATGATCGACAAGATGCGGCACTCCGCAACCCGGTCCGTGCTGACCCGCAGGGATGTCATTGTTGTGGCCAGTGTCTCCTGCATCTTCGGTCTTGGTGCGCCTGAGGATTACCTTTCCATGCGGATCGATCTGGAAATCGATGCTGAATTGACCCGGGAGCGGCTCCTCTCAGACCTGGTCATGATGCAGTACGACCGGAACGACTATGACTTTCATCGGGGGGTGTTTCGGGTGAGGGGAGACCGGGTTGAAATATTCCCTGCATATGAAGAAGACCGGGCCGTCCGGGTTGAATTTTTTGGAGACCGGATCGACCGGATCAGCGAAATCGATCCCCTGAGGGGGGTTGTCCAAAAACAATTGAAGCGGACTTCGATATTTCCCGCCAGCCATTATGTAACACGAAAAGACCGCCTCAACCGGGCCATAGAATTCATCAAAGAAGAACTGAAGGAGCGGATCGATTTTTTCAGAAAAGAAAATAAGCTTATCGAAGCCCAGCGGATCGAAGAGCGGAGCCATTATGATCTGGAAATGATCGCCGAGCTGGGATATTGCACCGGAATTGAGAATTATTCCAGATACCTTACCGGAAGGGCTCCGGGCGACCCGCCGCCGACCCTGCTCGATTACTTCCCGAAGGATTTCCTGCTCTTCATCGATGAAAGCCATATCACCGTCCCTCAACTCCGTGGAATGTACAAAGGAGACCGGAGCCGTAAAGAGACGCTGGTGGAATACGGGTTCAGACTCCCATCGGCTCTGGATAACCGGCCGCTCACGTTTCAAGAATTCCTGATACGGAAAAACCAGGCGGTTTTTGTGAGCGCTACCCCGGCGGATTTTGAATTGGAGCATGCCGCCGGAAGCATCATCGAGCAGATTGCCAGGCCTACCGGTCTCATCGATCCGGAAATTCATGTGCATCGTGCGACGAATCAGGTTGATGATCTTTTGGGGGAAATCCGGAAACGGGTCGAAAAAAGCGAGCGGGTTCTTGTGACCACATTGACCAAGAGAATGGCCGAGGATTTGACCGAATACTACACGGATCTTGGAATCCGGGTTCGGTACCTCCATTCGGATATCAGAACACTGGAGCGCATGGAGATCATCCGGGAGCTTCGGCTGGGGCAATTCGATGTTTTGGTCGGGATTAACCTGCTCAGAGAGGGTCTCGATATTCCGGAGGTTTCCCTGGTAGCTATTCTAGATGCCGATAAGGAAGGTTTTTTACGTTCAAAACGCTCCCTCATTCAAACGTTTGGGCGTGCCGCCAGAAATGTTCGGGGGGAGGTCATCCTGTATGCGGATGGAATTACACGTTCCATGCGAGAAGCGATTGAGGAGACCGATCGCAGGAGAGAGATACAAAAAGCCTATAACCGGAAACATCGCATCACACCTGAAACGATCGAAAAGGAGATCACCCGGATATTTGAATCGGTTTATGAAGCCGATTATGTGACCGCCCCCAAGGTTTCGGAAACGATGGCCGAGTATGCCGGTGTTGAAAATGTCGATGTTCTTATCGCCGACCTGGAAGCGGAAATGAAACGGGCGGCTAAAGAATTGGCTTTTGAGAAAGCCGTGGAATTGAGGGACCGGATCAAAGCGTTGCGGCAACTCATGGTGTTCGAATGCTGACCGACCTTTCCGGAGGCAACCCGTCACCTGAATACCCGCCGGCGGATCGGATTTCGAGAGTCCCTTCCGATCCGGGTGTTTACCTGATGAAGGGTGCAGGCGGCGATGTCATCTACGTGGGAAAAGCCCGAAACCTGAAAAAACGGCTTTCCACCTACTTCTTGCCGTCCAGTAAGCCGGATGTCAAGACCGCCGCCCTTATCATACAGATCCGGGATTTCGAAGTCGTCATCACGGCAACGGAAAACGAGGCGCTGATTCTCGAGTCGAACCTGATCAAGCGTTACCGTCCCAGATACAACGTATTTCTTAAGGATGATAAACGGTATCCATCTCTTCGCCTGGATCTTCAGGAACCGTTTCCTGCCCTTGAAATCGTCCGGAAAATCCGAAACGACGGCGCCTTTTATTTCGGTCCATTTTCGTCTGCCAAAGCGATGCGCGAAACCCTGAGGATCATTCATAAGACCTTCAAGCTCAGAAAATGCAGGTCCAGAGCATTTAAAATGCGATCGCGACCGTGTCTGAATCATCAGATGGGGTTGTGCCTGGGTCCCTGTTCCGGATTGACGGACGAGGAATGCTACAAAAAATTGGCCAAAGAGGTGGTTTTATTTTTAAGAGGGCGGACTCCCAAGCTTATTTCTCAGATCCGGAAGGAGATGGGGTCGGCAGCCGAAATTGAAGATTATGAGAACGCCGCTGTTCTGAGAGACAAGGTCTTTTCACTGGAGCATACACTTGAAAAACAGGTTTCGGTCATGACGGACTTCAAGGACCGGGATGTCTTTTCAATCGTCGGAGGATCTGAAGCAGCGGTCGTCACACAACTGGGAGTGAGAGGGGGATTTCTTCTGGGGACCCGGCATTTCGAGTTTTCTGAAATCCTTTCAACCGATGCAGAAGCGCTTGGCGCTTTTATCCGGCAGTATTATGACAAAGGATATTTTATTCCCGATGAGGTGCTGATTTCCCTTGAGGTAGAAGATGCGGATTTCATCTCAGAATGGTTGACTCAAAAAAAGGGGAAACGGGTCAAAATGATCTGCCCAAAGCGTGGGGAGAAAGCCCGGTTAACAAAAATGGCTAGTCAAAACGCCGGAACACGGCTTGAAGAAATGGCCGCCCGCAGAGCATCCAATACGGATCTCCTGCTCCGCCTGCAAAAACGGCTCCGGATCAGCCGAACCCCTTTCCGCATTGAGTGTCTGGACAATTCGACCCTCGGAGGGTCCGAATCGGTGGCCTCCCTTGTGGCATTTGAAAACGGGAGCCCGAACCCGTCGGGATACCGGAAATACCGGATTCAGAATGTCAATGGCCCGGATGATTATGCCTTCATGGCCGATGTTCTGAATCGGCGGTATTCCCGAAATTCAAATCGGGGCTTCCCGGATCTTCTGATGGTGGACGGAGGAAAAGGGCAGTTGAATGTAGCCCTTTCGGCGATCCGGGAGCTTGGTCTGTTCGGAACGTTCGACATCATCTCCATTGCGAAACGGGATGCATCGAGCGGGGAAACGGAAGATAAGATTTATCTGCCCGGCAAGACCGACCCGGTGCGCTTCGGGAAGGAGAGAGATCTCCTTCTTTTTCTCCAGCGGATAAGGGATGAAGCGCATCGGTCCGCTGTCGGTTTTCACCGGAAACGGAGAAGAGCCTCTGCGCTTGGATCCTCTCTTGATCCGGTTCCGGGGATCGGCCGGAAAAGAAAAATCGCGCTGTTAAAGCATTTCGGGACGATCGACGGTATCCGCCGTGCCGGTATTGATGAGATGGCCGGACTCTCCTTCATGACCCGAAAGACGGCGCAGCTCGTCAAGGAACATCTTCAAAAAGGCGACGCCACTCCCCCCGACGCCGGGATTCCGGATTAAAGCTTATTGAGGATTTGGGTCAACTCCCTTACAGCGGAAGCCGATTGATGAAGCGCCGCCTGTTCGGTCTCCGTGAGTCGGATCTGAATGATCTCTTCGATCCCGTTTATGCCCAGCTTGACCGGAACTCCGATAAAAAGTCCATTGATGCCGTATTCTCCCTCGAGGTAGGCGGCGCATGGAAGGATTTTCTTCTTGTCTTTTAAAATCGATTCGGCCATCTCAACGGCAGCCGAAGCCGGCGCGTAATAGGCGCTCCCGGTTTTCAGCAGGCTCACGATTTCAGCACCGCCGTTTGCCGTCCGTTTGACAAGGGCATCGATTTTTTCTTTTGGCAAAAGCTCGGTAATCGGGATCCCGGCTACGGTGGAATATCGGGGAAGGGGGACCATCGTATCCCCATGCCCGCCCAGGACAAAGGCATGGGTGCTCTCCACCGAGACGTTCAATTCCATGGCGATGAAGCTTCTGAATCGGGCAGAATCGAGAACACCGGCCATCCCCATGACCCTGTTCTTCGGGAAGCCACTCGTATTAAAAGCTACATGGCACATGGCATCAAGAGGATTGCTGACGATGATCAGGATGGTTTTGGGTGATCGCTTGACCACCTCACGGGTCACCGCCCCGACGATTCCCGCGTTGGTGCTGATGAGATCGTTCCGACTCATTCCGGGTTTCCTGGGAATACCGGCGGTAATAATGACGATATCGGAACCTTCCGACGCGTCATATCCGTTAGTTCCGATCAGGCGGCTGTCGTGTTTTTCAATGGGTGCGGCTTCGGCAAGGTCGAGCGCCTTCCCCTGGGGGACTCCTTCGATGATATCGATCAATACGACATCGCACAATTCTTTTTCAGCCAGTCGTTGGGCAGCGGTTGCACCAACGTTTCCGGCTCCCACAACCGTCACTTTCTTATCCATCTCTTTCTCCTTTTTTCCCCGGCTTTGCTGTTTTGATATCTTTTTTCCTAACATAACCGGTCTGTTTGTCAACCGATATCAATAGAGTCAACGACAAAGCCGAAAGCAGAGTCGCTTAATCCTTTTCTCCCGGCAGTTTGGGAGAAGAGCCTGGTATGTTGACATCTGGTATGAAAACAAGTAGAGGTGAAACTAAATAAACTCTTATTCAAAATAGGTCAAAAGTGAAAATCGGCATCATTTCCGATACACATTTGAATAAACCCGATGACATGCTTTCTCAGCTATGTGAAACCGTATTTGCAGAGGCTGAGATGATTTTTCATGCCGGAGATTTGACAGGGCTTGCGGTGCTGAACGCCTTTTCAGGCAAAGACGTTGTTGCGGTTTACGGAAATATGGACCGGCACGATGTGGCGTGCGCTCTGCACGACCGGGAGGTCATTCAGGCCGGACGATTCCG
>JAZDGS010000009.1:0-28918 GCA_043806755.1 Pseudomonadota bacterium | reverse complement strand
GTTGGATGCGGGCATGGCTGGGCCGCTATTCATGCTTTCGGCCGCGCTTCTGTTCACAGTGCTTAACCTCCTGGTCAAGCTGCTGAGTCCGGAGTATTCGGTCTGGCATATCGGGTTTTTCCGGTTCTTCGGCGGCCTGGTGGTTCTTTGGATGATATTCGGGCGCCTCAGAAACCCATTCAAGGGGAACAACATCCGATTGCTGATCATCCGCGGGTGCACCGGTTCGGTTGCTTTTATCAGCATTGTCACGGCGATCCGTTTGTTGCCCGTATCCACGGCCCTGGTCATTTTCTATTCCTATCCGGCATTTGCCGCCATTTTTTCTTTTCTGCTCTACAGGGAACGCATCAGCTTGGCAGAAACCGTTTGTATCACTGTGGTCATAATTGGCATAGGCGTGCTTCTTGACTTCAGGCTTGCCGGAGGGCTTTTCGGACAGGCCATGGCGCTCGTGGGTGGTATCTTTGCCGGACTGACCGTAACCCTGATCAAGGAGCTGAGGGAAAAAAACGGTCCGGTGATCATCTATTTCTACTTTTGCATCATGGGGGTACTGGTGACTCTCCCTGGCTTCGGTATGCACCCGATCTTTCCGTCTTCGCTCATGGTGTGGAGCATGGTCCTGGGAATTATTTTCGTCTCGCTTGCGGCACAGCTTCTCATGAATCAGGGTTTTTACTACTGCCGGGGATGGGAGGGCGGGGTGCTCATGTCCGCTGAAGTCATATTCACTGCTGTGGCGGGCATCGTCTTCCTGGGCGATCCTACCTCCCTTCGCTTCTGGATCGGCGGGTTTATGATCTTCGGGAGCGTGGTAGCCCTGAACCGGCTGAAAGCGAATAAAATTGGGGACGGGTATTGATATATTGATTACCGGCGCTGCAAAAGACCCGTATCGACATGCTATCCCTCTTTATTCCTTTTTACATTGTATTTAATAGGTAGAATGGATAAGAAAAACGGCTTAACAAGCGCCGGGGGATTCGATGGAAAGAAAAGAGATGATAAAGGCCTATGCCGCATGGGCATCCGTCTGTTTTTTCTGGGGGACGACTTACCTTGCCATCCGCATCGGCGTTCAAAATTTGCCCCCGGCCCTTTTTGCCGGGATCCGGTGGTTGACGGCCGGAGCGATTTTTCTGGCGGTTCTCAGGCTGAGAGGGATCCCTTTTCCCGAACGAAAAGAATATTTGAATTTGGCCATTGTGGGTATCACCCTGTTAGTCATGGCCAATGGTCTCGTGGTCTGGGCTGAACAGTGGGTTCCCAGCGGGCTCACGGCACTAATTGTGGCCACGTTGCCGTTCTGGATGGCCGGTTTTGATGCCCTAATGCCTTCCGGCAGCCGCATGAGTATCCGGAAAGGAATCGGCATTATTATCGGATTTATAGGACTCTTCATCTTATTTTACCCTGACCTGAAAACATCCTTTGAGGGAGCCTATTTTCTTGGAGTGCTGGTGCTCTTCTTTGCTCCTATTTCCTGGGCGATCGGCTCAATTTATTCCAAATACAACCCAATAACAAGCGATCCTCTGATGGCGGCATCCATGCAGATGGTCATCGCCGGTGCTATTTTCATCCTAATCGGCATTTTCGCCGGTGAATTCGATCGATTCCGTTTCAGCATACCCGGTTTCGGAGCAATGGCTTATCTCATCGTATTCGGTTCCATCGTCGGGTACGGATCTTACATCTATTCACTGGCCAAGCTGCCGGCAGCCAAAGTATCCCTGTTTGCCTACATCAATCCGGTCATTGCGGTCTTTCTGGGCTGGCTGATTCTGGATGAACGGTTGGATGCTTATGTGGCCTTAGCTGCAGCCCTGGTTCTTTTTGGAGTGGTGATGGTGAAATCGTCGAGAAGCTAGAAGGGGCTAATAACCATACTGTCCTTTTTCGGTTTTTAACAATCGGCGCCACGGGTTGACAAGACAGTCTTTAACATTCTCAAGGAGATAAACCTGTTTCCAACGATACCGCCCAAAACGAAAAAGGGCTCCCAGTATAACCTACCGAAAACCCTTTATTTTCTGTTGGTGGAGCTGAACGGGATCGAACCGTCGACCTCATGACTGCCAGTCATGCGCTCTCCCAGCTGAGCTACAGCCCCTTTCTTGAATAACGTAACAAGGGGAGAAAATGGTGTCAATCTTAAATTTGATTTGCCATTGAAATTGTTGACAAGAATAGCCAGAATCAATAAAATATTTGAAATTTTCAAGATTTTGAATATACACGAAATTTTCATGAACGGAGTTCGAAGAGAAATCCATGAGCGGTTGGGATATGGAGCAAAAGCATTCAGCGCAAGGGCAAGCCCGGTTCGCTCGTCCTCAAAACCGGCAGGGAATGTACAGGGAATTTGACGCCACAGAATTATATTGTCCGAAATGCAGGAAGGCGGTTCCGGTTCGAAAGCGGCTTTTACTGGTTCTTCCGGAAGGGGACAAATACGAATACCTGTGTGCCTATTGCTCCCAGTCGGTAGGGACAAAGATCGACCGGGAGATAAAGCCGATGTCGGTTATCATTTAGCAGCCGGAAGGCTGTTCTTTGGAATCTCGATGTGCTCGATAAACAATACAATATCAACCTCACTTCATCACTAAGACATTACAGGAACGATCATGCTGCATCTCATGCGAAAATATGCCGGAAGCTGGCTCATTAAAATTATTCTTGGATCGATTGTGGTTGTGTTCGTCTTCTGGGGAATAGGGAGCTTTCAGGCCCGAAAGGCCGGTCGGGTCGCCCTTGTCAACAGGGAACCCGTATCGGTGGAAGAATACCGGCAGTCCTACAATACTATCATCGAACGGCTGCGGGCTAGTTTTGGAAACGAAGTGAACGAGGAGATGATCGAACGGTTCCAGGTTAAAGAGCAGGCCTTAAATCAGCTCATCGATCAAAAATTGCTGTTGCAGGAGGCAAAACGGGTCAACTTCAGCGTCTCGAACGAGGAGCTTACAAATACCATTAAAAAGATGGCGTCATTTCAATCCTCCGGATCTTTTGACAGTCGTTTGTATAAACGGTTGTTGAATGTTAACCGGTTGACTCCAGAGGAATTTGAAGAGATCCAAAAAAGATCCATGTTGATTCAGAAGCTCCAGCGTTTTGTCCAGGATGCCATCCACGTTTCCGATGAAGAGGTCAATACGCTTTACCGCTGGCGCACGGCTGAGGTGAACATCAATTATGTCACCTTTGAACCGGCCAACTATAAAGAGATTCACCCTTCTGCCGAAGAGATTAAAACGTTCTTCGAGCAGAACAAGACGTCCTATAAAACCGATGAGCTGCGAAAAGTCCGATACCTTCGGTTTGATCCTGAAAAATATAGGGATAAAGTCAAAATTCCGGATGAGGCGGTGAAAGAATATTATGACGCCAATCCCGGCGAATTCAACAACCCCAAGACGGTAACGGTGCGGCATATCCTGATCAAGATTGAACCGGATGCCGGTCCGGAAACGGTTGAGGAAAAGCGGGAAAAAGCCCTGGAAATTCTAAAGATGGCCAGGGGAAAGAAGGACTTTGCCGTATTGGCTAAAACCTATTCCGAAGATCCGAACAAGGAGATGGGCGGGCTGCTTGGCCCATTTGAAAGAGATGCCATGGTCAAGCCTTTTTCCGAGGCGGCCTTCTCCATGAAAGCGGGTGAAGTCAGCGAGCCGGTCAGAACACAGTTCGGCTGGCACATCATCAAAGTAGAAAAGGTCAATGAAGCGTCCATTCTGTCCCTCAAGGAGGCGGATGCCCGGATCCGAAAAAAAATAACCGATGAAAAAGCGCGCTCTTTTGCTTACGATCAGGCCGAGGCGGTTTACGATCTGCTGATCGATGGCGCGGATCTGGATAAAACAGCCGGGGAACATCATATCGATATATTGGCCACCGATTTTTTCAGTAAAAAAGGGCCGGTAGGCGGTGTGGCGCAATCCGAGCCGTTTATTGCGGCTGCATTTAAGCTTGCTCCCATGGAAATCAGCGACAGTTATCATTTTGTTGACGGTTATTATATTCTTCAGGTCCTGGAAAAAATACCGCAAAAAATTCCGGAATTTGCTGCCGTCCAGGAAAAGGTGAAGGCTGATTTGATCGAAAAAAAACAGGATGGAAAAGCCAAGGAAGATGCCGGCACGTTTTTAGAAGCCCTGAAGAGCGGCAAGACAATGGAGGAAGAGGGAAAACAACGACAATTGAAAGTGACCAACTCAGGCTTTATTAAACGAAACGATGGAATCCCGAACTTGGGATATGAACCGGAAATCTCAAATGTCGCTTTCAGCCTTTCATCAGTAAAAAAAATCGCCCAGACACCTGTCAAAGGGAAAAAAGGTTATTACGCCATAGAGCTTTCTGAACGGAAAAATCAGGACGGCTCATATGCGACGGCGGAAAAAGAGCAGATCAGGGAGCTTCTGCTCCAGCAAAAACGGATGGTTGCTTTCAACTCATACCTGGCACAGTTAAAAACCAAAAGCGATATCCAGGTGGAAGAGGATTTTTCCACAAAAGGAACACGTCCGGCACAAACCGATAGCGGCAATTAATCGTGGAACCCTTTTTCAGGGGAAAAGGAATGAAGGGATTGTTTAGACGAAAAAAGGTTATTACAAAAGTCAAAATCTGCCCGAACTGCGGCATCGAGCTTCCCCTTCATGTCAAGAAATGCTTTTCATGTCATGTTAAGGTCGGCAAAATCGATCAGTATGGAAGGGCAAATAAACCTTTTGATTGGATTGCCTACATCATATGCATTTTCTCATGGCTGGTGTTTATCATCTATTTCTGGTGGGCTTTTTTGAGGGGATAACTTCTCCGGCAGAAAGCGGAGAATCAGAAATGCCTCATTTGGCCCTGTGGATGCGAAAATCGATTTATTAAGGCTATGTCCCATTTAACCGATTCGGATAAAAAAGCGCTGCTAACGCTCGCACGCTCCGTTATCGCCGCCGAGCTAGTCAGAGGGAAAAAACCAATCCAACCGGAGAAGCTTTCCGAAGAGATGACCCGGAAGCGAGGATGCTTTGTTTCCCTTCATAAAACAGGAGATCTGAGGGGATGTATCGGCACCATCGAACCCATCGTACCGGTGATCCGGGGGATCGAGGAAAATGCGAAAAATGCGGCATTTCATGACCCCCGGTTTTCGCCATTGAGGAAAGAAGAACTCGATTCGGTGGACATTGAAATCAGTATTCTCACCGAGCCGAGAGTTCTGGTGTTCAAAGACAGTGACGATCTGAAGCACCAGTTGAAACCCGGTATTCACGGCGTCATTTTATCAAAAGGGTATCAACGGGCTACCTTTTTACCGCAAGTATGGGATCAACTGTCGGATACTGAGGATTTTTTAAGCGAACTCTGCCGGAAGGCAGGAATGGGACGCTCCTGCTGGAAGACCGGAGGAGTCACCGTATCCGTGTATGAGGTCGAGAATTTTTCCGAATAGAGGCAGATTGTTTCCCTTCATTGAATCAGCCGGAAAAGCTTATCGGGCAACCATGGCCCGCATCGTATCGCCGGCATTTTCCGCGTGATCGGCTATGGAACCGATGATCTCCGCCAGTCTCACCATGTGAAATACCGTGATCGGGTCTGTTTCCAGATGGAAGACCTTATGTTTGAAAACGTCTTCCAACTGGTCCGATTCATGTTCCAGCTTTCGCAAATTCCGGATGATATCCTTTACTACAGCCCTCTGTTTATCGGAGAACAATTTGAAGTACGTTCTCGCCTCGGAGACCATGTGGATAAGCTCTTCGATCGGGTCGATGACCGAATCGACCAAAAGAAGGAGATCCTTTTGGATGGTCTTCGGGACGCCGGCTTCGAATCTGAAGGAGATCCAATCCAACGCGTCCTGCGCCGCATCCAGGACCTTATCCTGCTCTCCCAGATAGCGGAACAACTGAAACTTATCTACCGGCATGATGGTTCCTTTCGGGATATGCCCCCGAATCCGCCGCTTGACGGCATCGGCCTCATGTTCCAGCTGGTCCACTTCATTTTTGAAATCCTCGAATCGTGTGCATTTATCCGCGATATGACACTCGATGGCCTGCTGAAAAACCCACGCACATTCTTTGACTTTTTCGGCGTGTTCGAGAAGGCCGTCAAAGGGGGATGTCATAAACAGATGAAGGAAAGGAATGCGCATAACCGCCTCCTTATAGTATTAGTTGTAATAGTTTGAAGATCGCCGCGCTTGTAATTGCGGCTATCGGAACGGTTAAAAGCCAATATATCACAATTTTAAACACAATGCCAAAGTTGATCGCGTCGATTCCTCCGGCAAGTCCGACCCCGATAACTCCTCCCACCGCGGCATGTGTGGTGGATACCGGCAGCCCCATTTTCGAAGCGACCAGAACGGTGGTGGCAGCCGCGAGCTCCACCGAAAATCCACGGGTGTTGGTGAGAGAGGTGATTTTCTCGCCCATGGTTTCCATAACGCGGCCTCCGGCCATCCAGATGCCGCACGCGATACCGATCCCGCCGAAAAAAAGCAGGAAAATCGGAATCGGAACCTCTGCTCCAATGTTCCCCGTTTTTACCAGAAAATAAATGACCGCCAGCGGACCGATGGCGTTGGCAACATCGTTTGCCCCCTGTGCCAGGGCGACATAGCATGCCGTTCCAACTTGAATTCGACGAAAAATGTCTTCGGCCCCAGTTATATGATTCCTGAAATGCCGGCCTAGAAGCCATTTGCCGATGAAACCGCAAATAACCGATACGATTGCGGAGACATAGATTGTCGAACCGGTTTCCAGGGAAAGCGTTTTACCGAGCGGCGTTTTAAATAAAAATGATAGAACCACCACGAACATCGCCGAACCGATAATAAAAGGAGACAGCTTCAATGCCTGATTGAACGGATCCTCTTGGTTTAAGATCCATTTAACAATAGCCTTAAAAGTGAAAAAAGAGATCAGGATACTGATTACCGGAGAAATAACCCAGCTTGCCGCAACACCTGCAAGCTTACCCCACTGAACAATGGAAAATCCGCCGGCCATAATGCCGAACCCGATCATCGCACCCACTATGGAATGGGTTGTTGAAATCGGGAGCGACTTCCAGGTTGAAAAGGAAATCCAGAGTGAAGCAGCAAGAATCGCTGATAGAGAGCCGATGAGGGCCAATTTCGGGTCTGTAAGAACTTGTGTGGAAACAATCCCGTTACGAATGGTATCAGTAACGTGTTCTCCGATGAAGGTCGCTCCGATCAAATTCAGGATTCCGGCAATGAAAACCGCCTGGCGCATGGTTATCGCTTTTGATCCTACGGAAGTGGCCATGGAATTGGCGACATCGTTGGCGCCGATATTCCAAGCCATATAAAATCCGAGAACATATCCGATGATCAGAATGATATATTCCGTCGACATATGCAAAACGGTATAACCCTAATTGATCGTAAACAAAATGAAAAGGAGGGGTAAGGTTTTAAAATAATTGTCATTTTAGTTATGTTTGCCAAAATTTAGTATGGCTTCTACGGGATCGTTCACGAGTCCGGGAGGGGGTTACCACGGGAACCACTCAAGATCAATACCAAAGTGGTTTCCGGATAATGATCCGTCATGAAAATGCTCTTTTTCTTCGGATGATGATCGTTTTGTCTGATGGATGATATGATATGTTTTTAAGTAAAGAATCGGGGATGCCCTCTAAAAAGCGGGACGGCCGGTTCAATACCATGCCGGTGGTTCTGTCATAGACATTCCGAGGGTAGATAAAAAACAGATGATCTTTGGCCCGGGTTGCGGCGACATACATCAGCCTCAGCTCTTCTTCAAGCTCTCCTTCTTTTCGAACGGCATGAAATGTTGGAAACCGGCCGTCAAGCGCCCAGATGATAAATATAGCCCTCCACTCAAGGCCTTTGGCGCTGTGAACCGTTGAAAGGATTAGCCGGTCTTCCGTCTCTTTGGGCAGATAAAGTCTGTCTCCGGAGCTGGTGTTGGGAGGTTCAAGTGCCATATCGGTGATAAATGCTTCCAGATCCGAATACCGCTCCATGAAGGACAAAACATGCTCGATTTCCTTTGCCCGTCTCGGATGGTCATCGTAATTTTTTTCAAGGATCGGGATATAATAGTCCATGACCATTTCTCCCATCGTGACAAGCGACGGCGACTCCTCGGTGATTTTTTTAAACAGCTCTTTCAGCGGATGAAGCTCCTTCGAGTATTTAGGGAATAACGACATTTCAACAAAGCCGGCAATCCCCGAATTTTTTTCGGAGATCCGGGTAAAAATGGACCCGGCGTTTTTAGGACCGATCTTCTCCAACAACATCAGGATCCGAAGCCAGCTGATGCGATCATTGGGATTTGCCATTACTTTCAGATGTGCCAGGAAATCCTTAATGTGAGCCGATTCCGCCAATTGAAATCCGCCGACTTTAATAAAAGGGATCCCTTCACTATTGAGCTCGATTTCAAGATCGAAAGAATGAAAGCTTGCCCTGAAAAGGACCGCCATCTGTCCGAGAGGGATCCCTTGCCGATGATATTCGATAATCTTTTTTACCACGAAGCGACTCTGATCGTTTTCCGTTTCCGTGGAGAGCAAAGAGGGGATGCTACCGCCTTTTTTTCTTGTGAAAAGGGATTTCCGATATCGATGTTTCGAGCTGTCGATGATGGCATTGGTCAAGTTTAAAATGGGTTGAAGGCTGCGGTAATTTTCTTCCAGTCGGATGATTTTTGTTTTATGAAATTTCTGCGGGAATTCCATGATATTCTGATAATTAGCTCCCCTAAACGCATAGATGCTCTGAGAATCGTCTCCGACCGCCATGATGTTTTGATGGACGCAGGTCATTCGATACAGGATATCGGCTTGGATCGTGTTGGTGTCCTGGTATTCGTCGACCATGATGTATCGATACGCGTTGGAAATGCGTTCCCGGATATCCGGATGATCTTCCAAAAGAAGTCTCGCATATGTTAACAGGTCGTCGAAATCAAGGAGATGATGCGCCGATTTATGAGCGCAATATTTCCTATATATCGATGAGATCGGTTCGATGCTTGATATGAAGTGAGGATAATCCGAAAAAATTATTTCATGGATCTGCTCTTCCCTGTTGACGGACTTGCTGAAGATCTGCGCCATGGTCTGCGTCTTGGGAAACGTGCCGGATCGAAGGGGATCGCCGAGCTCCTTTTTTGCCGTGGCAATAAGGCTCTGAGAATCGGCCCGATCAAGAATGGTGAAATGCGGGTCAACCCCTGCCCGGGATGAATATCTCCTGAGCAAAATGTTCGAAAACGCATGAAACGTCCCGCCGGAGACCTGATCACATCTGTTATCAAGAAGCAGCCGCGCCCGGTGCAGCATCTCATCGGCTGCCTTACGGGTAAATGTGAGGAGAAGAATCGAGGAGGGAGAAATATTTTCTTCCACAAGCCGAACGACTCGATAGGTCAGGGTTCTTGTTTTTCCACTCCCGGCGCCGGCGATTACAAGCAGCGGGCCGTCTTTGTGAAAAACCGCTTCAAATTGCCGGGTGTTCAGTTCCTTGGAATAGTCGATGCATGATGTCAAGACCATATGTCATTCGATCCTTTGAGATCCGGAAATGGTGCGGCTCTTCTTCCATAAGAGTATATCCTTGTCAATATGAAATCCGTTAAATCAACCGATCTTGATAGATTTTGTTGACTTTATAAAAAAGATATACTACCCAGTAAAAAACAGAAGCACACGGTAATTTAATTGAAGGAGGTAAAAATGCCGAACATCGAAAAAGAAGTGAACACGATTGTCAAAAAGATTGCAGCCCTTTCCAGGCAAGTAGACAAGATATCGAAGCAGGTGTCAAAGAAAAATCCTGCCAAAACAGCCGTCCAAAAGAGAAGAAAAGCCCCTGGGAAAAAGAAGGCACCCGGACAGAAAGCGGCGTTGCTCAACTTGGTGATCAATGTGATCAATAAGTCCAAAAAGGGTTTTAGCATATCGGCGTTGAGGCAAAAAACCGGCCTGGGGCCCAGACAGCTCAGCAATGTGCTTTACAAACTTGCAAAGAAAGGCATTATCAAAACCGAATCCCGGGGAGTGTACATCAAAGGGTAATCCTCCTTGGGCATCCCGATAGACGGTTTTCAGTCTGGTATTTTCAGGAAAGACAGGCTGGAAACTGCTCCTTGAATTTGCCGCCCCATTGCTTATCTTTAAATCAATTCCTTCCGGATGTACCGGCTCCCTATACCGGGCAATCGGTCTGTTTCCGAAGGTATATCCGTTTGTTGTAGAATTTGTATTATAGTCATAGAAAAGAGAACTAGAGAGATGAAGGGGAATCGAGTTGTCAATTTGAGAAGAAGCTTCTTTGCCGTGATAGGGATTTCCTGGCTCCTTTTGACCGCCTTTTTGGCGGCTGCCGCCGGAGATCAGGAGAAGAAGACCGAAGAGCGGCAGATACCGGGGTCGGCGCACTGGCCTCATGAGACAAGCGACCTGGCACCGGATCCGGTCATCCGTTTCGGAAGACTTGAAAACGGATTCCGGTATTTGCTGATGAACAACCGCGAACCAAAAGACCGGGTCAGCATGCATCTAAACATTCAGGTCGGGTCCGCACACGAATCGGATCAGGAACTGGGGCTTGCTCATTTTCTAGAGCATATGCTCTTTAACGGGTCCACCCATTTCAAACCTGGAGAGCTTGTTAAATATTTCCAGAAAATCGGAATGCAATTCGGCCCCGACGCAAATGCGCATACCAGCTATTTTGAGACGGTGTATGACATCCTGTTGCCGAAAGGAAACCAGGAAAGCCTTAAGGAAGCCCTCCTGGTTTTTAGGGACTATGCCGAAGGAGCACTCCTCCTAGAATCGGAGATTGAACGGGAGCGGCAGGTCGTCCTATCGGAAAAGCGCGAACGGGATTCATCATCGTATCGGACGTCCGTGGCGACGATGGGATTTGAATTAGAAGGAACTATTTTGCCCAAACGGCTTCCGATCGGTGAAGAAGATGCTTTAAAAGGGATCGACCGGGCCCGGATGAAGGATTTCTATGATGCGTGGTACCGACCCGATAAAATGATCCTCGTTATGATAGGTGATTTTGATGTCGAGTCGGCAAAAAGTTTGATCGAAGAGCGGTTCTCGGGGTTAAAAGCGAGGGCTCCCCGGCGGGCAGAACCGATCATCGGAGACACCCATCATCACGGGATCAAAACCTTCTATCACTATGAGAAAGAGGCCGGAAGTGCAACCGCCAGTATTCAGGTCATACGGAAAATCGAAAAAAAGCCGGATACGTTTGCCGAACAAAAGAAACGGCTTATTGAAGCTATTGCGGATCGGATCGTCCAGGACCGGTTCGACACCCTGATCAGCAGCGGCAGCGCCCCTTTTTCCTCCGCCGCCATCGGTTCGGGCATTTATATGCAGCAGATTGAATATGCAGAGCTTGCGGCCGATTCCAATCCTCAAAAATGGGAGCAGGCACTGTCAACACTCGAGCAGACCCTAAGGCGGGCGTTGATACATGGATTTACCCTGGAAGAGCTTATCCGGGTCAAGAAGGATATTCTTTCGGACATGGAAAATGCCGTCAGGGAGGAAGCAACACGCAATAGCCGGAATCTGGCTCATCAGATCATCGGGCACCTGAATAGCAACCGGGTGTTTCAATCTCCCATGCAGGAAAAGGAACAATTTGCAAAAGTCGTTGAGTCGCTCGAACCGGAAGAAGTGCATGCGGCATTTCGTGAAGCATGGAGCCCATCTCACCGGCTGATTCTTTTGACCGGAAATGCGGGTCTTAAAAACCGGGATATCTCTCCTGAAGATCGATTGCGCGGGATTTATGAGAAGAGCCTTGCCCGGATGGTTCAAAAGCCGATTGTTTCTAAGGCGCCGCGATTTCCATACCTGGCTGCTCCGAAACATCCGGGTGCGGTCGCAAAGCGGACCGATATTGAGGATCTGGGGGTTGTTCAGGTCGATTTTGCAAACGGCATCCGTTTAAATCTAAAAAAGACCGATTTTACCGACAATGAGGTCCTTGCCAACCTGATATTCGGCTTCGGCCGATCCGCTGAACCAAAGGCGTATCCCGGATTGGGGGTACTTGCCGAAGATCTTATCAAAGAAAGCGGCATGGGGCGACTCAAAAAAGATGAGATCGAGAGGGCATTGGCAGGAAAGAGTACGCGTGTGACGTTTCACGTGGCCGAGAATCGGTTTGAATTTGAAGGAAACAGCGTATCGGATGAGATCGAACTCCTGTTTCAGCTCATGTATGCCCACCTGTTGGATCCGGCCTATCGCGAAGAAGCGTATCGGCTGGTGATGGAACGATTTAAAAACGAATATGAAGAGCTCGACCATTCCATTGACGGAGCCATGAGATTGTTTGGGAATGGTTTTTTGGCAGGTTATGATGGGAGGTTCGGGCTCCCACGATTTGACGTATTTAAAAGATTGACATTATCACAAGTTCAAACATGGACGGGGCGGTATTTCAAAGAAGCGGAAATCGAGATTTCGGTTGTTGGAGATTTTGACGTCAAACAGACCATTGAAACGGCATCCCGCTATTTCGGAAGCCTGCCTCCCCGGAAGGGGCCAAAACACCCGATAGGATCAGATACTATTCTTTTCCCAACCGGCAAGTCCATCTCCATGGACGTGACGACGCGCATTCCAAAAGGACTCGCGGTGATCGCCTATCGGACCGAAGACCTGTGGGATATTCAGCGAACGCGGCGGCTGAATATCCTGGGAGAGGTAGCCTCTGAAAGGCTTCGGGAAAAGATCAGGGAAACAATGGGGGCCTCTTATTCTCCCTTTGCATACAACCGGCCGAGCCGTGCATATACAGGGTATGGTCTTTTTTTAGCGATGGCCAACGCGGATCCGAACCTCATCGATCGGGTGATTGCCGAAATCAAAAAGACTCTGTCGGAAATCGCCGATACAGGGATTTCAGGAGATGAACTACAACGCGCGATTGAACCCGTAAGAACAAGCATCAAGGATATGATGCGCCGGAACAGCTATTGGCTTGACACCGTCCTATCGGGATCAAAAGATCACCCGCAGCAACTCGACTGGAGCCGGGAGGTTCTTGAGGATTATGCTTCAATTACTGAAACCGAGGTATCGTCGTTGGCCAAAAGGTACCTGAATGAAAATCGGGCCGCTACCCTTTCTATTAAACCGAAGCCCTTCTCCCCGTGATCACCTTTTGATGGCTTGCTTTCCCGTCCATATTTTTATATTTAATTTTCGAACGTACCCCCCACCTGGAGAAGGGGATGCCTGACGAGTTGAAAGGATTTATTATGCAACAAGAGGAGAATCGGTCTCCCTTTGAAGCCATCTGGGATTTTTTTTCATCTGTCAGATTGACGGTGACAATCCTGTTAATCCTTGCGGCCACGTCCATCATCGGAACGGTTATCCCCCAGAACGAAAATCCGGCCGACTATTTTAAGACATTCGGCCCCTTTCTTTATAATCTGTTCAATGTGTTGGGCATATTCGATATGTACCATTCCTGGTGGTTCCGGTTCCTGCTCCTTTCCCTGATGCTGAACATTGTGGTTTGTTCAATAAACCGTATCTCTACAACCTGGAAGGTGGTTTTTACCGAAAATCCGACATTTCATATTTCCCGATTCAGATCGATCCCCGAAAAAGAGGAATTCATTGACTCACGAAGGCCTGAAGAACTGAAAGAAGAATTCAGCTCCCTGATATCCCGTCGATTTTCGTATACTAAAGCGGAAACAACGGAAAATGGATTTTGCATCTTTGCGGAAAAGGGGCGATGGACCCGGCTTGGAGTTTATACGGTTCATCTGAGTGTCATCACACTTTTGGTCGGAGCCTTGATCGGTTCTATTTTCGGGTTCGAAGGGTTTGTGAATATTCCGGAGGGGGAGACGGCAAACAGCATACGGCTTAGAAAAACAAATGCGTTGCATCCCCTTGAATTTGAAATCCGATGCGATGATTTTGATGTGAGTTTTTATGAGACCGGTGCGCCCAAAGAGTATCGCTCGTCCCTGACGATCCTGGAGGGAGGGGAACCGGTTTTGCAAAAAAATATCATTGTCAACGATCCGCTGAGCTACAAAGGGATTAATTTTTTCCAGTCGAGCTACGGGACGCTTCCGCCTAATGAAATCGTATTGAAGCTTTTCGGAAAGGACTCAAAGATCGAATACGACCAAAAAGCGGTGAAGAACAAGGAGATCGATCTCCCGGAAGGAGAAGGTAAGTTTGTTTATACGGATTATCGAAATTCATTCCCCTTTCGTGGTCATAACTTAGGCGAGACGGCCATCGGGATTTTAACACCTAAAAACGGGAATCCGGTGGATGTCATTCTGCCGATAAAATTTCCGAGTTTCGACAGAATGAGGCAGGGAGGGCTCATCATCTCTGCGGCGGAGCTCCATCACCGATACTATACAGGATTGCAAGTGACCCGTGATCCGGGTGTTTGGGGGGTCTATTCAGGATTTATTGTCATGATATTGGGATGTTATATAACCTTTTTTATGTCACACAAGCGGATTTGTGTGGAGGTCACGAAAACCGGAAAAAAAAGCAAGGTGATGGTGGCAGGGACAGCCAATAAGAACAAGTTGGGGATGCACGCCATAGTCAGGAAGATGGCCAAAAACCTGGGCAGGACAAACGAAAGATGCTTTAAAAAACGTCTTTTCACCCGAGCCAAATCGTAAGGGAAACCAATGAGCAGTTCACAGATATTATCAATCATTACATTTTTTTATGGAATAGCGGCATCTCTATACATCGCCGCCTGGATATTTAAAAAGGAGATCCTGGGAAAGAGTGCTTCCTGGGTCGTTCTTCTCGGGGCAGCCGGAAATACGGCGGGAATCGTTGTGCGGTGGGTGGAATCATATCAACTTGGCATCGGGCATGCCCCGCTTTCAAATATGTACGAATCCTTAATTTTTTTCTCCTGGACATTGATGATCATTTATCTTGTTATTGAACGAACCTATCAAAATCGGATTATCGGAGCGTTTGCAACACCCCTTGCGTTTCTGGCCATGGCATATGCGTCTCTTTCGCCCAATATCAACGACCGGATTCAACCTTTGGTTCCGGCACTCAAAAGCAACTGGCTGATTGCCCATGTCATCTCCTGCTTTTTGGGATATGCGGCCTTTGCCATCGGGTTTGGTGTCAGTCTGATGTATTTAATCAAGCAGGGGGATAAGAATGCGAAAAACCGGATGCTGGTCTATTTCCCAACGATCGATGTATTGGATGAGTTGAATTATCAGATGGTGATGTTCGGTTTTTTATTTCTTTCCATCGGAATCATCACCGGTGCGGTTTGGGCTAATTCCGCCTGGGGAAGTTATTGGTCCTGGGATCCCAAGGAAACATGGTCTCTTATCACCTGGTTTGTATATGCCACTTTACTGCATGCCCGCCTTATGAGAGGGTGGCATGGAAAACGGCTGGCACTTATTTCCATCGCCGGATTCCTGGCCGTTCTTTTTACTTATTTTGGGGTTAATCTCCTCCCGGGTTTGCACAGTTATGCTAAATGATTTTTCCTTGACAAAACGGATGACGCGCGTTAAAAAGCGCACACTTTAATTTTTTCGCTATCAGCCGATTGTGATTGATATCTAACCCTTTTCAAGTATCAATTCTAACGTGACGGGGTGTGCATGAGCAAGAAGGATGAGAAGGAAAAGGCGATTGCATTAACGGGCGACAACGAGGCTTCATCAGCAGCAGATGGTGCAAAAAAAGAGGAGAAAGGATCGGGTGGATCCATTCTCCTCTTTTTTATTGTGGGATTTATTGCAAGCCTGATCGTCGGTTGGATCGTTTTCCCGAAGCTGCTTTACTCTCAAAAGAAGCAGCCGGTCGACTTTAACCACGCACTTCATGTTGAAACCGTAGACGAAGGGTGTCAAAGCTGCCATTTCTTCCGGGATGATGGAAGTTTTTCAGGTGTTCCGAAGTTGGCCCAGTGCACCGGATGCCATGAAGAGGCACAGGGCGAGGATCCGGAGGAGACGAAGTTTGTGGAAGAATACGTGGCCAAGGGAAGGGAGGTCCCATGGCTGGTCTATTCGCGCCAGCCGAATTGCGTCTTCTTTTCCCATGCCGCCCATGTGAAAATGGCGAAAATGGAATGTGTCACCTGCCATGGACCGATCGGCGAATCGTCACATACCCGGATCTACGAGGAAAACCGGATAACCGGTATTAGCCGGGACATTTGGGGGAAAAACATCGCCGGTCTCAAGCGAAACTCATGGGATCGGATGAAGATGGACGATTGTGCGGAGTGCCATGCGAGTGAGGCGGTTAAAACGGAAGCTTCGATTGAAACGCCGATGGAAGGATTTTTCAATAATATTGTTCGGCTTGCTTTCCCGGGAACTGAAAAACCCGGCAGGAAAAATAGTGTTCAAACGCGAAATGAAGCATGTTTTGTATGCCACAAATAAGAGCGGTTTGGCAGGAATGACACTGGACGGTTGGATGAGGTAGGGCCGATGAAAATGGACCGAAGAAGCTTTTTGTCATTCGTCATTGGGGGTGCGGCAGGAACTGGATTATCGCCGTTGCCTTGGAAGGTGACCGATGATCTGGCCATCTGGTCTCAGAACTGGCTGTGGACCCCTGTTCCGGAAGATGGGGAAGTCAGTTATGTCAACACCACCTGTTCCCTTTGCCCGGGTGGTTGCGGAATCATCGTCAGAAAAGTCGGAGACCGGGCGGTCAAAATTGAGGGAATGAAAGGGCATCCGGTCAACGATGGCGGGATTTGCATTTTGGGTCTGGCCGGACTGCAATTCCTTTACGGTCCTTCCAGGATTACCGCGCCCCTGCGGCGTGCAGGGGAAAGAGGGGAAAACAAATGGCAGAAAATCTCCTGGGAAGAAGCGATCTCCGAAGTGTCGAAAAAACTGGCTGATCTACGATCAAAAAATCAGTCGCATACCCTCGCCTGCATTTCAGGGTATGACGGAGGAACGGTTCCCAGGCTATTTGAACGGTTTTTAACGGTTTACGGTTCAGCGAATTTCATTCGAACTCCAGCCGCCAGGGATTCTTACGAGCTTGGACTCTATCTGATGCAGGGCATTCAGGCGAACGCCGGATTTGATGTAGAGAATGCCGATTACATCCTCAGCTTCGGATGCGGAATCATCGAAGGGTGGGGATCACCCGTTAGAATGTTCAAGGCGAACAGTCATTGGAAGGAAACCGGTGTCAAAGTCACTCAGGTGGAACCCCGGCTTTCCAATACAGCGGCGAAATCGGATCAGTGGATACCGATAAACCCCGGTACGGAAGTTGTTCTTGCCCTGGGTCTGGCGCGGGTGATCGTTGATGAGTCGCTGTACCGCCGCGAATTCATCGCTTCCCATACCGCCGGATTTGACCAGTTTGTTCAGAATGTGCTCAAAGACTACGCGCCGGAACAGGTTGAAAAAGTGACGGGGATTGATAAAGCGATCGTGGTTTCTCTTGCCAAAACGTTTGCTACGGCGAAAAAGCCGCTGGCA
This sequence comes from Pseudomonadota bacterium, assembly GCA_043806755.1. Taxonomy (GTDB): domain Bacteria; phylum Desulfobacterota; class Desulfobacteria; order Desulfobacterales; family UBA2156; genus RBG-13-49-15. Next base: position 11,357 of record JAZDGS010000009.1, on the reverse strand, counting down.
ATATGCGGAAGAGGGCGGGGTGCCACTCCGGAAAGCGCCGGTGAGATCATGGCGGTCCACGCCCTCAATGCCCTTGTCGGGAATATCAATCAGAAAGGCGGCGTATGGGCCATCCCTGATCCGAACTATATCCGCTGGCCGGAGATGGAAATGGACGCCCAGGCGGCTGCAGGGATGCAGAAACCGAGGGTCGACGGCGCCGGGAGCAAAAAATATCCACATATCCGGAATCTTCTCCATCGACTCCCCGAGATGATCAACTCCACTGATGCATCCCCGGTTCAGGCGCTCTTTGTTCTGGAAGCAAATCCCTGCTATTCGGTTTCCGATTCGGCTTTCGTCAGGAAAGCGTGGAAAAAAATTCCATTTATCGTCAGTTTTTCATCCTTTATGGACGAAACGGCGGCAAATGCCGATCTAATTCTTCCCAATCATGTGTATCTGGAGCGCCATGAAGATATTCCCGGAGCAGAAGGCTTCCATAAACCGATCATTGGACTGGCCAAACCGGTAGTGAATCCGGAATTTAACACCCTGCATGCCGGAGATACCGTCATCCGTCTGGCAAAGATGATGGGGGATCCGATTGCAAAAGCGTTTCCCTGGGAGGATTACGAGGCCTGTCTGGAAGAGACGTTCGGAGACAAATGGGAAGCGCTTGGAGAAAAGGGATACTGGATCGATGCGGGATTTGAACCGTCCCCATGGAATAAAGCGTTTGAAACTGCTTCCAAAAAATTTGAGTTTGCCAGCGACGATATCGGTGCTTCCTTTCAGAATGCCGTCGTCAAGGCGGAAGGAGAGGAATCGGCATACCCCCTTGTCCTCATCCCTTATGATTCGCCGAGAATTTCCGCCGGTCGGATCGGCAACCCGCCTTTTGTGACCAAGACCGTAGCCGATACGGTAATCAAAGGGAAGGACGGATTCATCGAGGTGAACCCAAAGACGGCAATCGCCTTTGGGTTATCCGAAGGAAGATCCGCCGTTATCAGCACGCCAAAAGGAAGTGCCAAGGTAAGAATTCACTTGTTTGACGGGATCATGCCGGGTGTGGTGGCTATGCCCACCGGTTTGGGGCACACGGCCTATGATTCATTCCTTGCCGGCAAAGGGGTGAATATCAACGAACTCATCGGGCCGGTTGAAGACGGCTCCTCGGGGCTTAACGCCGCCTGGGGCATACGGGCCAAACTGAGCAAAGCATAATGCGCGAACCGTCGGATTGGATAGATAAGAGCTTGAAAATCGACAATTCAAAGAGGTTCTGATGAAAAACGATCAAGCTAAAAAATACGGAATGGTCATCGATCTGGATAAGTGCACCGGATGCGGCGCCTGCATGGTGGCGTGCATGGCTGAAAACAACATCCCGTTCAAAGAAGATGAATCCAACAAGCTTGACAGTATCACATGGATGCGCGTCTATCAGCTCTCCAACGGAAAGCCTTATCCTGAGACGGATATCTGTTATATCCCCAGACCCTGCATGCACTGTGAAGGGGATCACGGCCATTCGCCATGCGTCTCCGTTTGTCCGGCGACCGCGACCGACTACAGCCAGAAAACAGGGATTGTGAGCCAGATTTACACCCGATGCTTCGGGTGCCGGTATTGCATAGGGGCATGCCCGTATCACGCCCGATACTTCAACTGGTGGGATCCGGTCTGGCCGAATGGGATGGAAAAATTTCTTAATCCCAGCGTTTCACCCCGGATGCGGGGGGTCGTCGAAAAATGCAGCTTCTGTTTTCACAGGCATCAGCTTGCCATGAACAAGGCGTTTGTGGAAGGGCGGCGGGAATTGGAAGAACATGAATATCAGACCTCCTGCACACAGGCCTGCCCATCGGGAGCGATCGCCTTTGGGGATTTGAACAATCCGAAACACACCGTAAACCAGCTCGTCCAGCCGGATAGCGCACATAGCGGACGGCCGAAAAACCCTAAAGCGTTCCGACTTCTTGAAAAGCTGGGAACCAATCCGAAGGTTTATTATGTCTCCAGCCGGGAGTGGGTCATACGGGCCGGAGACAATTACCTGAAAAATGAAAATCCGGGTAAAGCCCATTAAGTGTTTAAAGGAGCGAAAAACCGATGGATTCTGCATTAATACCTAAAGGAGTGAATCGCTGCCCGCTTTCGGAATTGATCCTGAAACTCGGGCCGGTCGTCGCCGTGCTGTTGTGGGGCGTGGTGGCCATGTTCATGTGCTGGATCAAAGGGCTCAACCAGACCAACATGAACGACTCTTATGGATTTGCCTTATGGATCTGGGCGGATCTGACGGTGATCGCCCTGGGGGGCGGTGCTTTTTTTACAGGCTTATTACGGTATGTCATCGGGAAAGATAAGCTAAAAAACATCATCAATTTCGCCGTCCTGATCGGATTCATTTGCTATAGCTCCGCTCTTCTCATTCTGGCCATCGACATCGGGCAACCGCTCAGGGGCTGGTTTATTTTCTGGCACGCCAATGTTCACTCCATGCTGACCGAAGTGGCGTTCTGTCTGACCTGTTATTTCATGGTACTGACCATCGAATACCTCCCGTTGATTTTAGAAAACCGACAAATCGACCGGGTACCGTTTTTCCATAACCTCAGCCACAACATGCACGAAATCATGGCGGTTTTTGCAGCAACCGGCGCGTTTCTTTCATTTTTCCACCAGGGCTCCCTTGGCGGCGTTGCCGGCGTTCTCTTTGGCAGGCCGTTCGCTTTCCGGGAGGGAATTTTCATCTGGCCATGGACCTTTTTCCTGTTCACATGGTCGGCGGCCGCATGCGGACCCTGCTTTACCATTATGCTGTTAAAGATTACGGAGAGGATTACCAAGAAAAAACTCGTTAAAGACGATGTGGTCGATCTTTTGGCCAAAATAGCGGGGTGGATGCTGACCACATACATCATCGCCAAAATCATCGACACGTGGTACTGGGCAACGGTCACCGCTCCTTCGTTGGGGTTTGAATTGACCGATTTTTACTCCAACAACCCCTTCTACGGGATGTGGATACTGATCCTTGAAATCGTCGTTTGCGGGATCATTCCGTCCATCATCCTGATATCCAAAAAAGGCAGGGGCAATCCCGTAATTTTCATGACCGCCATCGTGCTCGCAGTCCTTGGCGCCTGCGTCAATCGTTGGGCCATGGTGCTTCAGGTGATGGCCGCTCCGGTCCTGACCTTCGAAGGATGGCCCATGTACTACCCCAGCTGGCAGGAAGTCGCGACGACCTTGCTTCCGGTCGCTTATGGAATTATCCTGGTTGCGCTTTCCTACCGGTACCTGCCGGTCTTCCCACAGGAAGTGGAATTAAATCCGGTGGAATCGGAAGGCCAGAGGGCCAAAGCAAAGGAAGCGGCTCTCTCCGGAGCAGAAGTGAGCCCGGCCAGGGCATAAATCCGGTTAAGGAGGATGAATCATGTTTCCATTTAATTTTGAATGGATTTGGGATATGTCCCACCTGGTCTTTATGGGGGGACTCTGGTTTGCGCTCAACATTCTAGGTCTCGGCATGACCTACTGCATTATCAAAGCCGCCATCGATAGTGCCAAAGGAAAAGGCGGAGAGCACCACTAACGCGATCTGAACGGAACGTGAAAAAGCGCTTACCCAGGATGGTGGGAGGCGCTTTTTTATTGGAGTGATCAATGGATAAAATCGTCATCAAGGGAGGAACCCCACTCAAAGGGAAAGTGCGAATCAGCGGGGCGAAAAACGCCGCGCTTCCGATTCTCGCTTCTTCGCTTTTGTGCGAAGGATGGAACACCTATTCAAATGTGCCGGACTTGAAGGACATCGAAAGCATCAAGCTGCTGTTGTCCCATCTTGGGGCTGAGATCGAATCAAAGCCGCATGCGGTTCGAATCAATGCCGCCGGGCTTTGCAACCATGAAGCTCCTTATGACCTGGTGAGGAAGATGCGGGCTTCCATCCTAGTGCTGGGACCGCTCGTTGCGAGGCTGAAGAAAGCACGGATTTCACTCCCGGGCGGATGCGCCATCGGTGCCAGACCCATCAACATCCATCTGGATGGGCTTGCCCAATTGGGTGCTGAGATCGAATTGAAACACGGGTATGTCGAAGCATCTGCGGATTCATTGAAAGGAAAAGAGATTTTTTTAAATATTCCGACCGTAACCGGAACGGAAAATATCATGATGGCTGCCGTTCTGGCAAAGGGGTGCACCATCATCCGAAACGCCGCACGGGAGCCCGAAGTGGTCGCCCTGGCCGATGCCCTCATTAAAATGGGGGCCGACATCGAAGGGGCCGGAACATCCGTGATCGTGATTCGCGGAGTTAAATCCCTGTCTCCGGCATCCGTATCCATCATCCCGGATCGGATTGAAACCGGAACGTTTATGGTGGCTGCGGCCCTGACAAAAGGAGAAATTCAGATAGACGGTTGCGAGCCGGAACATCTCATTGCGCTGATTGAAAAACTCTCACAAGCCGGGGCCGGAATTCAGATTGAAGGGAAATCGATAAGGGTTTCCGGCGCGACGGAAATCGTGGGTGTGGATGTGAAGACCCTTCCGTATCCGGGATTTCCAACCGACATGCAGGCCCAATTCATGGTACTCATGTCGGTTGCCGAAGGACAAAGCATCATATCTGAAACCATTTTCGAGAACCGGTTTATCCATGTCAGCGAGCTTCATCGAATGGGTGCGGACATCACCATCACCGGAAACACCGCCATGATCAAAGGGGTTCCTTTTTTATCCGGGGCGCCGGTCATGGCTTCCGATCTCAGAGCGAGCGCCTCGCTGATCCTGGCAGGACTTGTCGCCAAAGGGACCACCGAAGTAAGCCGTGTCTATCACCTGGATCGCGGTTATGAACGACTGGAAAAAAAATTTGTCCGGCTGGGTGCTTCCATCAGGCGGGTAAAGGCATGATCGACACCTGCCGTTAACCATCAAGCCGATCCGTTTGGGTTCCATGAAGCAGAAGCCATATTTCCGTCCGGTCATCCCCATCCTTTTCTCATTGATTCTCGGAATTTCAATCGGTGATTTCCGCCCCGGCCACTTCGAATTGGCGCTTGCCCTGGGGATATTTGCTTTTGGTGCAATTTTCGTTTCAATGGGAAAGGGGGCGCTTTTTTCACCCATTATTCTCTTTATATCGCTTGGCTATCTGAGCATCCAGCCGTGGGTTTCACCCCGATTTCCCTCCCATCATATCACGGAATTTTTTGGCCCGGCGGCTTACAAAATCATCGGAGTCGTGGAATCCGAGCCAAAGGAAACCGATGATAAGACAATCGTTGTTCTCGAAGCGGTTTGCATTCGGCCGATGGATGGCGACAGCGACGACTTTAAAAGCACCCATGGAAAAATCCGGACCACTATCCGGGGAGAGCCTAAAGAAATTCATCCCGGCGATACCGTTTCCATCGTCACCAAGATTCGGCCGCCGAAAAATTTTAACAATCCGGGCGGATTCAATTATGGAAGATATCTTTCCTTTGAAGGGATCTGGGCGACGGCATACCTGTATTCGGAGCGGATGGTTGTCCTGGCAAGATCCCCGAAAAAAGGGATCATGCCGGGGGTCGGGTCGCTGCGCAGGGAAATATCGGATCGGATTGATCAACTGGATTTACAGCAAAAGGATTCCGGAGCCAAAGAGATTCTAAAAGCCCTCCTCATCGGATATAGAAGCGAGATTCCGTCCGATCTTCGAGAGGCGTTTAACCGGACAGGCACCAGCCACATCCTTGCCATTTCAGGGCTTCATGTCGGTATTGTTGCCGGCGGCGCCTTTTTTATTTTCTCATGGGTCCTGTCACGGTTCCGATTTTTACTATGGCATGCATGGACGAAAAAAGGAGCGGCCCTGGTCACTCTTTTTCCGGTGCTGCTTTACGGCCTCCTGGCCGGAATGTCGCCTTCGACCCAGCGGGCCGTGATCATGGTGGCGGTATTTCTTCTGGCATTTTTTTTCCAGAGAGAGCAGGACATCTTAAACACACTTGCCGTTGCCGCCCTGATCATTTTGATCATTCATCCTCCTTCTCTTTTTTCCATCTCCTTTCAACTTTCGTTTTCCGCTGTTTTTTTTATTATCTATGGACTGTCGAAAACAAAGCGGCTTTTAAAATGGGAAAGTGATTCATCCGGAAAAGAAATGGTTTCCCGCATCCGGAGGAATCTGACGACGTCTTTCCTAGTGTCGTTTTTTGCAACCCTCGGCACTCAACCGCTCATCATGTATTATTTTAATCAATTGTCGCTGGTCGGATTGGCTGCCAATATGGTCGTCATCCCCATTATCGGTTTTCTGGCAGTTCCTTTGGGTCTATTATCCGTATTTCTCTACTCGGTAAGCCAATGGGCCTCTTTCGTTTGCCTGGAGTTCAGCGCAGCGATTTTGGTTAAGGGGATCGACGTTGTTATGTTCTTTTCAAAATGGCATTTTGCGGCCGTAAAAACGATCACCCCTTCTCATTTCGAGATGCTCTGCTTTTATCTTGCAATATGGGCGGCTTTTGAAATGAAAAGTCCGGTTAACCTTTATTTTGCTAATCACTTATCATTTTTCAATACGGACAGTGTGCTTTCTCGCATCGTCAGCCAGCTTAAAGGTCCGTTCAGAAAGGGTCGGATAGCGATTTTGCTGATGATTGTGGTGACCTCGGGGCTTTGTGTCGATATTCTGTACTGGGTGAATCATCGGCTCTGGCATGACGATCTTCGGGTGACGGTGATCGATGTCGGACAAGGGAATGCCGTGCTTCTGGAGTTGCCCAAAGGTGAAACCCTTCTCATAGACGGTGGCGGCTTTGCTGACAACTCGATTTTCGATGTGGGGGCCAGGGTAATCGCTCCGTTTCTCTGGAGGAAAAAAATGACGACGGTGGATACTCTAATCTTGTCCCATCCCAACAGCGACCATCTTAACGGACTTATCCAAATTGCCTCTCATTTTCATGTTAAACGGGTCTGGACCAATGGCGATGAGTCTGATTCCTATGCATATCGCGATTTCATTCATACCGTCGAAAAAAAAGGGATCGCCATGCCCGAATTTCAGGACATACCAAGATTTCAAGAGGTAAACGGTGTGATTCTTGAAATTCTTTATCCTCCATGCGATTATCGGGAAAAGAGAGAAGCAGAACGATGGCGCAAGGACAATAACAACTCCCTAGTCGTTAAAGCCCGTTTCGGATCACATACGTTTCTGTTTCCGGGTGATATCATGGCCAAGGCGGAAAAGGAGATGGTCGGTATGGAAGGAGAACGGTTTCGGAGCATGCTGATGATTTCACCTCACCATGGAAGTAATTCTTCGAATACGGATATCTTTTTGGATGCGGTCGATCCACAGTTTATCATCGTATCGACCGGTGGAAGAGGGCCTCATCCGTCCGTGGCGACGCGATATCACAAACGGGGAATTCAAATGTTTTGCACCGATACCCATGGAGCCGTTTCCATTTCAACCGATGGAAAGAGTCTGAGCCTCCTGCCGGCGGTCGGAGGCTCTGGTTCCTCCCTGTGAACCGAATCAGGAGAGAAGTCCCTTTTTCACTATTTGCGGGATTTGATCCGGGCTGCGGTTTTGGTTTTTATGACACACCGGAAAAGGACGGCAATTGACTTGGAGCCGGTTGATTGATACATTCCCGAATCCAAAAGGCGCTATGAAAGGAGGATCCATGCGGAAACCGGCCGCTGAAGACCTCGAAAAAATCCGGGATCGGGTTTCGAAGGAAATGTCGCTGAGGCTTGCCATACCCAAGATCAAAATCATCGTTCATACAGGCGACTCGGGGATTGCCGCCGGTGCCCGCAAGGTGATGAGGGCCTGCGATGAACTTCAGTATTTCTGGCTCAGGGAAGAGCGGGAGGAGACATAGCGGCATGAGGGTCGGGGATAAAGAGATAAAGCCCATTTGGCTGGACGAAGATTCCAAAACGGTTAAAATCATCGATCAGCGGCAGTTGCCCCACGCACTGGTGATATCCGAACTGAAAACAATAACCGACGTAGAAAGGGCGATCAGGGAAATGGTCGTCAGGGGTGCTCCTCTCATCGGAGTGGCGGGTGCATACGGTGTGTATCTTGCCGTTTTAGCCGGACGGCACAAAACCATCGATTCGGTTAACAGGTCGTGCCGGAAACTTAAGGAAGCCCGTCCGACAGCGGTCAATCTGGCGTGGAGCGTCGACCGGATGCTTACCAGGCTGATCCGGGTGAAGACCCCGCAGAGAAGAATAGAAGCGGCCAGGAAAGAGGCGGCCGCCATTGCCGAAGAAGAGGCCGAGAACTGCAGGAAAATCGGCATATACGGCCTTCCACTGATCCGGAGAATCAGTTCTCGCAAAAAAGGGAAAACGGTGAACATATTGACCCACTGCAACGCCGGCTGGTTGGCCTGCATCGAGTGGGGTACGGCGACAGCGCCCATTTATGCCGCGTTTGATGCAGGGATCGATATTCATGTCTGGGTCGACGAAACCCGACCGCTCAATCAGGGCGCCAGGCTGACGGCCTGGGAACTTGGGATGTACGGGATTAACCATACGGTCATCACCGACAATGCCGGAGGTCACCTGATGCAGCACGGTATGGTGGACCTCGTTATTGTCGGAACGGATCGGACCACCTGCACCGGGGATGTGGCCAATAAAATCGGAACATATCTTAAAGCTCTTGCTGCCAAAGACAACAACATTCCGTTTTACGTCGCTCTTCCATCCACAACGTTCGACTGGATGAAACGGGATGGCCTTAATGAAATTCCGATCGAGGAGCGGGATCCGGATGAAGTGCGATTTGTTCAGGGATCGGACAATGGGGTGATTCGACGGGTTCTGGTACCGCCGTCCGAAAGCCCTGCCGCGAATTACGCATTTGATGTGACGCCGGCCAGGCTGATCACCGGCTTTATCACCGAAAGAGGAGTCTGCAATCCGGTGGAAAAAGATATCCGGAGGCTGTTCCCTGAAAAATAATGCCGGCAACGGCCAGACGTAACCATTTTTCGCAAATATGCCTTGACAGGATTCCATCCCCCTCTCTATATGGGTTTTCATGCTTACGGAAATCGAAAAGAAGATCATCTCCCTCATTCAGGATGATATGGCCATTACCGAACGCCCGTATCTGAGGATGGCTGAGGCATTATCCATTTCCGAAGAAGCGCTTCTGGCACATCTGAACGATTTGTGCGACAGAGGAGTCATTCGGCGATTCGGCGCAACGATTAGGCACCAGAAATCCGGGTACTTGGCCAATGTGATGGCGGCCTGGAAGGTCGAAGAAAATCGGATCGAAGAAGTAGGGAAAAATATGTCCCGATTCCGGCAGGTATCCCATTGCTACAGGAGGAATCCGGCGAGAGACTGGCCGTATAATCTTTACACCATGATCCATGCCAAAGATGAAAAATCTTGCCTTAAGATCGTTCGTGACATCTCCAAAAAAACCGGTATCGATTCCTACACCCTTCTTTTCAGCCGAAAAGAATTGAAAAAAACATCGATGAAATATTTCAACAACAATCTTTCGGAGTAATCCGATCACCGGCTTCAACCCGACCGAACGGCTTCCCCGGCTGTGACACGACAGAATCCGCATATCCTCCTCGTCAATCCCTGGATCCACGATTTTGCCGCTTACGACGTTTGGGCAAAACCATTGGGGCTTCTAACTATTGGCGGTATATTACGCCATTATCGTTTTGACATCACGTATATCGACTGCCTGGACCGGTTCCACCCCAAGGCTTCTTTAGATATCAGATCCCGTTTTGGGCGGGGACCGTATTTGAAAACACCGATCCCCAAACCTTCCGGGTTTGAGGATGTGCCGCGCCGTTTCTCGCGATACGGGATCAGACCTGAATGGTTTCGGGAAGAGCTTTTATCCGTCTCAAAACCTGACCTGATTTTGGTGACCTCGATCATGACCTACTGGTGGCCGGGCGTCAGGGAAACCATATCGACTATAAAAGAGGTTTTTCAGAAAATCCCGGTTATTTTAGGCGGCGTTTATGCTACTCTTTGCCGGGAGCACGCCGTTCAAAACAGCGGAGCGGACCAGGTGATTTCCGGCTCATGCGAAGACCGGATCGGTGAACTCGTATCGGGTCTTACCGGCGTTCCGTACGGTCCGGATAACCGTTTCAAGCCATTTGATCCGGATGACCTTGACACCTATCCATTACCAATCCATGATCTGCAGAGAAGGATTCCGTATGTTCCGCTTCTCACATCGGTCGGATGTCCGTTTTCCTGCGCCTATTGCGCCGCTCATTTTCTAACCCGGAAAAGAATGCGAAAAAGTCCGAGTCGTGTTCTGGAAGAAATCCGTTATTGGAACAGAACCTATGGCGTATCTGATTTTGCTCTTTATGATGACGCGTTTCTAATCGATGCGGAAAATCATGCTTCCCCGATTCTTGAAAGAATCATCGATTCAGGCCTGAAAGTCCGCATTCATACCCCTAATGCACTTCATGTGCGTGAAGTTTCCATCTCCATCGCAAAGCAGTTGTATCGGGCGGGGTTTGAAACCATCCGGCTGGGTCTTGAAACAACTCAATTCAATGGCCGGGAATTGCTGGACCGGAAGGTCGGCGAAGAGGAATTTATCGGAGCCGCCTCATATCTTCTTGAGGCCGGCTTTCAAAAAAAACAGGTGGGGGCGTATCTGCTCGCCGGCTTGCCCGGCCAGAGTATGGCCGATGTCGAGGTTTCCATCCGGAATGTTAAAAAATGTGGCATCCAGCCGGTCCTGGCGTATTATTCTCCCATTCCGCATACCGCGTTATGGAAGAAAGCGGTGTTATCTTCCCGCTATCCGTTGGAATCGGACCCTGTCTTTACCAACAACGCTGTTTTCCCCTGCCGGAAAAAGCCGTTTTCATGGGAAAAGATGTCCCGGCTCAAACGACTGGCATCCGGCGAGATCGAATAAAAAAGAATTACCTGTTCGGAAAAATCCGTATCCGGTTATTGCTTTTTAGGTGCCAGGCACGGCTCTTCATGGCATTGATTTACTTCGATGGTCAGATGAGACAGCTCTTTGAAGGGGATTAGCAGATTTTTATAGTATTCCGGCGGTTTCGGATAATGCGTCACCAGAGAGATGATTGCCGCATAATGGAAAGGACCGACTTTCCAGATATGCATATCGGAAATCCGGTTGTCCGAATCGGTTTCTATGGCATCTTTGATTTTTGATTTCATATTCCTATCCATGCAGTGATCCAGAAGGATCGACTTCGTATCTTTCACCAGACCAAAAGACCAACGGCTTATTACAACGGCACCGACAATCCCCATGATCGGGTCCATCCAGTTCCAGCCGAAATACTTTCCTGAAAATA
>JAZDGS010000008.1:0-34379 GCA_043806755.1 Pseudomonadota bacterium | reverse complement strand
CTTACTCAAGCCCGCATCCACCAGCGGCGCTAAAACCCCTTCTTCTCTTGCCGCAATGAATCCCGGCCGAAAATCCCCGAGATCGTCCAGATTGGCGCCATGGGAAATGTGCCGTATCCCCTCTTTGGCTGCGATTTTTCTGATCTCGGCAAAAAGCGATTTTTTACAAACATAGCACCGATTTCGATCATTGGATAGAAACGCCGGCAGATCCATTTCCGCTGAATGGAATCGAAAATGCCGGACACCGATCCTTTTGGCAAGGGTTTCGGCACCTCTTCTTTCCCATGCCGGATGAGTAACAGACTCGGATGTCACGGCAATAGCGTTTCCGGCCAGAACCGTTTGAGCCATAGCCAACAAAAAAGTACTGTCCACCCCGCCTGAGAAGGCGACGGCCAGGGAACCGATGTTCTCAAGAAGTCGCTGAAGCCGCTTTTTCTTTTTTAAAAGATTCGCATCCTTGATCGGATTCATATTTCACCACCCGAGCTGCACTTGCGCCCATTTCAAATTTAGAAACAATTCCTGTGCAAAAAAAGGTTTACAAAAAATCACAATTAACATATAAAATAGATTTTATATTGCCGGCATGATATTCCAACCATAACATAAACTAAAGGGGATTTTTATGGGCAAAAACAGCCTGGTTAAACCCACCGCCAAAAAGAAATCAGGTCCAAAAAAGAAATCTAAAAAGCCGGAAGCGACTCTGGTTCATTCCGCACCGCCCGAAACAGCTCCTTTAAAAGAAGAAACCATCCCAAAAGAGGATGTTACAGAGAAAATTACACTCGCTCCAGTGAAAACAGAGGAGAGGATCATGGAGAAAGAAAAAAGTGAAAAACCGATTGAAAAGACCGAAGAAATCAAAATTGAATCGCCTCCCGTGGAAACAAAGAGCTGCGAACCTATGAAAAAATCTAAAGAATCGGATCCGGTTGACCGTGTGATGAAATATGTTATCGCCGGATTCATCGTGCTGATCCTGATCATCATCGCCGTCAGCTCATCCAACTCAAAAAAATATTATGTCCAGGCGGCCGACGGAGGAATCGAAATCTGGAAAGGGAATTTTGCTCCCCTTGGAAAACAATGCCTGATGCAACTCCCCGGAATGAAGTTGAAGGAAACATTGAAAGCCGCTTATTCAAAGGAAGAGGCGCTTTCATTTGTGTTTCAATATTATCTTCAGAAATCGGATACGCTTCTGGAAGTTACAGGTATGCCCGATTTCGAAGGAATCAAATCGTACCTCAAGACCGCGATTAGCTACGCCGTTTCGGATTCCCAGCGGGCAGTGGCGCGCAGCCGCATCAACCACATCGATCTCATGCTGCTGCTATACAAAGCGGATGTGGCTTTGGATAAAGGAACAATTGAAGGTGCCGAAAACGCATTAAAGCATTTGGAGCAGGCCGCTTCTCTTGACCTCCCGTCTCACCAGGCGGAGTTGGTTCGGGTTAAAACAGACTCTGCTCGAAAGCTCATCGCCTCTGTAAAAGCAAAGGAATCGGAAAAAGGTCAGGCGGCCAAAGAGAAAAAGCAATAACCCGGCTTACTTGTCAATACAGATGGCACCAAACCCGACGCGTCCCTGAAACGGTCTCTTTGGGCTTCACCTTCCGGCATATGGTCATCGCCTCCGGGCACCGTGGATGAAAGCGGCAGCCCGGGGGCGGATTGGAAGGGGACGGAGTCTCCCCCTTTAAAACCGTTCGCCCCTTTTTTTCGATCCCGGGGATCGGTATCGCCGACACCAGTGCTTTTGCATACGGATGAAGGGGGGTTTCAATCACATCCCGCGCAGACCCATGTTCCGAAATTTCCCCAAGGTACATCACGGAGATACGGTCGGCAATATGGTTAACGACGCTCAGGTCATGGGAAATAAAAAGATACGAGAGTCCGTAGCTGTCTCTCAGATCCATCAGAAGGTTGATGATCTGCGCCTGCACGGAAACATCCAAAGCGCTCACCGGTTCATCGCATATGATTAAATCCGGTTTTAAGGAAATCGCCCTTGCGATGCTGATCCGCTGACGCTGCCCTCCTGAGAACTCATGAGGATAGCGATAGACGGCATCCGCTTCCAGGCCCACTTCCATCAGTAATCGGACGGCATGCGTTTCAGGACTCCCTTCCACCATCCGGTATTCCACAAGACCTTCGGTGATGATATCCAGGACGTTCATCCTCGGATTAAGGGAAGAAATCGGATCCTGGAAGATAATCTGCAATCGCCTTCGGAGCTTTTTGATCTCCCGTTTGCTCAACGTAATAAGATTTTTTCCAAAAAAACGGATCTCACCGGATATCGGTTTTTCCAGCCCCAGGATGGTCCGGGCAAGGGTCGTCTTCCCACACCCGGACTCTCCGACGAGCCCGAGAATCCCGCCTCTTTCGATCGATAAGGAAACCCCATCCACAGCCCTAACATACCCCACCGTTTTGGCCAAAACCCCTCTTTTTATGGGGAAATAGGTCTTTAAGTCCGTTACTTCCAGAATCGGTTCATCCAACTGATGCAAGGATCATCCTTTCTCAAGAAGAAAGCAGGCGGCACGGTGTCCACCCCCTAAATCTATTAATACCGGCTCTTCTCTCACACACCGATCAAAGGCATATTCACACCGGTCTCTGAAATGACACCCGGATGGATAATTCCTCGGAGAAGGGACATGTCCGGGAATGGTTTTCAGCCTTTCGCGGTTTCCCGGAATTTTGGGGATCGATTGAAGAAGACCACGGGTATAAGGATGAGCAGGATTTGAAAAAATATCCTCTCGTCCCCCCTCTTCCGCGATCTGCGACGCATACATGACGATCACCCGATCCGACATTTCCCAGATGATCCCCATGTTGTGCGTGATGAGCAAAATGGCCGTATCGCGCTTCCGCATCTGCTGAATCAAATCGAAAATCTGTGCCTGAACCGTTACATCGAGAGCCGTCGTCGGTTCATCCGCAATCACCAGGTCGGGATTCAGCATCAATGCCATCGCAATCATGACCCGCTGCTGCATCCCTCCGGAAAGCTGAAACGGATATGCGTGCATCCGTCCCTCCGCATCCGGCATATCGACCTTTCTGAGCCACATTTCCGCCAGATCCCACGCCTCCTTCCTCGGCATGGAATTATGCAGCATCAAAGCTTCCACCAACTGCTCGCCGATCCGATGTAACGGCGAAAGGGCCGTCATCGGCTCCTGAAATATCATACTGATCTCTTTTCCCCGAATCCGTCTCATTTCTTCCGGACTGATCCGGATCAGGTCACGCCCTTTGAACACTACCTTTCCGGCTTCAATAACACCCGGAGGAGAAGGGATCAGCCTCAAGATACTAAGGGCCGTGACCGTTTTTCCACAGCCGGATTCTCCCACCAGTCCGACGATTTCACCCCGGTGCACATCAAAGGATACCCGATCAACAGCTTTGAACGAATCCTCTTCGGTTTTAAAGGATACGGTGAGCTGTCTGACTTCAAGCAGCGACGACATGGCTATTCCAAACGGGTATATTGTTTTGGATCATAAGCGTTTCTTGCTCCTTCCCCGATGAAAATTCCAAGGAGCATGACGCCGAATAAGGCCAGTGACGGATACAGGATCAACCACCATGCCCATCGGTATTGCTGAGCCTGAAAAAGGAGCTCTCCCCAACTCGGGGTTGGCGGTGGAAGGCCGAAACCCAAATAATCAAGGGCGGCTAATGAGCCGATGGCGCCGACAAGATAAAACGGGAAAAAGGTAATAACTGGGATCATGGCATTCGGAAGGATGTGTTTAAAAATGATTTTGCAAGAGGACACTCCCAGACATTTGACCGCTTCCACAAACGCCTGATTTCTAAGTCGCAAAAATTCGGCCCGGATATAATACGAGATCCCGATCCAGTTGAAAATGCCGTAGCAAAACAAGAGAATTAAGAAGCTGCGCCCATAGGTGGAGCCCATTAAAATCATGACGTAAAGAAACGGGAGAGCGCTCCAGATCTCGATTAGCCGCTGAGCCGTGATATCTACGACACCTCCGTAATACCCCTGAAGTGCTCCCGCTGCAATCCCTGCGGCCATGGAGCAGGCGACCAGCAAAAGGCCGAAAGTCAGAGAGGTCCTCAGGCCGTAAAGGATCCTTGCCAAAACATCTCTCCCGGTACCATCGATTCCCATGAGATGTCCTTTCACGGGCGGATACGGGAATCGAACCTCTTCTCTTATCAACTCGACCCGGTAAAGTCGATTCCGGATGCTCATCGTTATAGAATCAGCTGGGCCCAGGAATCGGCTTTTGGCCAAAGAAACAAGAGTTTCCCGGTCTTCAACACTCAGGGTGCTCCAGAACGCATCATGGGCCGGGTCCGACAAAGTGAAATCCGGATCTCCGTTCCTGTCCACGACTACAGTTATCTTCCCCTTGTTCGAAGATGCCGTTTCCGTGAATATCACCCGAACGGTTAGGGGAGGCTTTTCCCTTGGGTTAAAGGTGGAAAGAGATATTTGCACTTTTCCCCTCTCCCTGCTCTCGGTTTCCTCGGCAACTCGGGTCGCCTCTCTGTTGTTAAAGCGGGCGCCAATTCCTTTTTTAATGCTTTCGGGAAGATGGAAAAAATCGGACAGATCGTAACCGATCACCTCCTCATCTTTTTTACCGGAAAAAGCTCCGAAGGAATCGCTTTGAGAAATCGTGTACTCTTTTGTGATATTCACCGAGGCGGCCATCAGCATGGGAATAAAATGAAGGGTCACCGTATCCGGAACCGGAATCGATTTGGGATTAATGCTTTCGTAAGGCCCGAAGGGGAAGAGCGGAAAGATCATGACATTTTTCGGATCATCGAGAAACTGCGGAAGGGCTCTTAATACCTTATAATCGGTCCGTGTTTTTCGGCCGTTTTGGACAAAGGTGTCTTCCGGATAAAATCGGACGGCCGGAAAGTAGGACCTCCCTTTGAATCGAACGTAGATCGGATTGTTATTGCAGATAAACTCCGAAAACAGACTGATGCCGTATAGGACCGCGATGATCCAAAGGGACAGGTAGGCGCGTTTGACCTCCTTAAATCGTCTGATCCGCTTTCGGGCAATCGGATTTTTCATGACCATCAATGTCATTTTTTTCTCACACAACTCTTACCGTTTGCTTAACCTTACCACCTGAATGTTGCAGGTATTTACATTTCCTGAAAATTGATCCGGGGATCGATGAGAACATATGTAAAATCCGATAAAATATTTCCGATCAAACCGAGCACCGAAGTCAGTGAAAGGATCCCCATGAAGACCGGATAGTCGCGCCCCACAATGGCTTCAAGACTCAATCTTCCCATTCCGGGAATTTCAAAGACCTGTTCGATAACCACCGAACCGGCAAACATCACGGTTAAAATGGAACCGAATCCGGTGGCTATAGGGATCAGTGAATTCCTGAAAGCGTGCCCCCAGATCGCCCTTGAGAAGCTCCCTCCTTTCGCCAGAACGGTTCGGACATAGTCTTTGCCGATCTGTTCAAGAAGCGAATTTTTCATTAACAGGGTCAATACCGCGAAATTGCCGATGACATAGCAAAGAACCGGTAAAAACATATGCCTAGCAATATCCGCAGTTTTTTCGAAAAAAGACATGCTGTCGAAATGGTCGCTGTAAAATCCGGATACGGGGAAAAAGTCCCACAGGTTTTCGACCGTGCCGCAAAAGAACATCTTCAGCACCATGCCGAAAGCAAAGGGAGGAACGGCATATCCTGCAAAGACGATGACACTGGATATGAAATCAATGCTTTTTTTATGCTTCAGCGCTTTATATATTCCCAGAGGGATGCAGATCAGATAAGAAAGGACAAATCCGGTGATTCCGAAGATAAGCGATACGTTAAACCGCTCCCGTATCAACTCCCATGCGGTCTTGTTCGGAAACTTATAGGATTCCATCCTCATGCCAAGGCGATCCGCGACGAGCCATTTCCAGTAGCGCTTGTAAAACGGCTGATCAAATCCGAAATGGGCTTCCAGGGCTTTCCGTTGTTCCTCCGAAATGGCTCCCTGAATCCCCAATCCTTTTCCTGATTCCGCCGTACCGATTCCTTTCATCTGCAGAATGGCCTGCTCAACCGGACCGCCCGGCACGAACTGAATCAGGGCAAAACATAACAGCGTGATTCCAAGAAACGTCGGAATCACCAGAAGAAAACGCCGGATGAAATATTCCATTCGCTCCATGCGATTCACCATCCTTCCTTTTTTCTATTTGAATATCTCACAATCAGCCGATTTTCAAGGCATGGGAAAGACCTTTCACCAAATTTCCTTGACACCATGCAAATGGGTCGAATATTGATGAGGATCGGACCCCAGTAACGAAAAGCAAAAAAAACAGGACGTGAGTAACGTGTTAAATGGTGAAACCAAAACACCTGAGACTGAAATTATCAAACGGATATCCATCCTCCAGGAGCATCTTGAAGATAACGCCATAGACGGCGCCCTCATCATCCAGAAATCGGATCTCTTTTACTTTTCCGGAACGGTTCAGGACGGGCACCTTTATGTTCCGGCCCAAGGCAAACCTTTGTTGATGGTCTACAAACATGTGAACCGGGCGGAATCCGAATCGGGGATTGAGATTGTTTTGCCACTGAACAGTCCTGAAGCGATTCCTGGGATTTTGAAGGATCACGGACATATGAATCCGGCCGTGCTCGGCTTGGAACTTGATGTGCTCCCGGCAAATCTATATCTCAATTACCGGCGCATTTTTCAAAACTCCGGATTGCAGGACATCTCCCCTTCCGTTCGCTTGATCCGTGCGGTCAAATCCCCTTATGAGATCACGCTGATCCGGCGATCCGCACAATCGGCCGATCAGGTATCCCGGAGCGTCACCGAATTTCTTTGTGAAGGGATTACCGAAATCGAACTGGCTGGAAAAGTTGAAGCCTATGCCCGAAAACTTGGACATCAGGGGATTATCCGAATGAGGCTTTGGGGTAGTGAACTGTTTTACGGACATCTCATGGCAGGCCCTTCAGCAGCCGTCCCCAGCTATCTCTCTTCTCCGACGGGTGGAATCGGAATCAGTCCTGCGGTTGCCCAGGGTGCCGGATCCCGTCCGATCCGGCGAAACGAGCCGGTTCTTGTGGATTATGTGTTTGCACAAAACGGGTATCTTGCCGATCACGCCAGAATTTTCGTTCTTGGAAAACTTCCGGAGCACCTTGAAAAAGGACACCGCCTGATGCTGAAGCTCCAGGCTGAAATCAAAAAAGCAGCGAAACCGCCCGTAAAGGCCGGCGACATTTACGACATGGCCGTTGATTTTGTCCACCGCTTTGGATACGGAGATTATTTCATGGGGGCGGATCCGCAGCGCATCCGCTTTATCGGCCACGGAGTGGGGCTGGAGCTGGATGAATTTCCGTTTCTGGCAAAAGGACAAACGCTCCCGCTTCAACCCGGAATGACGCTGGCTCTGGAGCCGAAACTCGTATTCCCGGGCGAAGGGGTGGTTGGAATTGAAAACACACACCTGGTCACGGAAAACGGTTTGGAACAGCTCACCTGTTATGAGGAAGATATTATCGCCCTGTAAATTGAAACGGATGGATCGGGATTAGAAAGGATGCCGTATGGAAGCAGTTCTTTTTGAAAAAGAAGGTCCGGTGGGATGGATCACGTTGAACCGGCCGGAAAAGCGAAACGCACTTTCCATGGAAGTGATGGAGGATTTTAAGAAAAAGCTCGATCGCGCGGCCTCGGACAAAGATCTTCGGGTGGTGATTATCCGGGGGAATGGTCAGGCATTCAGCGCCGGCCATGATATCAAAGAGATGTCGGGGAAAGAGCATGACATTCACCATTTTCGAACCGTCTTCCGGATGTGCACCGAGGTCATGCTGGAGCTGCACCGGCTCCCCCAGATCGTTATCGCTCAGGTACACGGCATCGCAACGGCAGCCGGCTGCCAGCTTGTTGCAGCATGCGATCTGGGTGTAGCAGAGTCCGGTGCAAAATTTGCAACACCTGGGGTTAAAATCGGACTTTTCTGCTCTACGCCGATGGTCCCCCTCTCCAGGGTGATCGGAAGGCGGCGTGCACTCGAAATGCTCCTCACCGGACGCTTTATCTCCGCGGAAGAAGCACGTGAGTTCGGTTTGATCAACCGGGTGACGAAACCGGAAACATTGGCGGAAGAGACACGCCATTGGGCTCTGGAAATCGCTAAGGCCAGCGGGTTCACCCTTTCGTTCGGGAAGCAGGCATTTTACAGGCAGATCGATTTAACCGAGGCTTCGGCCTATGATTATACCAAGGAAGCCATCGCTCTGAATTGTCTGGCCGAGGATGCTCAGGAAGGAATGGCGGCGTTTTTAGGAAAACGGCCTCCGGTCTGGAAAAACAAATAAACGACATGCCGGCTGAAGCCGGCAGCTTTAGGGGCTAAGGATTTGGATAAGAACTAACGCTTGGAGAACTGGAAACGGGCCCGTGCGGCTCTCTGGCCGTATTTCTTCCTCTCTTTAATCCTTGGATCGCGCCGGATAAAGCCGACTTTTTTCAGCGGTCCCCGAAGTTCGGGATCTGCCAAGATGAGCGCTTTGGTGATACCATGCCGGATGGCTGCAGCCTGCCCTAAAATTCCTCCCCCCTTGACACGGACATTGATATCATATGATCCCCGCGTGTTGGTGAGGATGAGGGGTTTGGTCAAAACCGCTTTGGCTGAAGTGATGGGGAAATAGTCATCCATGGCCAGGCCGTTTACCCAAATCTGACCGTTCCCGGGTTTTAGCCATGTCCTGGCAATGGCGCACTTCCGTTTTCCGGTAGCGTAGTAAATATTCTCTTTCTCCATATCCGTTCCTATTGTTGTTGTATCTTAATCGTTTGACTTCCCACCCGCCCTATTCGTCATGATCTCGGCTGAAATCGTGTAAGCCGGTAATGCCTAAACGGGGATGGAAAGAGCTTCGGGTTTCTGGGCTGAATGGGGATGTTCGTTTCCCGTGTATACTTTTAGCTTTTGAAATAATTTTCTTCCGAGCTTATTTTTCGGTAACATTCCCCTAACCGCAAAACGGACCAACTCTTCAGGCTTTCTCTCTAAAAGATCTTTCGCCGTAACCGACTTTAGGCCGCCGATATATCCGGTATGGTGATAATACCGCTTCTGGATCAGCTTCTTGCCGGTCAGTATCACTTTATCCGCGTTGATGACGATCACAAAGTCGCCGGTGTCTACATGGGGTGTAAATAACGGATTATGCTTTCCCCGCAAGCGGGCTGCAACTGCCGATGCCAGTCTTCCGAGAACAGCCCCATTGGCATCCACAAGATACCATTTTCCTGGATTTTCGCTATTTTTGGCACTATATGTATACTTTTTCAAAGCAAAACGCTCCTTTACTGATTTAATCGGTGATAGTTAATCGATCGTCGTATTTATGTCAAGGGAAAAATTTTAACAACAAAAAAGAGATTCGAATATATTCCTTACCCGTCCCTCATTGTTTGTTTCGCGCGCTTCTCAGGACATGGATCATCCGCTGAAGTGCCGTAAGATTGGTCATCAACGCTAAAATAAAAAGGCCTATGAAAAGCTGTTCCAGAAGAAGGGCGATGCTCAATACGATAAATCGCTCCATCCGTGTAAAGAGACCTACCTTGCAAGAAATACCCAGCCCTTCCGCCCTGGCCCGGGCATAGCTGACCATAATGGAACCGACCATGGCTAAAAACACCAGAAGCACCAGGTCATGACGGCCCTGGACCGAAGCCCGGTAAAGCAGCCCGAAAAAGAGAGCAGACTCGGCATATCGATCCAGAAAAGAATCTAAAAACGCCCCAAACCGGGATTCAAGGCCGGCGGTTCTGGCAAGGGTTCCATCCAAAGCATCAAAAAGCCCCGAGACTATTAAGAAAAAGGCGCCTTCTTGGAGATGCCCTAAGGCAACAAAAACCCCGCTTATGACTGCAAAAAGAAAACCGGCCAATGTGAGAAGGTTGGGATGAATGCCAATGCGGAGTAGAAATCGAGATATCGACTCAAGAATACTTGCGGCCCGTTTTTTCACCCAACCGGTAAACGCCCATGGATCTTGATTCGAATCAGCAGTCAACGCCCCTCCCGGTCAAAAAAAAAATCAAATTAGTGTCCATCCACGAATCATTTTTGGATACTATAAGGTTTCCAATCCAGAAATCGGCAATTTTTCGCAAGGTCAAGGAAATCAAGGGATTGCGCGGAGGCGTACCCTGCGTACGCCGTACAAGAAATCCCGCCGATTTACGCAGAGATTGCGCAAAGGGGCCATTTATGGATGGAAACAAATAATACATCACAGATATAATGGCAATATGATATAGCCAAACATGCATTGAAATTTTTTATAGGAGAAGTGATCTTGAGCCTTTTAAGTAATGAACTGTTTTCGGTGATGACGCTGAATTTGCGGTTCGGACTGGCGGATGACGGATCAAACCGATGGGAATTTCGAAAACATCGTTTGATCAGCCTTTTCAGCAAATATCAGCCCGATATTATCGGATTTCAGGAAGCCCAGTCCTTTCAGATCGATTTTCTTTGCAGAACTTTGCCTGACCACCTTTTTGTCGGGAAGCGGACTCCGGCCCCTCAATTTTGGCAAAATAACCTTATTTTCTACACGAGTGCCTGGAGATGTGTCCGGCACGATCACTTTTTTTTAAGCTCCACGCCGGATATCCCCAGCCGTTTCCCGGAAAGCCGCTGGCCCCGGCAATGCACATTCGGGTCATTCGAAAAGGAAGGCCGGATGTTGGATTGCATCAGCACCCACTTCGACTTTGACCCGATCATTCAAGTTCGGAGTGCAAGGATCATTATGGAACGGCTTCGACAGCAAAAAGCAACAAATCCCGCTCTTCTATTGGGGGATTTCAACGCCACACCGGATGACCCCTGTTACCGGGTGTTTACGGAAAAGGATCAACCGGATACCCCTTCATCCGGGCACCGGTTTAAAAATGCATTTGTGCCCCCTTTTCCCGGGACTCATCATGCCTTTACCGGAAGACCGGATGGAAGGCATATCGACTGGATTTTATTCTCCGGACCAATCGAACAGGAGCACTCTCAGGTGATATCGGACGAATTCGACGGCGGATTCCCTTCAGATCACTTTCCGCTTTTTGCCCGATTTCGGTGGAAGGACAGCCGATCCCGGAAATATTCTCATTAGGAAAACAGGTGGGATTGGATGCGAAGCCCCAGATGCCGATATCCGTCCTCCGAAGTCTTTCGACCGGATGGAGTCCTCATGATGAGTCCGATTTTCAGGAGGTAGGGCTCCACTACATCCACCAGTGTGTCGGCTTCTTCCTGCAGTGTCGCGGCAATGGCTTCAATACCCACCGGCCCTCCCTTGTAAAACTCAATGATCGTTCTCATGTAACGGCGGTCCAAATTGGTAAGCCCCATGGTGTCCACCCCCTCCAACGCCAGGGCCGCATGCACCGTCTCCTTTGTAATGATACCGTCGGCCCGAACCTGGGTATAATCCCTCACCCGTTTCAGAAGCCGGTTGGCAATTCTCGGGGTTCCTCTGGACCGCATGGCCAGCTCATCCGCACCTGCATCATCGATGGGAACATCGAGCAGGGCGGCGGACCGCCGGATGATTTTCGCAAGATCCTTCCCGCTGTAGAAATCAAGGTTTCTGAAAATACCGAAGCGATCCCTGAGGGGGGCGGATAAAAGCCCAACCCGGGTGGTCGCTCCGACCAGTGTAAAGCGATTCAGCCGGTACCGATGGCTGCGCGCATGAACCCCTTTATCAAACACGAAATCGACGGCAAACTCTTCCATGGCAGGATATAAGAATTCCTCAACAGGCTTTGGAATGCGGTG
The DNA here is from genome assembly GCA_043806755.1 of Pseudomonadota bacterium. Lineage (GTDB taxonomy): Bacteria > Desulfobacterota > Desulfobacteria > Desulfobacterales > UBA2156 > RBG-13-49-15. The sequence goes on along the minus strand of JAZDGS010000008.1, from coordinate 22,495 downwards.
GATTTCATCGATGAAAAAGACATCCCCTTCTTCCAGATGCGTGAGGATTCCGATCAGATCCCCCCCCCTTTCCAAAGCAGGGCCTGAGCTGATGGTCAATTCTCCGGCCGTTTCATTGGCAATAATGTGGGCCAAAGTCGTTTTTCCGAGGCCGGGAGGCCCGTGCAGCAGCACATGGTCGACAGGCTCTTTCCGTTCGGTGGCGGCTTGAATCGCAATTTTCAGGGTTTCGACGATCTCGTCCTGACCGACATACTCGGATATGCGCTGGGGACGAAGGGACAGGGGTTCAGGTTCATGATCCGAGTCGATGCAGGATCCTAAAGACAAATCCTGCTTTTCGTCCGTATCTTTTTTCACGTTTTTTTTCATTTCGCAATTTCACTCCGATAGACTTCTTCGAAAAGCTCCTCAGGAGTGGATGCAAACGGATTTCGTTTCAACGCATCGGCGATCATCCGTTTCGCTTCGGCCTGGCGGTGGCCAAGCTGACCTACCAGGACATCAAGAACCTGCTTTAAATAATCCTCTTCCGCAGGAGAAATCTCTTTGTCCGGTTTTCGGATCAGAGCAAATTTTTCCATCTTGCCTGAAAGGGTAGCCACGATTTTCTGGGCGGTGCGCTTTCCGATCCCCTTGAGCCGTTCGAGTGTTTCAGTGTCTTTTCCCTCGATCGCCCGGGCGATATCCCGGATGGGAACATTCAGGGCTTTAATCGCCTTTTGAGGACCGATGTCTTCCACGGATACGAAATGCTGGAAAAATTCCCGTTCCGCCTCCAGATTGAAACCGATCAATACCGGTTTCGGCTGCCTTTCGGTCTGCTGATAGTAAATGTAGAGGGATATTTCATCTCCGACCTTGCGGGAGGTCAATGTCTCCATGACGACAGCCGGTATCAGGATCTCATACCCGATCTGGTTGACAAGAAGAAGGATCCGATCCTCCTCCCTCTTGAGCAGTTTTCCCTGCAGGTATCCGATCATCGGAGCTTCCCCTTTCCCTTTTCAGGTTCATAGCGAGACAAACCGATGATCGCCAGGGCAATCGCATCCGATGCATGGTAGGGGCGGATCGGTTTGGAGATATTCAAATAAGACCGAACCGCTTTTTCGAGCTGGTCTTTGCTTGCCCGCCCACTTCCGGTCAGAATCTTTTTGGCCTCACGAACCGGTATTTCATGAATCGGCATTTCCATCTGGGATCCCGCCAGGAGAACGGCTCCAGCGACCTTTCCCAGTATGATTCCGGATTTGGGATTCTCTTCAATGGAAAAAACATCTTCCACAACCATGAGGTCCGGTTCCTCTTTTTCAAGAATGTGAATTATTTCGGAAAATATTTGGCGGAGCCTCTCCGGCAAAGAGGCAAGACGGGATGTCTTGATGCTGCCGAAAGAGAAGTTTTCGATCTTTCTTCCCCTCCCGCGAACAATTCCGATCCCGGTTGCCGATAGCCCGGGATCTATACCGATAACCTTGACCATTCGGAGCCTGTCGTTTGTTTCGGCGCCAAGGCTACTGGTATTCCTTTAACTTCTCCTTGGCGATGTTGGCTTCATTTGACGTCGGATACAGGCGGACCAACTCCTTGAGAATAAGACGAGCATTGGTCTTATCGCCCAGGTTGTGGAAGGCAAACCCCTGTTTCAACATTGAAGATTGGACTTTATTTCCCTTGGGGTATTTTTCAATCACCTTCTGATATTCCAGGATCGCTTTTTCATACCATTTTTCACGATAGAAGCTTTCCCCGATCCAGAACTGGGCGTTATCCGCGTGAACCGAAGCCGGATGGTTTTTAATTAAATCCTGAAACAGGTTCCTGGCGGCCGGGAAGTCCCCGCGGTCGAAGGCTTCTTTTCCCTTTGCATATATTTCGTTATCCGACAAGGATTGACCTGGATCCGTCTTTTTTGCCGGCTGGGCCGGACCGGCCTGAGAACCGGGGGTCTGAGATTCCATGTTCAAATACCCCTCGATTCGGGCAAACCGTTTTTCAAGATCAAGGAGCGCCTTTTCCAGTTGTACGACTTTATCCTCTTTTCCTTTCTGGGGCGACTCAAAAGGCTCCAATCGTTTCTTGATCAGAAATTCCGTTTCTTCAAATTTTCCCCGAATCGCTTGAATTTCTTCGCTGAGGCGATCTACCGCCACCCGATTTTCAGCTGTCCTGTTTCTCAGATCCTGATCTTTTCCATCGCCGGTTTTTGTCAGGATTTCCATCTGTTTTTTCAAAAACGCATTTTCGGTTTCCGCTTTGGCAACACGCCTTTCCAAGATGGACATATTGTCATCGAGTGTGACGACATCCTGTCGGATAGCGCAACCGAAAATACAGACTAAGGCAGCTAGAAAAAGAACGATTACTTTCATGGCATTGATCTTTTTCAAAAGGTTGATCGGCTTAAAACGCCCCTTCTCATGTCCGGAGGAGGGTGAGCGGCGGCATTCCATCCACCGCCCGCACTCCTTAATCGACTTCTATTCGATGACCGTATGTACTCTCCGGTTTTTAGCCCAGGATTCTTCAGAATGGGCGGCATCCAACGGACGTTCCTCTCCATAGCTGATGGCGGTCATCCGCGATGTCTCAACACCGAGATTCGCCAGAAAGGACAACGCGCTCTTAGCTCTCCGGTCACCAAGGGCCAAGTTGTACTCATTGGTCCCTCTTTCATCGCAGTGCCCCTCGATCACAACATTGATTTTGGGATTGGCTTTTAAATAGGCCACTTTCTTTTTCAACACTTCCTGCGCTGCCGGCAGAAGCGTGGAACTGTCAAACTCGAAGTAAATATCCTCGTTTTCAAAACGTGCCTGTTCCTCTGTAAGTTTGCGTTTCGACTCTTCTTCCTTCCTTCGCTGCTCTTCAAGCGCCCTTTGTTTTGCCAGTTCTTCTTCGCTTAACTTTCCTGCCGCCGCATCTTTACCTTTCTCTCCGGCCCCCTTTTTCCCAACATCCGTACCTGAAGGCTGAGTGACCGATGACGGATCAGATGCAATTTTTTTCTTACCGCAGGAAACCGTAAACAACAAACCCGGAATGATCATGAATAAAGCGAAAACAACCCACAATCTTTTTTGCATTTTTTCCTCCTTTACCCTATTGATGAACATTAGTAATTAACGATTCGTGGCGACCACTGCGGACTCGATTGTTCACCCGGCATCGTCAGCAACCGGCGCTGATCGGTTCCGTATGCCGTCATGACATAAATTCTTGAAGGGCCTTCCCGATTGGAGCTGAACGCAATCAGGTTCCCATCGGGTGACCAGGAGGGTGATTCATTATCCCTGGCGTTATGGGTCAACTGCACCGGCTCTTTTCCATTCACTCCAACGCTGAAAATATTGGTCTCTCCTTTTTCCATGGATGTATAAGCGATCCGGTCTCCTGCAGGCGACCAGGCCGGTTGTGTGTTGTGCTTTCCGTAATACGTCACCCTTTCAACCTGATTCGATTCGATATTCTGAACGTAGATCTGCGGTGTTCCGGAGCGTTTGGATACAAATGCGATCCGTGTGCCATCCGGTGACCAGCTTGGAGAAACATCGATACCATTGTTGTGAGTCAATCTTTTAATTATTTTTCCTGTTTCAGTCAACAGATAAATTTCCTGATCTCCGGCAAAAGACAAAGTCGCCGCAAGCTCCATTCTTTGGGGATGCCATGCCGGAGTGATGTTCAATCCCTCATGATCGACCTTTGAATTGAGGTTTTCTTTCAAATGGCGGATATAAAGATCGGGCTTCCCCTTCACGTAGGAGGTATAGGCGATCCATTTCCCGTCCGACGACCAAGCCGGTGAAAGCGTAATCGCATTGTTACGGGTAAACTGCCTCGGATTGGTTCCGTTAAAATCGCAAATGTAAATCTCCTTGTTTCCCGTACCATTCGAAATAAAGGCGATTTTCGCGTCAAAGATACCTCTCTTTCCGGTGAGGGCGTAAATCACTTCATCGCAAAACTGCTGAATGATTTTCCGCTCATCTTTCACAGACCCTTCATATCGCTTTCCGACCAACAACCGCCCCTTGAAGATGTCGAAGAGCCTGAGTTCCATTTCGATCATATCTCCCCTGACGTTCACCCCTCCGGTAATCAGAAGTTCAGCGCCGATGGCGACCCAATTCTTAAAAAGGATCTCTGCGGTTTCGATCCCTGCCGTTTGAGGATCTTCCAGAAATCCCCCCCGGTCCATCACTTTGAAAAATCCGGTAAACGCAAGCGTTTCACCAGCCATCTGAGATCCACTCTGTCCCAGGTCGACCCCGGCTTTTTGTTTCGACAGGGCCTTAAAAAACGGGACGGCGATGGGGATCTTCCGCAAGAACGGGTTGTTGATGTCGATATATTCGAAAGCGGAATCACATTTTCCTGAGAACATCAGCGGAAAGAAAACAAGGGCTATCAGCGATATGCCATATCGGTACATGGCTTTGGTCATGTTCAACTCCTCAATCGGACGCGGTGCGGACGTGTTGGCCGCCTTAATTTAATCCGGATGGGGTAAAATGCAACCCCACCATGTAAAATGGTCGACGATACCCCGGAGGAAGCGGTGGAAGCGGGTTCGACTTCTGAATCGCCTTATAAGCCGAGTCGTCAAAATACTCATTTCCGGATTTGGTCTCGAAAAAGATCTCTTGTATCTCGCCGCTTGGCATGATTTTGATGACCAGCCTGGCAGCCAGTTCTTTTCGGCCCCCGGCCAGCTGCTCGGAAAAAGCCCAATTCTTCTGAATCTGATATGCGATCTCTACCTTATAAATATCGATTTGTTCGAGGGCCTTGTTTCCACCTTCCCCGGCCGAACCCGAGCCGGTCCCCACATTCTGATCGGCATTGCTCACCTTTTCCTTCAGGTTGTCGAGCGCTTTTGCCAGGGTGTTCGGTTCCGTCTCCTCCGCTTTTTTTTCGATATCCTTTATCGCGCTTTGAATGGCTTTAGAAACCTGATATGTTTTCTTTTTCAACGATGTTTTGATCTTTTCCTTTGGCTCAATTGGAACCAAATCCTCAGATTTCTCTGCACGCACGGGCGTTGCTTTCTTAATCACCTCCGGAGGAGGTTTCGGCGCCTCTTTTTTCTTTACTTCAACCGGTTCCTCTTTTTTTATCACCGGCCCTGGAGAGGCTCCTTTTCCCGGTAATGGGAGCGAAACCAGGCTCACATTTACCACCGACGGCATCCATCGTCTTTCCGGAACCAGCATGGGGGCGATAATAAACAGAGCGAAAAAAACAATATGGCAGGTCGCGGAAAGGACATACGTGAATACGAACGGCCGGTATCCGTTCTCCGCATCGCTAAAGAAGGAAAACCTGCTTTCCAATTCATCTTTCATGTGCGCTTGGGTTTGACAATGTTCTTTTTCTCATCCTTCTGGATGGGCTCGGTCACCATTCCCAGTTTTTCAACCCCCGCCCCCTTGATCTCCGACATCACACGCACCACCAGACCGTATGGAATCCCTTTGTCCGCACGGAGATACACTTCCCGGTTCTCGCGGTTTTCAAGGATCTTCGCCAGCTTTTCTTTCAGGGAATCGATCCCCACCTTAAAGTCATTGATATACACCTTCTGTCCGGCATCAATGGTGACCAGGAGATGATCCTTTTCAGACGAGATCGGATCGAGCGTTGCCTGAGGAAGGGAAACATTGGCGCCATGGATCATCATGGGCGCCGTAACCATGAAGATGATTAACAGAACCAACATCACATCCACAAATGGAGTCACGTTGATATCCGACATATATCCGTCATTATGGCCGCCGGTCATCATTCCACCCTCTCTTTGACCCGCATCAGGTCACGTTCGACGATATTTAAAAAGTCGTCGGAAAAGCTGTTCAACTCGGATTCGATGATCCTGATTTTATGCATAAAATAATTGAATGCAATGACCGCCGGGATGGCGACCGCCAAGCCGGCTGCAGTCGCTACAAGCGCTTCCGAGATTCCGGGAGCAACGACCGCAAGGCTAGCCGACCCCCTGAGCCCGATGCCGTGAAATGATCCCATAATCCCCCAAACCGTTCCAAATAGCCCGATAAAAGGGGTGGTATTCCCTGTTGTGGCCAGAAAAGGGACCATCCTCGACATCCGGGTCGCTTCAGTATTAATGGCCCTCCGGAGGGCTCTCTTGACATTATCGATCCCCATGATTTTGCCTCCAAGGGATGCGGATTCCGATAATACGGACGGGGAAGATCCGGACTGAGCCAATTTTTTCAACTCCGTATAACCGACCCTGAAGATTCTTGCTAAAGGGCTTACCTGAAGCTGTTTGGCCTTGGCAAATGCCTCTGAAAAATCCCGGCTTTTCCAAAAGAAGTCGGAAAAAAAGGCGGATTCCTTGAATGCTTTGCGAACAAACCGATATTTGATGATAATAATAGACCAGGAAGTAACGGAAAAAAAGAAAAGAAGCAAGAGCACAAATTGTACCATGATACTGGCACTGGCGATCATATGCAGAATATCGATTTCATGGGAAAGCATAACATCATCCTTTTAATTCTTTAGTAATCCATACTGAACTGAACCTGAACGATCCGTTACGTCCGTTGATGAATCCTTAGACAAGAAATTTACCCATTGGTTTCAAAAAATACAAACTACACAATATATTGTATTTCCATTATTTGTTGATAACTATATGATCTTTCGATACGTGTCAAGAATTTTAGGCTGGATTTTCCGAAATACGACTTGATGTGGCAACAAAATCTTTGAAAAAAATCCTTAAGGCCGACCAGGATGCATAGCGGTTAAAAGCGCTTGATCATGTCTCATAAAATAATTCTTGCCGTTCATCATGGGGCTTTGGGGGATCTCATCCTTACTTATCCCACACTTTTTACGTTGAATACTCATTCATATCATGTCCATCTCCTTTGCCAGGATCATCTGGGACAATTGACCTGCATGCACGGTTTTTCAGAAAAAAGCTACTCGCTGGAATCACCCTTGTTTGTTTCTCTCTACACGGATTCGGTCGATCCTGCGATCGAAAATCTGCTTAATGCCTATGATGGAGTTCTGTTGTTTTCCTATTCCGAAGCGTTGTATCGGACCATTCGGGAAAAAACACGACTCCCCGTCTTCCGCATCCCTCCACGTCCCGATATCGATCGGCCGATCCATGTGGCCGAACATCTTCTGTCACGGCTTTACTCCATCGGGCTCATCAATAAACCGAAAACAACGGCTGAAAAAATACTGCAAGATTGGGGTAAGCCGGTCAAGCAGTCCCCTTCAAAACGCGTCTGGATCCATCCCGGTGCCGGAAGCAGGGAAAAAATGTGGCCTGTCGCCAATTTTATTAAAGCAGCATCGCTGCTTCGGTCCCGAAATATGGAACCGGCATTTTTTCTCGGCCCGGCCGAATTATTTCTGTTCAATCACCTTGCAAAATATGCACCCGATATTCCCGTTTACCGGAGCATGGATATATTGGAACTGACCGATCTTCTCGAGACGGGCGTCGCTTTTCTGGGAAACGATTCGGGCGTCACCCACCTAGCCGCATTTTTGGGGCTTTCCACCGTGGCGGTGTTCGGGCCGTCCGATCCCAGGAGATGGCGACCCCTGGGACGCGCTGCCGCCGTTGTTCAGGGGAGCCTGCGATGCCATCCGTGTTTTGAAACCAGAAAACGGGAATGCAAAACGAGCGAATGCTTTTCCGGAATTTCTCCCGAAGCGGTGGTACGCGTCCTGTCCGAATTGTTACCTTATTGAACCAAACGGGATGCGTCAAACGATACCTTGATTTTTAGAACCATTCATATTATTCTGCCATAAAAAAATAGACCAGCGAATCGCATAATGGATAAAATCATCCCTGACACGTACGATAAATTCATCAAAGGCCTAATGGACATCAGCCGGGCCATCACCTCCGATCTGTACATTGAAGACATTTTAAAGCTGATCGTCATGGTAACGGCCAAGGTGACCGGGGTTGAGATCTGCTCTTTATGGCTCATCGATGAGAGTGAAAGCCCGAAAAAGATCCGGCTGAAGGCGACGCAGACCATCGATCCCGATTATGTGCAGGATCGGTCTCTCGGAATGGACGAAGGGGTCGTGGGGTTTGTGGCCTCACACAAGCAGCCCCTCATGGTGGAAAATGTCCTGGAAGAACCTCGCTTTAAAGAAAAAGAGATGGCGAAAAAACTGGGGCTGGTGTCGATGTTAAGCGTCCCTCTTCAGGTGAAAGACGGGAGAGTCATCGGCGTATTCAACTGTTTTACGGCCGAACCTTATGTATTCTCCAAAACGGAGATCAACATGATTACAACCGTCGCCAACCAGGCGGCGGTAGCCATCCTTAACACGGAACTCATGGTTAAAACAAAAGTGATCCAGGAAGAGCTGGAAACCCGGAAACTGGTGGAACGGGCCAAGGAAGTCCTCATGAAAAAACGGAATAAAACCGGTGAAGAGGCATTTCGATGGCTTCAAAAAAGAAGCATGGATTCGAGAAAACCGATCCGCCACATTGCTGAGGCGATTCTCTTGTCGGAGGAGCTTGAACACGGATAGCCCCCTGATTCGGCCGGGAAACAGTCGCTTGCATGTTTAAAAAACGCATCCTTCTGGCCATCATTGTCCCCACCATCATCATCGGCATTTTCATTTTATCCATTTCCACTCTTCTTATGACCCGCCCCCTATCCAAACTTTTTCGAGAGTATATCCATTCCAACCTGATCCATTACAGCCATATGGGGGTGACGACCTGCGACGAACGGTTGGCGGATTTAGTGAGCCTGCGCCTGGAAAGCGATCCGGCCATGAATGCCGCTTCAAAACGAGAAGCCCTTGAGGAAATCAAAGCACACCACCAGGATTTCCCCGGCATTGAAGTCATCGTGGTCGAAGAGAATCAACAGGTGAAGGCCGGCACTGTTACGATTCCGGATAATGCATCGTTTCCTTTACCCCTTGATAAAAAAACATCATCCATTCTTTTCAAAGACCTGTGGGGAAAGCCGTATGTCATCCACTATCGCTATTTTCCTTTCTGGCGGTGGCACATCATCAGTCTCATTTCGCAAAAAGACTACGAAGCGCCGATCGCTATCGCCAAGAGCATCATCGCCCTAGGCACATTCGGCCTCCTTATGGCAATCGTTTTGGCGGTGTTTATTCTCTTTAAATTTCGGATCGATCAACCTCTAAAACGGATCATCTCCGCTGCCAAGGATGTGGCTGCAGGGCATTTCCATCCCGTAGAGATCAACCGAACAGATGAGATCGGGCAAGTGGCAATGGCGTTTAACGTCATGGTCAAAAGCCTTGCATCAGACCAGGCCGAACGCAACGCTCTTGAAGAAAAGCTCACCCGGGCACAAAAGATGGAAGCTGTCGGCGCCCTTGCCGGAAGCGTGGCCCATGATCTGAACAATATCCTGGGAGGCCTCGTCAGCTACCCGGAATTGATCCTGATGAATTTGCCTGAAAACAGCCCTTTAAGAAAACCGCTTTTAACCATCCGGAAATCCGGAGAAAAGGCGGCTGCCATCGTTCAGGACATGCTGACGCTGGCAAGACGAGGGGTGGTGGTTACCGAAGTGGTTAATCTCAACAAAATCGTTCAGGAATACATGAAAAGCCCGGAGTTCGAAAAGTTATTGACATTCCACCCGGGAGTTCAAATCAACCTCGGCCTTTCTCCGGATCTGTTAAACTTGATCGGATCTCCCGTCCATCTTTCAAAAACGCTCATGAACCTGGTTTCCAATGCAGCGGAATCGATGCCGAACGGCGGAAAAGCGATGATTACAACGGAAAACAGGACCATCAACGAGTCGTTAACAGGATATGAGCCGATCCCTCCGGGAGATTATGTTACCCTCAGCGTGGAAGACATCGGAGTCGGAATCTCTCCTGAAGACCTTAAAAAAATTTTTGAGCCCTTTTACACAAAAAAAATTATGGGAAGAAGCGGAACCGGGCTGGGGATGGCCGTCGTATGGGGGACAACCAAGGATCATCACGGTTTTATCGATATCCGCACGGATCTTGGGAAAGGGACCCGGATCGATTTGTATTTTCCGGTGACACGAAAAGAACAGCCTAAGACGAAAGTCATATCTGAAATAGCCGCTCTTAAAGGAAGCGAAACCATCCTCATTGTGGACGACGTCGAGGAACAGCGGGAAATCGCCCAACGCCTCCTGAAAGAATTGGGCTACCAGGTGCAGACCGCTCCAAGCGGTGAAGAAGCCATCGCCTGCCTGAAAAACAAAAAAGTGGATCTGGTCATTTTGGATATGATCATGGATCCGGGGATGGACGGCCTCGAAACTTATCGAAAGATCCTGACACTCCATCCTCGTCAGAAAGCCATCATCGCCAGCGGTTTTTCCGAAACCGAACGGGTGAAGGAAGCCCAGCAGCTCGGCGCAGGGGCTTATGTGAAAAAGCCGTATGTGTTACGAGCTCTGGGGTTGGCGGTGCGAACCGAACTTGATCGGGGGAAATAACCGGGCTAAGATGTTCTCGACCGTTTCAGGGATGCCCTGATAAATTCTCTGAATAACGGATGGGGATCCATGGGACGGGATTTGAATTCCGGATGAAACTGGCACCCGACGAACCATGGATGCTTCTTGAGTTCGATCATCTCGACCAGTTGTCCATCAGGCGAAACACCACTGATCACCAGACCGTTTTCATGAAGTTTATCCCTGTAGGCATTGTTGAATTCATACCGGTGCCGGTGCCGCTCTGAAATCGTCTCAGCGCCATACGCCTGATAAGTCAGGGTCTCCTTTTGAACCTGACATCTATAGGCGCCCAGCCTCATGGTCCCTCCCTTATCCGAAGTCACATCCCGCTTTTGCACGCTTCCGGTCTTGTCATCAAACCATTCCGTCATAAGGTAAATCACCGGATGAGGGGTAAGCGGATCAAATTCGGAACTGTGCGCGCCCTTTAACCCTGCAACGTTTCTGGCAAATTCAATGACCCCGACTTGCATCCCCAAACAGATGCCGAAATACGGAACCTGGTTTTCCCTGGCATACCGTGCAGCGCAAATTTTTCCCTCGATCCCTCTTGGCCCAAACCCGCCGGGAACCAGGATACCGTCGGCATTCGAAAGGATGCTTGCGACATTTTCATTGGTAATCGTCTCTGAATCCACAAAAGTGAGGTTGACTTTGCAATTATTGGGGATTCCACCATGGCGGAGAGCTTCATTTAAGCTCTTATACGATTCGGTCAAATTGGTGTATTTGCCGACGATGGCGATATTCACCGCAAATTCGGGCGCTTTGATTTTATGGATCAGTTCCTCCCACGCCTCCAGCCTCGGCGCCCTTGTCCAGATATGGAGGATTTCAACGAGCCTGTCGTCAAGCCCTTCCTTGTGAAAGATGAGAGGGACTTCGTAAATGCAGTCCACATCCTTTGCGGTGATCACCGCATCCACTTCCACATTGCAATACAGGGCGATCTTGGATTTGATCTCTTTCGACAAATATCGATCCGTCCGGCACAGAAGAATATCCGGCTGGATGCCGATGCTCCGAAGCTCCTTAACACTGTGCTGCGTGGGTTTGGTTTTAACCTCTCCGGCCGTGGCAATGTATGGGACAAGCGTCAGATGGATATAAAGGGCATTTTCCTTCCCCACATCCGCTCTGAACTGGCGGATCGCTTCCAAAAACGGAAGGCTCTCGATGTCTCCGACGGTCCCGCCGATTTCAACAATGACAATGTCCACATCGTGGGCCACCATACGGATGCAGCTTTTGATTTCATCGGTAATATGAGGGATCACCTGGACCGTCCCTCCCAGATATTCCCCTCTTCTTTCCTTGGTGATGACCGAGTGGTAAATCTTGCCTGAAGTGAAGTTATTGTCGCGGCCGAGCTTGGCGGATGTGAATCGTTCATAATGACCCAGGTCAAGATCGGTTTCGGCTCCATCGTCGGTTACAAACACTTCGCCGTGCTGAAACGGGTTCATGGTTCCGGGATCAACATTGATGTAGGGGTCCAGTTTTTGCAGCGTCACGGTCAGTCCGCGGCTTTCCAACAGGGCGCCGATGGAAGCGGATGCGAGCCCTTTCCCCAAGGACGAAAGAACGCCGCCCGTAACAAAAATGAATTTGGTGTTATTTCCCATATCTTACCCCCGGCAACCGTGGACTGCTGTCCGTCATTCGAGCTTTCCGATCAACCGTTTTATTCATATATTTTGTTAAATTCCTCAATAGTTTTTTAACCTGATTCCTCTACAAAATCCCTGTTGAAAATCCAGCCCCTTCCCCCAGTTCTTCTTCAATCCGGATCAACTGGTTGTACTTGGAGATCCGATCGCTCCGGGACATGGATCCGGTTTTGATCTGGCCGCTGTTCACTCCCACCGCCAGATCGGAGATGAACGTGTCTTCAGTCTCACCGCTCCGGTGGGATATGACCGTGGCATACCCGGCTCCTTTGGCCATTTCAATGGCCTCAAGCGTTTCGGTTACGGTTCCGATCTGGTTCAGTTTAATCAAAATGGCGTTGGCGATCCCTTTTTCGATCCCCTTTTTCAATATCTTGGGGTTTGTTACGAAAATATCGTCACCGACGATTTGGATGAAGCCTTCCAGCCGGCTTGTCATCTTCGCCCATCCCTTCCAGTCCCCTTCGGCCAGGCCGTCTTCGATGGAAAGGATCGGATGCTTGTGAATCAACGCCTCGTAGTAATCGATCATCGCTTCTGAAGAGAGCGATTTTTTTTCGGATTTGAGGGCATATTTCCCTTTTTCATAAAATTCGCTGGCAGCAGCATCGAGTGCAATGCCGATATCGATACCGGGTTTATAGCCGGCCAAGGAAATGGCCTCCAAGATAAATTTTACAGCCTCCTCATTCGACTCCAGATCAGGAGCAAAACCGCCTTCGTCCCCGACGGCCGTATTCAGGCCTTTTCCTTTGAGAAGTTTTTTAAGATAATGAAACGTTTCAGCCCCCATCCGGATGGCCTCGGAAATCGATTTGGCTCCGATCGGGACGATCATAAATTCCTGAATATCGAGGTTATTTGCGGCATGGGCGCCGCCGTTGATGATATTCATCATCGGAAGCGGCAAACTTCGTGCATTTATACCGCCAAGATACCGGTAAAGAGGGAGCTCATAGGCCGATGCCGCAGCCCTGGCAGCGGCCATTGAGACTCCCAGAATGGCATTTGCCCCAAGCTTTGATTTATTGGGCGTTCCATCCAGTTCGATCATCTGCCGGTCAAGGGCCGTCTGATCCGACGCATCCATACCAAATAGGGCCGGAGCAATGGTCTTGTGGATATGATCGATCGCATTCAATACCCCTTTCCCGCCATACCGCTTGGACCGTTTATCCCGAAGCTCGAGGGCCTCGCGCGTTCCTGTGGACGCTCCGGAAGGAACCGCCGCCCGTCCCAAAGCGCCGCATTCAACAACCAGATCTACTTCAACCGTCGGATTCCCTCTAGAATCCAGAATTTCCCTTGCATTGATTTCCACGATTTCCGTCATATCGGCCTCCTTCTATCGGACTAGTGTTTGGCTCCGGCTCATACGCCTTGACAAAATTCGGCAAAATGCTACTCTCCTATATATATGTTGTCAAGGAACGGTTCGATGAAAGAAAAAGACCTTTATACGGAAGCTCACCTGGTAGTTGCATCCATTCGGATTTTGGAACACCGCAACAATGCGCCTCCCTCTGTGGAAGCCGTATCCGAGATGCTTTTCTTCTCTTTGGAGCATGCCAATCTCATCTGTAAAAAACTCAATGAAATTGGAATCATCCAGCTGGTGGAGGGGCCGTTTGGGACCCGTTTATTCGTCCAGGATCACCTGTCATTGGAAAGCATCCCAAAGGTGAAAGCCGAAGATGCCCTCAAAGAAGCACTTTCAACCTTTCAGGCATCGAAAAAAGATTACGACCGGGAGATCGAGTCGTTTAAGGCAAAACAGGTCAAAAAACAAAAGGATCTCTTTGCCCAATGGGAGCAAAAGCTCAAAGACGGACTCAAGAAGGATTCCTGAGGGAGCGTGCCTCCTTTTATAACCTTAAAAAGTTCTTAAAATGATAATCATCCACTATTTTTAAAGAACGGAAAGAAAAATTTCAAGACCCAAATTCACTAAGTAATTGACAAATCCATAATCTGGATATAACCTTTCCTATTATTTTGCAAATGTTAGGATCCTTCTTAACAATCGGCCAACCAAAAGGAGGGACCATGTTTAAGCGATTCCTTTTTTATGTATCCATTTTCGCAGCAATATTCGCCGTTGGGTGTGCGGCACCGATGATCGTAAACAACCAAAAAAACAACAGCGCGATCCTGTCGCGATCCCTCAAGTCGGCAAAAACCATAGAAAATTCATATAACAGAGCCGCTGCATTGGAAGATATCGCGATCGTTTATGGCGCCATCGGACAATTCGAAAAGGCAGCCGAAGTCGCCAGCACCATCAAAGACCCTATGATTAAAGCTTTCGCATATTCCAACGTCGGAGAAAAAGCATGGAAAGCCGGCAAAAAGGATGTTGCGCTAACCTTACTTTCTTCTGCCCAAGAATCAATTTTACGCGTTGAAAACGACCATACCAAAGCCTACACCATGACACTAATGTCGGAGAGTTATGCAACGGTAGGCGAGAAGGGAAAGGCCTCGGATGCCCTGTTAAAATCATATGAAGCTTGTGGAAAAATCGGAGATGACCACCTGAAAGCGTATGATCTCACCCTGATCGGTGAAAAATATTCAAAGATAGGGGATAAGAAAAAATCAGGTGAGATCTTATCCGAGGCGTATCAGGTCGCTCAGGGAATCGAAGATAAAGAAGCCCGAATTACTATAATGGACATGATCGCTCACATTCTGGCTGAAGACAAACAGTATGACAAAGCCTTTGAAATCGTTAAAACCATAGACGTCTCCTTTACCAAGGCCGCCGGACCGGACCGGATATCGGATCTTTACGTGATCGAGGGTAATTATGAGAAAGCGGTTGAAACGGCCGAAACTATCGAAAATCCATATACACGCACGTTTGCTCTGGCCCGAATCAGCTTGAGCGCCTGGAACCAGGGCAAAAAGACCGAGGCCCTCGCAATCCTATCCCGCTCCGCGGAGCTCTCCAAGAGCATTGAAGACGAATATACAAAAACCCTTGCCATGGACCGGGTCGCGTGGGGATTCGCCCAATCCGACCAAAAGGAAAAAGCGGTTGAGCTGGCTAAAACGATCGAAAATGAATACAATAAAGACGATGCCCTTGAACGGATCGCCGTCCGGCATGCGGAATTGGGGGATTTTGGAAAAGCTGTTGAAATTACGGGTAGCATTAAGGACAGCTATTACAGATCCTCAACAGCGACACGTATTGCCGAACTATACCTGAATACCGGAAATAAAGAACTCGCTGAAGGGATTATCAACCAGGCATTAGAAATCAGTAAAAATATCTCCGAGGAAAACCGGAAAAATAAAGCCCTGGCAGCCATTGCTCCGGTTTATGAAAAGCTCGGGAAACATAAGGTTGCCATAAATGTTGCCCGCAGCATCACCGATGAGCATTTGAAAAATACGGCTCTTTTCAGAATCTCTTCGTGGTATACCGATTCAGGGCAGTATGAAAAAGCTATCTTATGGGCGGAGATCATCGAAGATCCATATTTCCAGGCGTCAGCATTTACCCAAATTGCCGGCAGATAACGATCTCATTCCGATCCATATTTTTTTGTTTTCTTAAAAAGGTGCGTGTCTACATAGACGGCCAAGATCTCGGCAGATGCTCGGGGAGGTCTCACCGCCAGATAATGGTCGATAATAGAATGGGCCATTTCATGTGCCAGCATCCCTTCATGCACATCATCCACATTGATAAAGATGGTGTTTAGCTCATAGACATACCAGGCCCGGACGCGAGGTTCTCCTCCGAGCAGCTCTCTATAAGCCTGCGCCAGCTCTTTTTTCCCCGAGTAAAGATTGATGATGAGTTTTTTCTCAAATTTCTTGCGCATATCTAAAATCTCTTGGACACGTTCATAAAGAGCATCCATTTTTAAGCGGATTTTACCCATCGTATCTTCCGGATTCGATTCGGAGAAAAGACTTTTCAAGGAAAAGTCGCCTGCTGAAAAATCGATCTTTCGGTCAAATTTTTTCAGATCTTCAGTACTGTGATGGTGGATGGCGGTATATTTGGTTTCAAGCCGCTCCCACCCTGCACCTTCTTCCTGTTTTTTTTCAGTTTCCTTCTTTGGAGAAGAAAAGGAAAAAAGAATACCCCCGGATTCCTGGTCTTGCCCCGAAATAATGAACGGCAAAATAAACCAGTTTCCGCATGTTAAAAGAACGATCACAAGGGTAAAATGAATGAACCTTCTCATCGGGTTTGCGAATGATCACATCTTAAAATGACCGCGGATAAAATCTAAAAGACGATCCAGCCCGGCGGCCATCTCTTCAGTCTTGATTTCTTCCTTTTTTTCGGCCTGATTTCGTATTTTTGTAATCTCCGATTCGACAGCCAGGACCTTGCCGCGCAATCCGGAGATCATTTCATTGAAGCCTTTGCTCAAATCGGAAAACTGATCCTTTTTCCTTAGTGCTATCTGCTTGGTCAGGTCACCTTGTCTCACGGCGGAAATATCTTTTTCGAATCTGAACATCGGTCCGGCGATTTTGTGAGAAACATACAGGACCGTTAAAATCGCAATGATAATAACGATCACAAGGGTGATACCGTTGGTCAAGATAACCGTTGGAAAAATTGCCGTTGCTGTGTCCCTGACGATAAGCCGGCCGTGCTCGAAGGAGGTGGTGAGCGTTCCCCGGGAGAGCAATAAGACCAGGATAGTGGATATCACCCCTCCGGCCAGGAGGATGAGGCAAAACTTGAAAATAAATTTAAACTGATATTCCTTTTTAATAAAAACAATACGCCGTTTGTATGGTTTTTCCTGGGTCATATATTTACCCCTTTCGTTTTACTGTTGGAGCAGTTCCCGGTTGATTTCAATTTTGGCCGTTTTTCTCAAGCCGTCTATCCATTCTTTTATTTTCCCTGTCTTTTTCTCTTCCTTCAACTGCTCAGCGATCTTCTCCCTGATATCGGACAACGGAGTAAGCGATTTATCCTCTTTCATCATTGCCTGATATCGATTGTCGATTTCCTCCTGTGAAACATAAGTCCGCTTGCTGATCTCTTCACTCTTTAATGCGATCAAGTCCCGAATAAGGGTCGATTGCCAGTAACGCTCAATGGCTTTGATGAATTTGTCTTGTCGGTCCAGCTTCAACCGAATCGCTTCCTGAATAAGAAGCTCTTTTCCGATCAACCTGTCTAAAAACATCTCCCTTGCTTTTCTTGTGACTTTAAAATCCGAATCCATTTCGAGTTCCGAAGCGAGATGTCCTTCGAACTCGTGAAGGGAGAGGATGTAATCGTTGATTTTCGCCACGGTTTTTTCTTCCGGGCTTTTTCTGGTGCAATCCGATACGGAAACAAATAAAAGTGTGCCCGACAAGATCGCCAGGAGACCACGAATCGTTTTTGATTTCTCAAATTTCATAGCGGCGCTCCATTTCTCTGGATAAGATTGTATTACCATTGAAACATTGTTATAAATATATATATCTTGACCTGTCTGGTGTTTTTATCATAAAAAGAGCCTGAATTGAAATTAAAAACGATCCCCATCATAAATATGAATGAAATCCGCATAGGGTCCATTTATCCCCTTATTTTCATAACTGATTTGACTTTTTTATTTTTTTTTATAATATATACGGATATTGACGGTTTCGTAAGAAACCTCTGCATCATCATTCCGGCCCCGCATCTGATACGGGATAAAATCCAGCCGGAATATACATGCTTTTTAATATGTTTATGTAGTATGCCCCTTTGGATAAAAACCTTATAAAAGGAGGTCAGATCATGAAGATTAATAAAAATAAAAAGGGGATGGCCGGATTCATTGTGTTTATGTGCCTCTTTGCCTTTTCCGCCTCCGCCGTTTTAGCAACCGATGCACCAATTTTGCCAAGCTCATCAACTGAATCATCGACTTATCCTGTTCTTCTGGCGAAAAAAGAAACCGGCGAGCCGAAAAAAGAAATCCTGACCTATCAAAAACTCATGAAAAACATCATGGACCAATTGTTTGCCGTTGTCGAATCCATCGAAAAGGATAAAACTCTAACCAAAGCGCAACAGCAGAAAAAAATCCTTGAATTCATTCAGGTGGTTCGATGGGGCCCGGAAAATAAAGACTCTTTTTTTGCAACCGATATTCAGGGAATCATGCTAAAAGATGTCTATATTCCCGATCTGGTGGGAAAAGATCTTGCCAACTATACGGATCCCAACGGAAAGAAAATATTCAAGGAATTTATTCGGATCATGAGGGAATCAGTGGAAGGTTTTGACGAGCACCTCTGGCCTAAATATGAAGGTAAATTTCCGGTCCCCTGCATCGCGTATGTGCGGCTTTTTAAACCCTACGATTGGGTCATCGGGACCAGGATCTTCAAGGACGCCATAGAAGGGTACGAAATACCGGAAATGAAATTGTTCGTCCCTTTGGGAACTCCGCCGGGGCAGATTCCAGACCATAAGCCTGACAAAAAGTCAAAAAAATAAAATAAATCATAAAGGCGAGTGTGAGTTCCATCTGACCAACACAATATGACAAAGGAAATGGATAATCCGATGAAAAAGCTGAAATATGGCGCTCTCATTTTTCTTTTGCCGTGCATCCTATCCTTGTTTTTTGTATCTGAAATCGGTGCGGAATCCAAATTCTCATTCAAACCCAGATTTTCGGCCGGCGCCAGATACGACAGTAATTTCTATCTGGCGGAAGAAAATGAGAGAGAGGTCTATACCTATCTCCTGCAGCCGGGGATCGGATTGGGTTTTGAATCGCCGAAAAGCAAGTTCACCTTGGACTACACCCTAGAAGCTTACTTTTTCGATGATGCGAGCGACGTTCCTGAAGGCGGGAAGCCCGCGAGTGATGACAACTATCTGGGACATATCTTTATATTTGACGGGCAGTATAACCTGGCGGAACGTTTTACCCTTATGTTAAACGACTCATTTTACTATACCCGGCGACCGGTCGAATCCGACGAATTCAGCAACAGCATCGCCAGGGATAAATACTGGGTAAACCGGTTTACACCGGGGATCTTTTATGATTTCAATGAACGGTTTTCAGCGGGCCTTCGATACCGACGGACCGATATCGAATACGTCGATGACGAATCCGGGCAAAGCAACTTTCTGGAACATCGGATTCTTTTTAACTTCATCTACAATCCGACACGGACGCTCACCTTCGATCTCGACTATCAGCGATGGACCAACACCGAAGAACCGAGAAATTTGGAAAAACGGGAATATACATCCGATCAGCTTCAACTGGTCCTTGAAAAACGCTTTGCCTATATCGCTCTTGAAGGAGGGATCGGATTTCACAACCGAAGCTATGAAGACGACCCGGACCTGGAGGATCAGGACAGCATTATTTACAAGGCCGCAATCACCTGGCAAAATCCGCCTCCGGAAGATATCACCCAATACCGGGGCAGGAGCTTTACGCGAGCAAAAACCCACGCATACATTGCTGCGGAAAAAAACTTCAACAATCTTGGTTATTACTTTGATACTTACGTTGCCAACCGGATTACAGGAAGTGTCGGATATATCTTTTTGGACAAATTTCATATATTTGCCAGAGGGTATTATCAGATTACCGATTACAATAATTTTGAAGGCCTGACGCCGGAAGGAACCACGGAGTTTCGAGAGGACAAAATCTACGATATTTCAGCCGGCCTCGCATACTTGATCCGGAAGAATATGGATATCACATTCATCGCCGGAAATAAGAATCGGGATTCCAATCTCGCCGGATTTGATTATGATAATAATTACGCAATGCTGACGTTTAATTTTAACTACGATCTGTCGGCACGGGGAGATTTCAGCGAAGAAGCATCATATTATCGCTAAGCATCCAAACCCCTTTTTCCTATTGCATCCATAAACCGGATCTCCGATCATGGCTGCATAGGAAAAGGGGTTGTTTCGTTTAGATCGACCATCTGCGAGCCTTATGAGAAACGAAAAACGACATCGACCGATTGAAAAAATATATATCGTTTTTGTCATCGCACTCTTTTTTATCAGCTTCCCCCATATCGCCGATTCCCAGGATAAAGCCTACCGGATCGGCGTCAATGATGTGCTCCATCTCATCATTTATGCCGGAGGAGAGAAGCAACACGAATCGGATTTAACCGTATCCCCTCAGGGAATGATCAATGCCCCTTTCATCGGGATCATCAAAGCGCGGGATCTTACCGTAAGCCAGCTCCAAAATGAGATCACGCAACTTTTGGCAAAGGATTATTTCGTCAATCCCGAACTGGATATCTATGTTAAGGAATATCAAAGTCTTCATTACTATATCTCAGGAGCGGTCAAACAACCGGGACTTTATCAAACAACCAGCGAAACAAGTCTCCTCGAACTGATTGCAAAGGCAGGAGGAACGCTTCCGGAGCGCGGCAAGCTCGCTTATATCATGAGAAGTTCATCGGATGAAGGCAATTCGGAAACGGAAAAAATGGAGGCGTCATCTCCCAAAGAACCGATCAAAGTGAACCTGCAATTGCTTTTGGATAAAGGGGATCTGAGCGCCAATGTTCAGCTCAAGCCCGGTGACGTCGTCTATATCCCAGCACAGATTTCCTTTGCTCTGGCCGAATCAAAAGTCTATGTTGAGGGGGAGGTCGCCAGGCCCGGCATTTTTGATTATCAACTCGGCATGACCGCCATGAACGCATGCATCATCGCCGGAGGCTTCACCAAGTTTGCCGCCCCGAACCGGGCGAAAATCTTCCGTCAAAAAGCAGACGGCGTGGAAATCATCAAAATTAATCTCATCCGCGTGCAGGACGGAAAAATAAAAGATATCGAACTTCAACCCGGAGACCGAATCCATATTCCTGAAACATGGATCTAACCCGATTAATCATGACATCGAAAATACAATAAATGCATCCGTTTGAAACAGAACAAGGTTCGAGCATCGTCGATTATTATATGATTGTCGAACGGCATAAGTATGCCGTCATTTTTTTCCTGGTTATCTCCATCCTCCTGGCCGTATTGCACAATTCGAAACTCGTCCCGATATACAGCACTACAGCAACCATGATCATCGACAGAGAAACCAAAACTCCTCTTCCCGGACAGGAGCGGTTCTACGAGTCGTATGTTTCGGAAACGCTCAGTTTTAAGACCCATTTCGAGATGATCACTTCTCTTCCGGTGTTGGAGCATGTGGTCAAAGATTTGAAGATGGATCAAAAAGACACACGGGAACATCAGCAGGAAGTTGAAAAAATATTTCCATTCAGACAGTATCTTCGAACCATCAATCGAAACACACGCGCTCTGATGAGCCGGCTGATCCCCTCTTCCTCCAAACCCGATTTTGAGGATACGGCATTTCTTGAAGACCCGGCAACCGCCATTGCACGGTCCCTCAAAGGAATTATCAAAGTTGAACAAATCGAGGAGACCCGGCTTTTCAAGCTCACCATCACACACACCGACCCGTCTATCGCCAAAGACATCGCCAACTCGCTGGCTCAGGCGTATATCGATTTCAACATTGAAACCCGGATGAAAGCCTCCCAGAATACGCTGAAGTGGCTCACCACAAACCTGGATGAAATGAAATCGAATCTCCAAAAAGCCGAAGAAGAGTTTACGAATTTCAAACAAAAGGAAGAGCTCATTTCCATTGAAAAAAGTCAGGAAGTAATCGCCCAAAAGATCCGGGATTTTAATAATTCCTATATCGAAGCCAGAAACCGGCGCCTGGAGATCGAAACCAAGCTGGATCAGCTTAAGCAAGCCTCTTTGGTTAAAGGAGAAAACCTCCAGATTCGCTATCTGATCACCAGTCCCCAGATCGATTCGCTTTATAGTGAGCTGTTATCAACCGAAGCCGAGCTTTCCAGGATAACCCAAATTTATAAGGAAAAACATCCGAAAATCGTCCAAACCGAAAACAAAATCCAAAATATCAAGCAAACAATCCAGGACGAAATTAAAAAAGAGCTGAACAGGCTGAATACCGAACGGGCGGTTCTTATCGCCAAGGAAAAAGTAATCCAGAACACTATCACCGATTTTAAAAAGGAGGCGATGGAAACCGGCAAAAAAGAGCTCAGCCACAATATCTTGCAACGAAACGTTCAGATGAACCAGAAGCTCTATGATGCCATCATGGCAAGCCTCAAAGAGACGGATCTTGCCCAAAACCTGGATGTCTCCAATATCCGGATTATGGAAAAAGCTCCGCTCCCAACCGCGCCCATCGGACCTGATAAAAAGAAAAACCTTATCATATCTCTTATCATCGGATTGATGTTGGGTATCGGATACAGCTTTTCATG
>JAZDGS010000007.1:0-48292 GCA_043806755.1 Pseudomonadota bacterium | reverse complement strand
ATCGGGTTCATAATCAGGATTGCAGCGTCATTTTTCTCTTGAGGGGGATATGGATTTTTTCCTTTGCGTTATCGGGATGGTTCTGGTGGTTGAGGGGTTGCCCTATTTTGTATTTCCTGAAAAGATGAAATCCTGGGTTCGAAAGATCGATGAGATGCAGGAGGGATTTTTAAGGAAGTTGGGTTTTGTCCTGATGCTGATGGGCGTTTTTTTAGTATATTTAGGGAAAAGATAAGAGTTCATGTTCTCAATTCATCAATACGAATATGATCTCCCTGATGAATTGATCGCTCAGGAGCCGGTCAGAAACAGGGATCAATCCCGGTTGCTTCGATTCAATCGAAGGGAAAAAACAGTTTCACATCACCGGTTTCGTTCCTTGGAAGATCTGTTAACTCCGACAGATCTTCTGGTCATCAACAACACCGAAGTGATTCCGGCCCGGATGGTCGGCAAAAAGGAAACCGGAGGAAGAGCGGAGGTGCTTCTTCTTGATTTTCCAAAGGGATTGAATAAAGAAAATAAGGAGGGTGACGTCACGTGTGAATGTCTTGTCAAGACGTCGAAACGTCCAAAATCCGGCTCGGTCATTCTCTTTGACGGCGGGCTCAAAGGCGAGATCCTGGAAGGACAGGAGGGTATCTATTACATCCGGTTTTCATGCGAAGGGGGTTTTATGAATGGGTTGTATCGGGCCGGAAGCATCCCGCTTCCTCCTTATGTCCGGCGGGAATCCGGAATGCCGACTCCTGAGGATGCGATCTCGTATCAAACCGTTTATGCTTCACAGAAAGGGGCGGTGGCGGCACCGACTGCCGGGCTTCATTTTTCAAAAGAGCTTCTCAAGAACCTAAAATCAAAAGGCGTTCGGCTGACAGAAATTACATTGCATGTGGGATATGGAACATTTTTACCCGTGCGTGTTATGGATATCCGCGAACACCGGATACACCCGGAATGGTATTCCATATCCGAAGATGCGGCAAAACAGATCAATGACGGTAAACAAAACCTCTGTCGGATTGTGGCTGTGGGGACCACATGCGTCAGGGCACTTGAGTTTGCGTCAAATAACAAGGGGGTTGTGAAACCTGGCACAGGGCTATGCAATTTATTCATATTCCCAGGCTTTCGTTTTAAAACCATCGATGCCATGATCACCAATTTTCATCTTCCGAAATCGACCCTTTTAATGCTTGTTTCCGCTTTTGCCGGCCGGGAGGAGATCCTTTCGGTATATGAAGAAGCGATTCGGAACCGATATCGGTTTTACAGCTATGGGGATGCCATGTTGATCGAATGAGAAATTTAGAAGACTTTAAAATCCTTTCTCAGTGCAACGAAACCAGGGCCAGGGCAACACGATTTGTAACACGGCACGGTTCGGTTGAAACTCCCGTATTCATGCCGGTAGGAACACTGGGGACCGTTAAATCCATTTCGCCGGAAGAACTGAAAGCCGCCGGGGTTCAAATCATACTCGGAAACACCTATCACCTGTATTTAAGGCCCGGACTTGATGTCATCGAATTGTTTTCCGGGCTTCACAAGTTTATGGGGTGGGACGGCCCCATTTTAACGGATAGCGGCGGGTTCCAAATTTTTTCCCTTGCAAAACTTGTCACTCTATCCGATGAAGGCGTGGTTTTTCGATCCCATATCGACGGATCCAAACATCTCCTTTCCCCTGAAAAGACGGTAGAGATCCAAAATCGTATCGGTTCGGATCTGATCATGTGCCTCGACAACTGCCTCCCTTATCCGATAAGCAAAGATAAGGCTGAAGAAGGTGTTGCCATGACGACCTCATGGGCGAGACGATGCAAGTCGGTGTGGGAAATGAAAAAGAAAAATGCCCTTTTTGGAATCGTGCAGGGAGGGACTTTCAATGACCTTCGTAAACGGTCGGTTGATGAACTGGCGGAGATCGGTTTCAGCGGTTATGCGGTAGGAGGATTAAGCGTGGGAGAGCCCAAGGCATGCTTGCTGGATGCTGCCGGTTATACGCTTGAACAGCTTCCTAAGGATAGCCCCAAATATGTGATGGGGGTCGGTACTCCGGAGGATATCATCGAGTTGGTGTCCCTGGGTGCGGATATGTTCGATTGCGTCCTTCCCACACGAAACGCCAGAAACGGATCTCTTTTTACCTCATTTGGAACCCTCAATATCTGCAACGCCGTATTCAAACAGGATACTCAACCTCTGGATCCGGAATGTGAATGTTACACATGTAAAAACTTCAGCCGGGCCTATCTTCGCCATCTGTACATGGCTAAAGAGCTCCTCGCCTATAGGTTAAATACAATCCACAACATCAGCTATTATTCAAGCCTGATGAAGCAAATAAGAGAAACCATTTCCAATGGGGCGTTTTTATCCTTTAAAAAAAATTTTTATGCCTTAAGAAAATGTGATAATGGATTATAACGCATAAGAATTTTGAATCATTCGTTTTTCAGAAAACGACAAGGAAGAGAAAAATCATGAGAGAAAAAGTTGAAAAAGCGCTTCAGAAGATAAAACCCATGCTGATAAGGGATGGGGGAAACGTTGAACTCGTGGATGTGGTGGACGGGGTGGTAAAGGTGCGCTTGCAGGGAGCCTGTGCCGGATGTCCGATGTCCCAGATGACCCTAAAAAATGGGATTGAACGATTGATCAAAGAGGATGTGCCGGAGGTTAAATCCGTCGAAGCGGTGAAATAATCGGATAACCTTAAAAATCTGAACGGAATTACTGGCGCCGCCGGAAACGATTTAAAATCCGGCAAATGAAAGAGCGGAGGTCTTTTTATGACGATTGCAAGAAAAATCGATGCGATGCAGTCCAAACAATCATGGATCCGGAAGATGTTTGAAGAAGGTGCTCGGCTCAAGGCCAAGCATGGGGCGAAAAATGTGTTCGACTTTAGTCTCGGAAACCCGAACCTCCCCCCCCCGGATCAATTTAAAAGCGTCCTTATGGATCTTATTCAGTCTGCAAAAACGGGTGATCACGGGTATATGCCGAATATCGGGTACCCATTTGTGCGAAAATCGATTGCGGATTATATATCCAAGGAGCAAGAGGTACCGATCACTCAGGACGAAATCATTATGACGTGCGGGGCTGCCGGTGCGCTCAACGTCATTTTGAAAGCCATTCTCGACCCGGGTGATGAGATTATTTGTCCGGCCCCATATTTTGTGGAATATAACACTTATGCCGACAATCACGGCGGAGTCCTCCGGACCGTAGCCACCAAATCCGATTTCAACCTCGACCTGGAGGCCATTTCAAGGGCCATTACGGAGAAGACCAAGGCTGTTTTGATCAACTCGCCCAATAATCCAACCGGCCAAATCTACAGCAAGGATAACCTTAAAAGGCTGGGAAATTTGCTCACGGAAAAAGGAAAAACGCTCAATAGAACCATCTATCTGATATCAGATGAACCTTACCGGAAGATCGCTTACGACGGGATAACCGTTCCAAGCATTTTTCCCTGCTATTCGGAAACCATTATCGCCACATCCTACAGCAAGAACCTTTCCATTCCCGGCGAACGGATCGGATTTATTGCAGCCAATCCGTCCGCCAGGTTTCGGCAGTCCCTGATGGCCGGGATGGCTTTAGCCAACCGGATTCTCGGCTTTGTCAATGCTCCGGCCCTGATGCAAAGAGCGGTCGCCGCTCTCCAGGGGGTTCAGGCCGACATTTCCGCGTATGCACGGAAACGGGAATTGCTTTGCAATGGCCTTGCGGAATGCGGATATGAGTTCATTAAACCCAAAGGGGCGTTTTATCTGTTCCCTAAATCCCCCATAGCCGATGATGTCAAATTTGTTCAAACCCTCAAGGAGGAGCTGATTCTGGCGGTTCCCGGGAGCGGATTTATGGGGCCCGGTTATTTCCGGATCGCCTTCTGTGTAGACGATGATACCATTGTCAATGCAATGGACGGATTCAGAAGGACAATGAACAAATTCAAATGAAAGGGGAAGGAACGGATATGAAAATTTTAAAGATCGACCACCTTGGAATCGCCGTAAAAAGCATTGATAACGGGAAAAATTTCTGGACGGATATCCTTGGCCTTCCATTTGAGGGGACCGAAACGGTGGCTGAACAGAAAGTTACCACGGCGTTTTTCCCGGTGGGTGAGAGTGAAGTAGAGCTTTTGGAATCCACATCTCCCGAAGGTCCCATTGCCAAATATCTTGAAAAACGAGGCGAGGGGATCCAGCATGTCGCGTTTCGTGTCGAAAATATCGAAAAAGCTCTTTCCTATCTCAAGGAAAAGGGTGTTTTGCTCATTGATGAAAAGCCAAGAAAAGGGGCGGGAGGGGCCAAGATCGCCTTTTTACATCCAAAAGCGACCAACGGTGTTCTGGTGGAACTGTGTGAAAGGTAACTGAATCCGGATATCCCGATCACTTCCGCTTGTCGCTCCTTTTGGAGTTGTCTTTCTTATGCCCGGACGGTATTTTTTAAAATGAATGCCGAGAGTACCCCTCATGGGATTAATGGGATTAAACCAAAGGCGATCGTGCTTCCCCTATGGGTTTTTAAAGGAACGCAACTCGACGGCATCGGTCTGGGGCTTCATTTTTTATTGGGAAATGTCCTGGTCCTAAACAGCCGACTTCAGGAGATGTGGTTCGGCTGGCGGGTGAAAATGATTTTTCCCCAAAAAGAAGATCTCGTGACATACTTTCGCGGGGAAGGATCCGAACCAGACATTCTCCAATTGGCGAAAGATCAGAATATCCGCTATTGGATTTCAGGGCATGTAGAAAATCAAGTCGCTCATCTGAACATGGCGGATGCCAAGGAAAAACTGTTTTTTTCAAAACAAATTCCCTTTTTACCGGAAGATCAGTTTCTTGGGTTTAGAAGCACGTTGTTGAATTGGCTTGGAACATGCGGCATCCCTTTTGACGACTTCGAGCGGCGAAAAGCCCTATGGCCGGAAAAGCTGTCATTGGAAGGGCTTGATGCACTTGGCCGGGCACTTTTATCGTTTTATCTGTTTTCCTCATACGATCCGGCTCAATCCGTTAATGCTGATCCGTTCGTCAGAGCTGTCGCTCTTTGCCCTTTCTCCTACATGACCCAGAACCTGTTGGGCTGGGCCCGATACCGCCGTGGCGAATACGATTCTGCCAAGGCTGCATTTTCAGCAGCGATCAATGAAAATCCTGCAGGTGCCGGTGCCATGGCCGGGCTCATGTGGTGTGCGGTGATGACGGGTCAAGAAAAAGAGGCCCTTGACTGGGCAGCCGGCAAGGCCGAAATATGTGGAGAAGCTCTTGAATCGGCCAAAGAGAAGGTGCTGCACCTGTTTAAAGGGGAAAAAAGAGCATAACGTTCCTATCCTCACGCTTTTTATCCTCATTGCGTTATCTGATCATGAACATGGCAGGATTTTTATTTAAAAATTGGGAAACGTAATTATCTTATCAGATAACGTATCAAATGACCCGTTAAAAAGGCTCTTTGGAGGATAAATGTCATGAATATGAATAAACAGATCATTTTCGCATCGTTTAGCTTGTTATTTCCGATTTTTTTTATCGGGTGTTCCATTTATGGTAAGCTGGTCTATCCGTCTTCAAAAGGAGAAAGGGAGACGATTGAGTCTCTGATACATCACTCGGATGATTATCTTGTATATTATTCTGGATACGGTGAAAAAAATCCCGCCGGAATCCTGTTTGATCCGAAAAAGGACAACAAAGGCATATTATTAAGCGATCGTTGGACCAAGATTGAGGATCGGAAAAGCATGGAGGAGATTCAGGAATGGATCGGTATCGGAAGATACCCGGGCTATTATCCGGCTCTATCAAAGATCTTGGGGCCCGACGGACAGTTCTACGGATATTTATTTACAGGATGGTCTCATGTGGTCATCAAGGGCGTAAATGCCGATACCATCTACATTTATGACCTGCAAGATCCGCCACAGTATCTGGGGACGGACGGTTCGTTAAGGGACCAGGAATAGTTCCGCCGTTAGCCCGAGTCTTCACGATTTGACCGGTTTGCTTCCCGAAAGCCCCGTCTTTTGGCGGGGTCAAGGGAAGCGACTGCTTCAGCCCGCATGCCATTTATCTATCTCGATTTGCTCAATTTGAATTGAGTTGAAATCCTTTTTTTTTATGATAATAAAAACAGCTATGTAATAAAATGATGTGTGATACACCTTGGGACCAGGCCAATTAAACCAAAAAGGACGGTTGGAAATGTCTTGGTTTTTTAGCTTTATCTGGTCGTCAGTGGGCCGAAAGCTTCTGATGGCGTTGACCGGCTTTTGTTTTTGTATGTTCCTCGTAATACATCTTTTCGGCAATTTGATGCTTTACGGCGGACCGGATGCATTTAACGGATATGCTGAAAAACTTCACCAATTAGGGGTGCTGGTGACGGTGTTTGAGCTGGGATTGCTGACTTTTGGAATCATCCATGTATTGACGGGATCTATTTTATTTTATCAGAATTTCAACGCTCGGCCGGTCCGATATGAGGTTAGAGCCGGCGGCGGAGGAGAGACGCTGGGCTCCGCCACCATGCCGTACACGGGCTTTTTAGTGTTGGTTTTTGTCGTATTTCATCTGATCGATTTTCATTTTGCGGACCGGACGAACGCAACCATTTACAACATCGTGTCCACCGCCTTTCGCGACCCTCTTCACATGGTAATCTATATTTTTGCAATGATCGTTGTCGCTGTTCATGTCAGCCATGGATTCTGGAGCGCATTTCAAACCTTCGGGCTAAACCATATAAAATACATGCCTCTGATAAGGGGGCTGGGCCTTGTCTTTGCACTTGTGATCGGCGCCGGATTTGGTTTCATCCCGATTTATATCGCGTTTTTCAGGGGGTAGAAATGGAATTAGATGGTCACATTCCCGGAGGTCCATTACCAGAGAAATGGGATCGCCACCGGTTTGAACTCAAACTGGTAAATCCGGCCAACAAGCGAAAATTTGAGCTGATTGTAGTTGGAACAGGACTTGCCGGAGGGAGCGCTTCCGCCTCTCTGGCGGAGCTCGGGTATTCGGTAAAGACCTTTTGCATTCAGGATACCCCTCGAAGAGCGCACAGCATCGCCGCCCAAGGCGGTATAAATGCCGCAAAAAATTACACCAACGAGGGGGACAGTGTTTGGCGGCTGTTCTACGATACGATTAAGGGCGGAGATTTTCGGGCACGGGAAGGGAATGTATATCGACTGGCGCAGATCAGCAACGCCATTATCGATCACTGCGTGGCGCAGGGCGTCCCTTTTGCACGGGAATATGGAGGATTGCTGGCAAACCGCAGCTTTGGCGGGGCCCAGGTGGCAAGAACCTTTTATGCCCGCGGGCAGACCGGCCAACAGCTCCTGCTGGGTGCTTACAGCAGCCTGATGCGACAGGTGGCTGCCGGCCGGGTCAAGCTCTTTCCCCGGAGGGAGATGCTGGATTTGGTTGTGGTGAACAATCGTACGCGGGGAATCATCACCAGAAACCTTTTTACCGGTGAAATCGAATCCCACAGCGCCCATGCTGTGGTTTTGGCCACAGGTGGATATGGAAACGTCTATTTTCTTTCCACCAATGCCATGGCGTCGAATGTATCCGCCTCCTATCGGTGCCATAAGAGGGGGGCTTATTTTGCCAACCCCTGCTTTACCCAGATCCATCCGACCTGCATCCCGGTTCACGGCACGTATCAATCCAAACTCACCCTCATGAGCGAGAGTTTGAGAAACGACGGCCGGGTCTGGGTGCCTAAAAACCCGGGCGACCGCCGGTTGCCGGGTGAGATCCCTGAGCTGGAACGGGACTACTATTTGGAAC
This sequence comes from Pseudomonadota bacterium, assembly GCA_043806755.1. GTDB lineage: Bacteria > Desulfobacterota > Desulfobacteria > Desulfobacterales > UBA2156 > RBG-13-49-15. The sequence goes on along the minus strand of JAZDGS010000007.1, from coordinate 40,460 downwards.
GAATATATCCCAGTTTTGGAAATCTGGTCCCCCGCGACGTCGCATCCCGTGCGGCAAAGGCTCAGTGTGATCAAGGGAAAGGGGTCGGCGAGACCGGTTTGGCGGTTTATCTCGATTTTGCCGATGCAATCCGCAGGGATGGCCGCCAGGTAATTGAAAAAAAATATGGAAATTTATTCCAGATGTATGAAAAAATTACGGGTGAGGACCCGTATGAGGTTCCCATGATGATCTACCCTGCGGTCCACTACACCATGGGCGGATTGTGGGTGGATTATAATTTAATGAGCACCATCCCCGGGCTTTTTGTCCTAGGTGAGGCTAACTTTTCGGATCATGGGGCGAACCGACTTGGCGCCAGCGCGCTGATGCAGGGATTGGCCGATGGGTATTTTATTATTCCATACACCATTGGCGGATATTTAACCTCGGTTTCTCTGGAAGAAGTCAATACGTCCCACCCGGATTTCAGAGAGGCCGGACTTTTGGCAAAAGAACGGATCCACCGGCTTTTATCGGTGGACGGAAAACGTACGGTGGATGAGTTTCACCGAAAGCTTGGTTTGATCATGTGGGATTACTGCGGTATGAGCCGAAACAATGCCGGTTTGGAAAAAGCGAAAGGGATGATTCAGCAGTTGCGATCCGAATTTTGGGGTGATGTGAAGGTGCCGGGACGTAATGAATCCTTCAACCAGAGCCTGGAGCGTGCCGGCCGGGTGGCGGATTTTTTCGAATTTGCAGAGCTGATGGTGGATGATGCATTGGCCCGGCATGAATCCTGCGGCGGACATTTCAACGAATCGTATCAAACCGAAGAGGCAGAGCCCATGAGAGATGATCAGAATTGTTGCCATGTGGCGGCATGGGAATATGCCGGAGAAGGGAAGGCGCCTGTTTTTCACAAGGAACCGCTGGTATTTGAGAACGTGTCATTGGCGCGGAGGAGCTACAAGTGAAAAAGAGCCTCGATCTGACGTTAAAAATATGGCGCCAGGAAAGAACCGGCGAAAAAGGGCGTTTTGAAATCTATCGTGCAAACACCATCTCAAAAGACATGTCTTTCTTAGAGATGCTTGACGTGGTCAATGAAGAACTGACAAAAGAAGGACGTGAACCGATTGCCTTTGACAACGACTGCCGGGAAGGGATCTGCGGCATGTGCGGGGCGGTGGTCAATGGCCGACCTCATGGGCCGGAGAAAGGGACTACTCTTTGCCAACTGCATATGCGGCATTTCTCAGACGGCGACACTCTGGTAATCGAACCCTGGCGTTCAAGAGCCTTCCCGGTAATTAAAGATCTTGTCACCGACCGAAGCGCACTCGACCACTTGATCCAGGCGGGGGGATATATATCCGTCAACACCGGTTCGGCACCTGAAGCCAACAGCATTCCGGTTTCCCAGCACCATTCCGATAAGTCCATGGACGCGGCTGCCTGCATCGGATGCGGTGCCTGCATCGCAGCATGCCCGAATGGATCGGCAATGCTCTTTATAGGAGCAAAAATCTCTCACCTCGCGCTTCTTCCTCAGGGAAAACCTGAAGCGGCCAGGCGCGCCATCCAAATGGTCAAAGCCATGGATCAGCTCGGTTTTGGGAACTGCTCCAATATTACCGAATGTCAGGCCGAATGCCCGAAAGAGATAACGATTGTCAATATCGCACGGCTCAATCGTGAGTATGTTAAAGCGTATCTAGGTTCAGAGGAGAAATAGCGCCGCACCTATAAATAAAAGGCATAATAAACACCAGCTCGATCCCATAAAGGTATAACATCAACAAGATCCCGAAACGATGATGGGATGCACATGTAACGATAAAAGAGGAGGGGAGAAATGGCAGTCAAAATTATGATCCGGCGAATTGTTGCGGAAAATAAGGTCCAAGACATCAAACCCTTTCTCGACCGGTTGAGATCGGTCGCCTTAAAGCAGACGGGATATATCTATGGCGAAACCCTTCGGAGCTATGATAACCCTGAGGAATATCTGGTCATCAGCACGTGGCGATCCATCGATGATTGGAATTTATGGTTTAAAAACCCGGAAAGAAGGCGGATTCAAAACGAGATCGATGAAATCACCGGAACAAAGACGGAATACAAAACCTATCAGCACTGATACCGGAGTGACCGGGCGATGAGTTTACTGAAGACCTAGCCGGTTTGCGGTGAATTCTGATGTCGATTTTTGGATAGAGAGGAGAGATGGATGGGTTTACATACGGATGGAATTAAGAAATGGGAGGATCTGGTATCTCGGGAGCTCCGGGGAGGATCTTTGGAAAAGCTGTTGTGGCATACTCCTGAAGGGATTACGGTGAAACCTCTTTATACAGAGGCGGATTTAGAGATACAGAAGCATCTGGAGACGATACCCGGTCTGGCTCCGTATCTCCGCGGGGTCAAAGCCACTATGTATGCCAATCGTCCCTGGACGATCCGGCAATATGCCGGATTCAGCACGGCAAAAGAGACCAACGCCTTCTTCCGTCGCAATCTGGCGGCCGGACAGATGGGTTTGAGCGTGGCCTTTGACCTGGCGACTCATCGCGGCTACGATTCGGACCATCCCCGTGTCGCGGGCGATATCGGAAAGGCCGGCGTCGCCGTGGATTCCGTGGAAGACATGAAGATTTTATTTGAGGGGATTCCGCTGGATAAGATGTCGGTTTCGATGACCATGAACGGCGCGGTTCTCCCTATTTTGGCCGGATATATTGTTGCCGCTGAGGAACAGGGGGTTAAGCAGGAGCAGCTTGCAGGAACGATTCAAAATGATATTTTAAAGGAATATTTAACACGGAACACATACATTTATCCGCCTGGGCCTTCCATGCGCATCGTTTCGGACATCATCGGGTATTGCAGCCGCCATATGCCCAAATACAATACGGTGAGCATCAGCGGATATCATATAATGGAAGCCGGAGCGGACTCGGTTCTTCAGGCGGCGTTCACCCTGGCGGACGGCCTGGAATACGTTCGTGCGGCCATGGATGCCGGATTGGGAATCGACGAATTTGCCCCACGGCTTTCCTTTTTTTTCGGCGTGGGGATGAATTTTTTCATGGAAATCGCCATGTTGAGAGCTGCCCGGTTCCTGTGGCATGAGCTTATCAGTCGATTTAGCCCGAAAAATCCGCAATCCTCCATGCTCCGGATGCATGTTCAGACCTCCGGATGGAGTTTAACGGAGCAGGATCCATACAACAACATCATTCGAACCACATTGGAATGCCTGGCGGCCGTACTCGGGGGGACCCAATCATTACATACAAACTCCTTTGACGAGGCGGTCGGCCTTCCAACGGATTTCTCAGCCAGGATTTCCAGAAACACTCAGTTGATCGTTCAGGAAGAATCCCATGTTTGTCATGTGGTGGATCCTCTTGGCGGATCTTATTACGTGGAAGCGCTGACCGGCGAGGTCATTAACGCCGCACGAAAGGTGATTCAGGAGGTTGAGGAACTGGGCGGAATGGCCAAAGCCATCGAAACGGGAATGCCGAAGTTGCGGATCGAAGAGGTGGCAGCACGCCGCCAGGCCCGCATCGATCAGGGGAAAGACGTGATTGTGGGGGTTAACAAATATCGGATCGAAGAGAAACCGGACCTGGAGGTATTGGAGGTCTCATCTCAGGTTCGGGATGAGCAGATTGCACGGCTTCGGAAGATCCGGACGACGCGTGACAACCAGGAAGTGAAAAAAGCTCTGGAGGCGGTAAAGAATTGTGCGGCCTCTGGAGGGAACCTGCTGGAGGTTTGTATCCCGGCGGTCCGACTTCGGGCCACGGTGGGAGAGATATCGGATGCCGTCGAAACGGTTTTTGGACGCTACGTCGCCACCACCAGGTGCATTTCCGGAGTATATGCGGCTGAATACGGGGACAGCGAAATGATTGCCGAATTAAGAAAAAGAACGGGACAGTTTATGGAAAAAGAAGGGCGCCGTCCGAGGATATTACTTACGAAAATGGGTCAGGACGGACACGACCGGGGGATCAAAGTGATTGCCACCGCATTTGCGGATCTGGGCTTTGATGTGGATTTAAGCCCGATGTTCCAAACTCCGGAAGAGGCGGCCCGAATGGCGGTTGAAAACGATGTTCATGTGGTGGGTGTATCATCGCTTGCTGCAGGACACAAAGTCCTGGTTCCTCAGCTTGTGAAGGCTTTGAAAAAAGAAGGAGGGCAGGATATTCTGATCGTTGTGGGAGGCGTGATCCCGCCCAAAGATTATGAGTTTCTATATAATATTGCCAATGTGGTGGTGGGAATTTTCGGGCCAGGAACGCCCATCATCGAATCGGCGAATAAGGTCTTAAATGCACTCGAAAAAAGAAGATGATAGTTCCTTGTTTGTTTACAATAAATCGGTTTCTCATCGATTTTAATATAAGATTCAGCTAATATATCGTTCGAATTAGATGATGGGCGTGCATATCGATAGTGAAAGGAACTGAAAATGGGTATTGTGGATGATAAAATCAAAGAATTAAAAAACCGAGAAGTGATTGTAAAAAAGATGGGCGGTGAAAAAGAGGTGGCCAAGCAGAAAGAGAAAGGAAAACTGACCGCCCGCGAACGCCTCAATCTTTTATTTGATCCAGGGACATTCCGGGAGATCGATATGTTCGTCAGTCATCGCTGCGTCAATTTCGGAATGGATAAGGTAGACATCCCTTCAGATGGCGTTATAACCGGCCATGGGCTTGTGAAAGGAAGACCTGTATTTGCTTTTTCCCAGGATTTTACCTCCAGGGCCGGAAGCCTCGGCGAGATGCATTCGAAAAAAATATGCAAGGTGATGGATCTGGCAATGAAAGCAGGGACCCCGTTTGTGGGTTTTAACGATTCAGGCGGTGCACGAATTCAGGAGGGGGTGGATGCCCTTTCCGGGTACGGCCAGATCTTTTACCGGAATTCTCTGGCATCGGGGGTCATCCCCCAAATTTCAGCGATCATGGGGCCAACAGCCGGGGGAGCGGTTTATTCACCGGCGATGACCGACTGGGTGTTCATGGTAAAAAACAGCAGTTACATGTTCATCACCGGACCGGAAGTAATCAAGGCGGTCACCGGTGAAGAGATTACATTTGAAGCCCTCGGGGGTGCCATGACGCACAACGAAAAAAGCGGAGTGGCGCATTTTGCATGTGAAAACGACGCGGATGCCATCGAACAGATCAAAACCGTTCTCTCCTATTTGCCGTCCAACAACATGGAAGATCCCCCTATTGTTGATACCGGAGACGATCCGAAGCGGATCGATCCCGCCCTTGACGCCATTATCCCGGACAGCCCCAATCTGTCTTATAATATGAAAGACGTCATCCGGTCCATCGTGGACAACGGGGAGTTTTTTGAGCCTCATCAGCATTATGCAAAAAACATTATCGTCTGTTTTGCAAGGCTGAACGGCAGGAGTATCGGTATTATTGCAAACCAGCCGCAGGCTCTGGCAGGATGCCTCGATATCGATGCATCTGACAAAGCTACCCGATTTATTCGATTTTGCGATGCCTTCAATATCCCGATGCTGACCATTGCAGATGTCCCCGGGTATCTGCCGGGAAGCCAGCAGGAATGGGGGGGGATCATTCGGCATGGCGCCAAACTTCTTTGGTGCTATTCCGAGGCAACGGTTCCGAAATTACTTCTGGTTACCCGAAAGGATTACGGCGGATCCTATCTGGCTATGTGCTCCAGGGACCTGGGTGCGGATATGAGTTTTGCATGGCCAACCGCAGAGATCGCGGTTATGGGGGCAGGGGGAGCCGCCAATATCATCCACAGAAAAGAGATCCAGGAGTCAAGCGATCCTGCGGCCAAGCGGAGAGAAAAGATTAAGGAATATGAAGATCTGTTTTCAAACCCGTATCAGGCCGCCTTCAGAGGATATGTCGATGCTGTGATCGCTCCTCGGGAGACACGGCCGCGGTTGATCGAAGCCCTGGAGATCATGTGCACCAAGCGGGAGCTCAGGCCTCCCAAAAAGCACGGCAATATTCCAATGTAAAGGGATTGTCGTTTGAAAAAACATGCTGTTGTCGTCGCAGCTTGAAAACCGACTCAGGTTCCGAATACCATCATAAAGGGGTTTAAATGGAGAATCGAAAAAAAAAGGCGGCGGCCATTGCCGCAGTGATCAGCTATATCAAGAAGGAAGAAGAAATCACATTCCGTTCATTGCCGGTATATGCAACGGCGCCGCCGGTGGATTCAGGAGCACCGGTTCCTCAACTCAATTTGTGGCGTCTTTCCGGACGGCAGGATCAGATGCAGTTGAAAATTCAAATGCACATGAAGGCATTTCATCGTTTTAATACGCATAAAGGATAATGCTACAGAGGGAGAATCGCAATGAATGATCATCATCGGGTGAAATTGACAAGCATGAGTTACGGCAAAGACAGGCCGAAAGCAAAAAATCCGATTAAAGTGGAAGACTTGACATTTCGCGACGGTCACCAGTCCCTGTTTGCCACCAGGGGCCGAACTGAGGATATGATCCCGGTTGCGGAAATGATGGACGAGGTCGGCTTCTGGGCCATGGAGGTGTGGGGAGGGGCGACATTTGATACCATGCATCGGTTTTTAAATGAGGATCCGTGGGAACGGATCCGGACGCTGAAGCGGTATATCAAGAAAACACCCTTTTCCATGCTTCTTCGCGGGCAGAACCTGGTGGGATACCGCAATTATGCCGACGATGTGGCAAAGGCATTTGTTCAAAGAGCTGCCGAAAATGGTATGGACATTTTCAGAACGTTTGATGCCTTAAACGACTACCGTAACTTCGAGACGGTTGTCCCGGTCATCAAATCATGCGGAAGGCATTTTCAGGGTTGTATTTGCTACTCACTGACCGAACCCCGGATGGGCGGAGATGTCTATAACCTGAAATACTACGTCAACAAGGCAAAGGATCTGGAGGGGATGGGCGCAGACAGCATCTGCATCAAGGATATGGCCGGATTGCTGGCACCCTACGACGCATTTGAAATCGTGAAAGCCTTAAAATCCACAGTTAAGCCGCCCATTCATCTGCACAGCCATTTTACTTCCGGTATGTCCGGCATGACACAACTGAAGGCCATAGAAGCAGGGGTGGATATCCTTGACACCTGCATGTCCCCGTACGCCTACCGGACTTCCCATCCGGCCATCGAGCCGCTTGTGATGGCCCTTCTTGGAACCGACCGGGACACCGGTTTTGATATCAGGCATTTGGCCGCCATCAATGAAATCCTTGAAAAGGATATCCTGCCCAAGTACAAGCATTTGCTGGACGACACCAAAGTATCCATCATCGATATCAATGTTCTGCTCCATCAGACTCCGGGCGGCATGCTGTCCAACCTCGTCAACCAGCTCCGGCAGATGGATGCCCTGGATAAAATCGACAAGGTATATGCCGAACTCCCCAAGGTCAGAAAAGACCTTGGACAGATCCCCCTCGTCACCCCAACGAGCCAGATTGTCGGGATTCAAACCGTAAACAATGTCCTCTTTGACGATGATAAGGATCGATATAAAATGATCACGGATCAGGTTAAGGACCTCTGTTACGGGCTCTATGGGAAGACTGCGGTACCGATAAATCCTGAGGTTCAAAAGAAGGCGCTGAAAGGATATTCGAGAGGGGAGAAGGCCATTACCTGCCGTCCTGCGGAAGTGCTGGAACCGGAACTGGAAAAAGCCAAAGAAGAGGTAAAGGGTTTGACAGTGGATATGGATGACATATTGACCTATGCCCTTTATCCGGTGACGGGAAAGCGGTTTTTAAAATGGAAATACGGAAAGGAAGAACCGCCGGCCGAAGTGCTTCCGAAAACGATTCAGCAGGCCAAAGACGAAGAAGATCTGGTTCGTAAAGCCAGAGCAGGGCTCGTCGTTGAAAAAAAGAAAGAGGAAGAGAAACAGATCCCGGCCAAGAGCGAACATGTCCGGACATTTAATGTGTTCGTGGATGGTGACTTTTTTGAGGTTGGAGTAGATGAAGTGGGCGGGACTCCACTCGTCAATTTCATTCAGCCAATACCTAAGGCAGCGGTTCCCAAGACGCCACCCGAACCGAAAGAGCCTGCTCCAAAGGCAGCGCCTGCTCCGGCACCTCCGCCGGAAATGCCAAAAGCAGCAGAACCGGCACACAAAACAGCTCCAGCCGAGGCCACGGGAACACCTCTGAGCGCACCCATGCCGGGAATGATCGTCAGCTATAAAAAAAATGTGGGAGATCAGGTCACGGAAGGAGAAACCGTGGTGATTCTCGAAGCCATGAAGATGGAAAACGCCCTCCCGGCTCCGGTTTCCGGAGTCATCAAATGCATTAATTTCAAAAGCGGTGATTCGGTTGCTAAAAACGCCGTGTTATGCGTAATCGGATAACTTCGGTTTGACTGCAAAAAGGGCACGGGCGAACCTGGCCTGTGCTCTTTTTCTATCTAAAGGAGGGGTTTTTGAAAATTCATGAATACCAGGCAAAGGAGCTTTTCAGGAAGTGCGAAATTTCCGTTCCGGAAGGAGGAGTCGCATTCAATTCCAAGGAGGCACTTCGAATCGCCGATGGGTTGGGCGGCTTCCCCGTGATTGTTAAAGCTCAAATTCATGCCGGAGGAAGAGGTAAAGGAGGCGGCGTTCGGCTTGCAAAATCCATGGGCGAGGTCAAGAACCTGTCAAATGAAATGATCGGAATGAAACTGATCACTCATCAGACCGGCCCTGAGGGAAAGCAGGTCAAAAAAGTTCTTGTGGAACAGGGATTGGGTATTTCAAAAGAGCTTTACCTGGGGGTCATACCGGATCGATCCACGGCAAATGTGGTCCTCATGGCCAGTGAAGCGGGCGGAATGGATATCGAAACCGTGGCTGCTCAAACGCCTGAAAAGATCATCAAGGTGTTCATTGACCCGCAATCCGGGATTCACTCCTACCATTGCCGCCGGATCGCATATGGGCTTCATTTTTCTTCGTCGCTTATAAAACCGTTGTCGGACATGCTGACCCGGCTGTATCGGCTATTCGTCGATTATGATTGTTCTCTTGTTGAGATCAATCCGCTTGTGATTACCAAGGATGATCGGCTCCTGGCATTGGATGCGAAAATCAATTTTGATGATAACGCCCTGTTCCGTCATCCGGATATCGTCAAATACCGGGATCTGGATGAAGAAGATCCACTGGAAATCGAAGCCTCCAAATTTAATCTCAACTACATCAATTTAGACGGCAATATCGGCAACATGGTCAATGGAGCCGGGCTTGCCATGGCAACGATGGACATTATCAAGCTTGCCGGCGCTGAACCGGCCAATTTCCTGGATGTCGGCGGCGGCGCAAGTACGGAAATGGTTGAAAACGGTTTCCGGATCATTTTGAGCGATCGGAAAGTCAAAGGGGTTCTGATCAATATTTTTGGGGGAATCCTCCGGTGCGATGTTCTTGCCGAAGGAGTGGTTCAAGCTGCCAGAAAAACCGGCATCACGGTGCCGGTGGTGGTACGTATGGAAGGGACCAATGTGGAAGCGGGCCGGAAGATTCTATCTGATTCCGGATTGAATTTGATCACCGTAGTGGATTTGCAGGATGCGGCCAAGAAAGTGGCCGAATTGGTGAGTTGATAGGAGGGATACCGCGTGAGTATTTTTGTCGATAAAAAGACCCGGGTCATGGTTCAGGGAATCACCGGACGGGAAGGACAATTTCATACCCGCCATTGCATGGCTTACGGGACTCAGGTAGTGGCCGGCGTAACCCCGGGGAAGGGCGGACAGGAGATGGATGGAATCCCGGTATTTAATACGGTGCAGGAAGCGGTGGATCGCACCGGAGCCGACTGCTCTCTGATTTTCGTCCCTCCGGCGTTTGCGGCAGAGGCCGTCATGGAATCGGCGGATTGCGGGATCCGTATCGTCGTTGCCGTCACGGAAGGAATTCCGGTCCTGGATATTATGAAAGTAAAAAATTACCTTAGAGGAAAACCGGTTCGCCTGATCGGGCCAAACTGTCCAGGGATCATCACACCGGGCGAATGCAAGGTGGGGATCATGCCCGGGCCGATTCATAAGCCCGGGGGTCCCATCGGAGTCATTTCACGTTCCGGAACCCTTACATATGAAGTGGTTCATCAGTTGACCAAACAGGGGATCGGCCAAACCACCTGTATCGGCATCGGAGGGGATCCCATTAACGGAACAACATTCATTGACTGCCTTGACGCCTTTGAAAACGACCCTGCAACCAAAGGAATGGTGATGGTGGGGGAAATCGGCGGAAGCTCCGAGGAAGATGCCTCGGCTTTTATCGAAAAACACGTGACAAAACCGATCGTCGGCTTTATCGCCGGATTAACAGCACCCCCCGGCCGACGGATGGGGCATGCCGGCGCGATCATCAGCGGAGGGAGCGGAACCGCTAAGGCAAAGATTGCCGCCATGGAAAAAAGCGGTATTCACGTGTGCAGGGATCTCGGCACCTTCGGTGCTTTTTGCGCAAAGGTTTTCGGATATGCATGAGATGGGGATTGCATTGGAAATCCTCGAGATTGTAAAGGCATCTATCCCCCCGAACATGAAAGGGGCGAACGTATTAAGTATTAAATTAAGAGTGGGAAAACTTGCCGCCGTCGTACCGGACAGCCTTCGGTTTTGTTTTGAAATCATAACTCAGGAAACCCCTCTCTCAGAAGCCAGGCTCGAAATAGAAGAGGTGCCGGTCGTTGCCCGATGTAAGCATTGCCATTCATCGTGGGAGATCAAGGAGCCGGCTTTTGCATGCCCGTTATGCGGGAGCGGTTCCATCGAGATCCTTTCAGGCCGTGAACTCGACATCGATTCGATCGAAATTGAAGAGCCGGAACATTTAAATCATTCAGGTAACGCTTAAATATCAAAGCAAAGGACATGGAAATGGAAATCAAGGTGGTTCGGAAGGTTCTGGATGTCAATGAGCGGATGGCTCAGCAGAACAGGGAGTATTTTACTAAACAGGGTATTTATGTTCTAAACGTGATGAGTTCACCCGGATCCGGAAAAACTACCCTTTTAGAGAGAACGCTTGCGCGCATCTCTTCAGAAGTCAAGAGTGCTGTCATTGTCGGCGACATCTGCACAACCAACGACGCCGATCGGCTTGCAAAAACCGGGGTCCAGGTGGTTCAGGTCAACACCGATGAATTTGGCGGAGACTGCCACCTGGCCGCACACGTCATAGAAAAAGCGGCAAGCCAGCTCGATCTTAACGGTATCGATCTTTTGTTTGTTGAAAATGTGGGGAATCTGGTCTGTCCGGCGGAATTCGATATTGGAGAAAATGCCAGGGTCGTGGTGATCAGCGTTACGGAAGGCGAGGACAAGCCGCTCAAATACCCCTTGATGTTTCGGGTCTGCGATGCGGCCGTTTTAAACAAGATCGATCTATTGCCCTATCTGGAATATGATCGCGATGCTGTCCTGAAAAACATCGACCGGATTCATCCCGGCATGCCTGTTTTTGAGATTTCAGCGACAAGAGGGGCCGGTTTCGAACCATGGATCGGATGGCTTAGAAATCAGATGAACCGAAAAAAGGCTCCCCGGTAGGAATTCAGTGAGTTGTCGATCCCTTCCAGAACGGCGACATGTCTCTTAGCTTCTGAATGATGGGAGGGAGCGTTTGAATGATAAAATCGATCTCCTTTTCCGTATTGTAAGTGCTGAGGCTGAATCGGATCGATCCGTGGGCGGCCGTAAATGGGACCCCCATGGCCCGCAGCACGTGAGACGGTTCCAGCGAACCGGATGTGCAGGCAGATCCGGAAGATGCGCAAATTCCAAACCGATCCATCATCAACAGGATCGATTCGCCTTCCACATATTCGAACGAGATATTGGTCGTGTTGGGAAGCCGATTTTCCCTTTCGCCGTTTACCATGGCGTTGGGGATGGTGTTCAGTAGCCCGCTCTCGAGTTTATCCCGCAAGAACCGGACACGGGTTTGCTGTTCTTTGAGATGACCGGCTGCCAGCTCGCATGCCTTTCCCAGTCCGATGATAGAAGCCGTATTTTCAGTTCCGCCCCTTCGCCCACGCTCCTGATGTCCTCCGATCAGAAAAGGCGAATACTTGGTTCCTTTTCGAACATAAAGAACACCCACCCCTTTTGGGGCGTGGAGTTTATGACCTGATAGAGAAAGCATGTCGACACGTGCTTTTCGCACGTCGACGGGGACCTTTCCAACGGCCTGAACCGCATCGGTATGGAGGATGATTCCCCGTTCTTTTACCATGGAAGATATCTCTTCAATCGGAAAAGTGACGCCGGTTTCATTATTGGCCCACATCACGCTGACGATGGCGGTATCTTCCGCCAGGCTTTCCTTTAGAGCGCCGAGATCGAGCCTTCCCAACCGATCCACAGGAATAAATGTCACTCGGTAGCCTATTTTAGACAGATGCTCGCATAGATTTTTTATTGCCGGGTGCTCGACCCTTGTGGTGATGATGTGCTTTTTATCCGCATTGGACCGGATGGCCGCGTAGATGGCAGTGCTGTCGCTTTCCGTACCGCATCCGGTAAAGATAATCTCATCCGGGTGGGCCCCGATCAGTTTTGCAATACTTTCACGGGCGCTTTGGATTTTTCGGCTGACATTTCCTCCGAAGGTATGCATGCTCGACGGATTCCCATAAGAATCGGTAAAGAAAGGGAGCATCTCCTCGAGGACTTCGGGAGCGACTTTAGTGGTGGCATTATTATCGACATAAACGATATTCATCAGTCCACCTCCTCTACGACCAATTCCGGAGCCACAAACTCCTGAAGCTTTTTTTCAACATAATGCTTAAGGGTTACCTCCGATGCTTTGCATGTGGCGCAGGTCCCCCGAAGCTTTACCAGAACCAGATTCCCGTCGACATCAACAAGTTCAATGTCCCCTCCGTCTTTATTCAATGCGGGTTTGATTTCCCGGTTCAGTGTTTCGGTGATGAGATTGATTTTCTGGATGTTGGTCAGCTTCCTGGGCTTATCCTTTGCGGCATGCTCTTTTGTTCGGACCGAGTCGATGATGGCCTGGATGCTTTCATGGCATTTGCCGCATCCGCCGCCCGCCTTCACGTAACCAGTGACATCTTCGATGGTCTGGAGGTTGTTTTCACGCACCGCCCGTTCAATTTCCAGATCGGTGACGCCAAAGCATTCGCATACGATTTTTCCTTCCGTCTTTTTTTCACTTTCGCCGAGATAATAGGCGATCGCCTTTTCGAGGGCATCCCTTCCCATCACGGAACAATGCATTTTTTCCTTGGGCAGACCTCCGAGATATTGAGCAATATCTTCATTAGTTATTTTTTTCGCATCTTCCAGGGTTAAGCCTTTCAGCATTTCGGTCAGGGCTGAAGAAGAGGCAATGGCGCTGGCGCATCCGAAAGTTTGAAACTTGACATTTTCTATCCGTTTGTTTCCATCGAGCTTAAACGTCAGCTTCAGAGCATCCCCGCACGCCAGAGACCCGACCTCACCCACTCCGTCCGCATTTTCAATGACGCCGACATTTCGCGGATTTAAAAAATGATCTTTGACTTTATCCGTGTATTCCCACATGGTTCCTCCTCTAAATGTTTACCATGTTTCAACCGACTTAAAAATGTTTAGTCCTCCCGGCCGACACCGAGATCCGTTTTACCGTGCAACCCGTAACCGGTTGTTTTCTTAAAGTAACCACTATCACGGGAAAAAAAAGATTTGGAAAAAAATTCCGTAAAATCGAGCAAAACAGCAACCAATTGAACTTGTCCGAAAATCGTCATGCTCCGTTTTTGAGAAATGAAAGCAGCTTGTGTTTCAATGTTTCAGGAATCGGGATCGATTTCTGCAATTTGTAATCAAAGCTCACCTGGACGGATTTTCCGGCTGCATAGATAAGGGTTTTATCCGTGCGATCAATGATTTCATATAGAAAATCAAAGCTTTTATTTCCGATGCTTCCGACCCACATTTGAAGCCCGATGGCGTCGTTTAACGTAATGGGCCTCTTGTAGTCGCACTGGATATGGGCAAGTATAAATGGGAATTCAAAAGCACTCTCTTTTTCATTGATATGGCTTAGAAAGAAACTTTTCCGCCCCTCTTCGAAATAGGTGATATAAACGGCATTGTTCACATGCCCAAGCGCATCCAGATCCCTGAATCGGGTTGGAAGGTCGATATAAAAAAATGAATTCATATCAAAACCATTAACGCGTTGGAATTCTCATCTCGTTTTCCGAAAATGTTCACATCTCTCTCGCAACCGGTTTCTTACGAAGCCGTTATCATGTCGGCATAAAAAATAGTATGAAGAAAACGCCTTGTCAATTGTTTGCTTGTGACGGTTTTTGGTTGTTATTCCTCTTTGCGGGTAATATTATGGAACTAAAAGGAGGTAGTGCGGATGAAAGCAAGACGGGCCGGTTTTGCCGGAAGCTGGTATCCGGCGCAAGCCGGTGCGTGTGAAAAAGAAATCCAGCTTTTTCTTAAAGATCCCGCCATCCGTAATGTTCCGGAAGGAAGCACGTTCGGAGGAATCGTCCCTCACGCCGGATGGTATTACAGCGGGTCGATCGCCTGCAATGTTATTCACGTTTTGAAAAATGGGCCCAAGGTGGACACCCTTGTTCTCTTTGGAATGCATCTTCATCCGTTTTCGTCAAATTATATTATGGCAAAAGGGTCCTGGGAAACCCCCTTTGGAGAGATCGATATCGACCAGGATCTGGCAAGCTCCCTGTTGGATCAATTCCCGTTTATCGTCGAAGACGCGGATGAGTTTACCCAGGATAATACCATTGAACTTCAGCTTCCGTTCATCAAATATTTTTTCAAAGATGCCCGAATCGTTCCCATCGGCGTTCCACCGAAAAAGGGATCCCTTGAAATCGGCAAGGCCGTTTCCTCAGCGGCGAATAAAATGGGGAAACGGATCAAGATCATCGGATCGACCGATCTTACCCATTACGGCAGTAATTATGATTTTACACCCAAAGGAACCGGAAGCAAGGCGGTGCAATGGGTGAAAGGAGACAACGATAAACGCCTTATCGACGCCGTCTGCGCCATGGAACCCGATCGGGTTATTCAGGAAGGGCTGACCCATCAAAATGCCTGCTGTGCCGGAGCGGCGGCGGCCGCTATTGCCGCAGCCAAAGCGCTTGGAGCACAGGGAGCGTCGGTGATCGGGTATTCAACGAGCTTTGATAAAAGCCCGGCCGAAAGCTTTGTCGGGTATGTGGGTATCGTTTTCCGCTCTTCAGAGCGGGGAGCTTCACATCCCTGACACCATCCGCCGGTTGCAACATAGTATGGAGCCTTTGGATGAACGGATAATACGTTCGAGACAAAGACCGGCTTAATACTATCCTTTGTTCAGAAAGAAGATGAAATGGACATTGACGAGATCAGCCGGGAACGGGAAGAGATCATCAAAAAGCACGGCGAATGGACCGCTCACAATATCCACCTCAAGGGGGAAACCTATACGATGGGTAACAGAATCGCCGGGGATGAGGTGAAGCTTCGAAGGGTGTTTCAGATCGTGAGTGATATATCTGAAAAGCCTCTCAATCAACTTCGGATTCTTGATCTGGCATGTCTGGAAGGTCTTTATGGGATTGAGTTTGCCAGGCATGATGCTGAAGTTGTAGCAATCGAGGGGCGAAAAGCGAATTTCGAGAAAGCTCGATTTTCAAAGGCGATTCTGTCGCTCCATAATCTTGACGTGCAACAGGGAGATGTCCGAAATCTGAGCCGGGAACGGTATGGTTATTTCGATGTGGTTCTATGCCTGGGAATATTGTACCATCTAAATGTTCCGGACGTATTCCAGTTTCTGGAACAGGTGGTACAAGTTTGCACCCGACTGGCGGTGATCGACACCCACATCAGCCTTACTCCTGAAAAATCCTTCGTTTACAAGGGAAGGGAATACCGAGGCAAGGAATACATTGAGACCTGGGCCGCCTCTCCTTCAGTGGAAAGAGAAAAATCATCGTGGGCATCTTTGGATAACCCGAAAAGTTTCTGGTTTACCCGTTCTTCATTGCTGAATTTGCTTTCCCATATCGGATTTACATCGGTTTATGAGTGTTATGTTCCGGAAGAGGCCCAAAAGCCCGCCGACCGGATCACTCTTGCAGCAATTAAAGGAAAGCCTCAGCACCTGATCAGCTGTCCGCTGCTAAATGCTCGGATGCCGGAAGAAATTCCGGAATAACTGAACCCTGCAAAGACTCCCTTTTCCCAATGCCGGTAAAGAAAAGGGCTCACGGATCCAAAAAAAAAAGGAAGCCCTCACCTTCCAAGGCAATGTCGGAAAATTGGATCCATCCGTGGTGGAGGGGTATTCTCGAGATCCATCATCAGGTGCCAGGTTGTGGAAAGATAGATATCCGCTTGTCGCAAGAAAGACGGAGCTCTGAAAAGGTGGTTTTTTCCAGATATCAATATATCAATACCCGTCCCTGATGGGGAATAAAAAAAGGCTTGCTGCGTCAACGCGGCAAGCCCTTAGTTTTCATGGTAGGCGGTACTGGATTTGAACCAGTGGCTTCTACCGTGTGAGGGTAGCACTCTCCCGCTGAGTTAACCGCCCCTTAAAATGGATAATCCACCTTATCCTTTAATTCTTTTCCAACTTTAAAAAAAGGAAGCTTTTTGGATGGAACACTGATTTTCTGCCCCGATTTTGGATTCCTGCCCACGTAAGGTTTATATTGTTTTACGGTGAAACTGCCGAAGCCCCTGACCTCAACGCGATCGTTTTCAGCCAGTGTATCGGATATGGTGCTGAAAAAAATGTTGATGATCTGTTCGGCGTCCTTTTTACTTAATGAAGCGTGGTCTTTTAGCTGATTGATCAGATCGGATCGGTTCATACAAGCTCCCTGACGAAGTTAAGGCCTAATTGGTTCATTCACATGATATCTTTCGGCTTCAATATAATAACTTGGCGATTTTTAAGTCAAGCATTTTTTCCTTTTTCGGCGTTTCCAGCCTGATCATTTTCCGGAATTGTTTCAGCGGTCTTGCCGGCCGGAGTCTCTCCCAGCTCCTCGATCTCCTTCGGGGTGGGAAGCTCTGTCAGATCTTTCAGGTCGAATACCTCCAGAAACTGCCGCGTCGTCCCATAGATGAGGGGTCGGCCTGGAATCTTTTGACGGCCCAGCACCCGGATCAATTTCCGCTCCATCAGCACGCGAAGAACGCCCCCGCTGTCCACCCCCCGGATGGTTTCGATATCGTTCCGGATCACCGGCTGCTTGTAGGCGACGATGGCAAGGGTTTCCATTGCAGCCCTGCTGAGGCGGGCCGGCGAGGGCTGGATAAGACGCTTGATCCACTCGCTGTATTGGGGTCGTGTTCGGATCTGATAGCCACCGGCGATCTCGCTTAACAAAAAGGCTCCTCCCCGCTGTTCATATTCTGCAGAGAGCGAATAGAGAGCTTCGCGGATTTCCTTGGTATCGGCATCGGGAATCACCTTTTTAATCCGGTCTATAGGTAACGGATCGGTGGACACGAATAACAGGCTTTCAATAATGTATTTGATGTCGGATGTCATTGATAGAACAATCGGATGGTGCCGCTTTCCACATGCTGAAAAATCCGGATAATGGCGAGTCGAACCATCTCCAGAATAGCTAGAAATGTCACAATGATATCGATTTTTTCCACTGTTTTTTCAAATAGTTCATCAAAAGTAACGGACCCTCGCTCTTCCAATATATCGACGATTTCGGATATCCGGTCCTTAACCGATATCCGGTCTGCAGTCAAATCGACCCGTTGTTCGAGAGAAATATGTTTCAATATTTTTTGAAAAGCGTCAATCAGTTCAAAGAGGCCGATCTGGATAAGTTCATCTTGGGCATCGATCAGATCATCCACTTTTTGCGGACTCCGGATGAAGGTGTCTTCACCCAGAATATTGCGGGAAATCAGGCTTTCTGCTGCGGATTTGAGGCGGAGATATTCGACCAGCGGTCGCGTGATTTCCAGGCGCGGATCTAAATCATCGCCTTCCACTTCCTCATGTACCGGCAGCAGCAGTTTTGATTTGATGTGTATCAAAGTGGCTGCCATTACGATGAATTCGCCGGCAAGATCGATATTCAATATTTTCAACATCTCGAGGTATTCAAGATATTGATCCGTGATCAGAGCGATCGGGATGTCGTAAATATTAACCTCGTTTTTCTTGATCAGATAGACCAGCAGGTCCATCGGACCTTCGAACACCCCTCCGATTTTTACCCGGTATATTTCTTCAGACATAGGAAAATGAGCAAATCAGAGATTGAGTCATTACTGGTGAAATGGAAGTGAATTGATGATGTCATGAATCGGTCCGGTTATGCCCCGGCCCTTCCTTGGTAGCTGATCCGGATCGAAGTTCGAATCTCATCCATGGTCTTTTGGGCGACATTCCGGGCGCGATCGCATCCATTAGAGATGATTTCATCCACCAGGCTGGGCCGGGCTTCGTAATACGCTCTTTTTTCCCGGACCGGTGCAAGGGCCGCTACCAGATGGTCCGCCATGATTCTTTTACATTCCACGCAACCGATTTGAGCGGTTCGGCACTCCCGGTTAATCGTTTCAACCGTTTGTTGATCCGTATAAATTTTATGGAATTCAAAGACATTGCATATATCCGGATTCCCCGGATCCGATCTCCTGGCCCGCTGGGGGTCGGTGATCATCTGAGAAACTTTCGATCGGATGGAGTTCGGACTGTCGGATAGGAAGATGGCATTGTTATAGCTTTTGCTCATTTTCCGTCGGTCGGTCCCGAGTATTTTAGGGGTCTGGGTCAATATGGCCTGAGGTTCCGGAAAGATCTCTCCGTAAAACGAGTTGAAGCGCCTTGCAATTTCCCGGGTGATTTCCACATGGGGGACCTGATCCACCCCAACCGGGACTCCAAAGGCCTTGTACATGATGATATCCGCCGCCTGAAGGACCGGATACCCAAGGAATCCGAATGTGGAGAGATCCTTGTCTTTAATCTGTATTATCTGGTCTTTGTATGTGGGATTTCGTTCCAGCCAGGGAACCGGCGTGATCATGGAAAGAATCAAAAACAACTCCGCATGCTCCTTGATGTGCGATTGAACAAAAAGCGTGCTTTTTTCCGGCAAAAGGCCGACACTCAGCCAGTCGGTCATCATCTGCCTCGTATATGTGGCGATAAGTCGGGTATCTTCGTAATCGCTGGTTAAGGCGTGCCAGTCGGCGATAAAGTAAAAACAATCATAGTCATCCTGCATATTGACCCAGTTGGCTAGGGCGCCAAGAAGGTTTCCAAGATGAAGCGGACCGGTAGGGCGCATACCGCTGACAATCCGTCTCTTTTCGGTCATTTCAAACTCCTGCATATGAGAAAGTCGGCCCAGCTCCTGATTCATGGTCATGGATTATTGGGACCGATCTGAAAAACAGCAAAATAATTGTCAATTCAAGAATAAGCAAGAGAATAATCACTTAATAAGTACCGCTGCGGATATGTAGGATCTTGCAAATTCGACTTCTTCAACCCGGGTTTTCAATTCTCCGTTGAATTTGGCAAACAGGATGGCCTGGAGGATTTCACGGTAGACCGGGCCCGGGGTGATATCCATCTCCAGCAGGTCCTTGCCTCGGATTGAGGGCTTGATGTAGCGAAGTTGAGTGAAGTAATTGGAAATCAGCCTTTTAATGGATTCATGCTCGGTCGCCGCCATCATATAAAGGATGAGTTCGGTCTTAAAGTCTTTGATGTGAGAATAGAGGGCGCTGTTTTGAACCGGCTGGTTCCGCTCCAGATACTGCAAGCATTTTTCGGCGGTAAATCTTTCTTCAATGAAAAAGAGCCGATAACGGGATGCCAGTTCAAGCCGGTCGCAGATGGCCAGGGTCGCATTCCGATCGCAGTTACGAATCAGCGCCAGGAAGTATACGGCCCATTTCATATAAATTTCTTCTAAAAACAGCAGGTCGTGCCAGGAGAGCACCTTTTTAACCGAGTTGTACAAGGAGATCCGTTCCTTATCCATAACAATGGAGGGGTGAACGACGGAAAGGAGGTTGAAATCCTGTAGTCGCGTCATGGCATCGACCGGATTTTCCTCTTCAAGTATTTGACGGAGTTCGGAAAAGACCCTGTGCCCGCTCAAGCGCTCAAAAAAGTTCATTTTAACAGCGTTTTCAATGAGCCCCACAGTCAATTTGCCGATGGAAAATCCGAATCGCTGTTCGAAACGGATGGCCCGAAACACGCGGGTTGGATCCTCCACAAAGCTCATGTTGTGAAGAACTCGGATCGTTTTCTCCTTGATGTCCTTTTGTCCGGAAAAAAAGTCGATGAGCATCCCGAACCGGTCGGGATTCAGTGCAATGGCCAATGTGTTGATGGTAAAGTCTCTTCTGAAAAGATCGAGTTTGATGGAGCTCATCTCGACCACAGGTAGAGCAGCTGGAAATTTATAGTACTCTAATCTGGCGGAAGCGACGTCGATCTTAAATCCGTCCTGAAAGATAATTACGGCCGTTCCGAATTTTTCATGGGAATGAATCCGGGCCCCGACGGTGGAGGCGTATTTTTTGGCAAAATCAATTCCGTCCCCTTCAATAACAATATCGATATCTTCATTTGGGCGATACATGAACAGATCCCGGACAAACCCTCCGGCCACAAACGCGCTGTACCCGATGCCGGCCGCCGCTTCTCCGATGTTCTTAAGCATCTGGATTAAGTGATTGGAAAGCCTTTCTTTCATAAATTTGACGATGTTTCGCGTTCTAGCTGAAACCGGGCCTAATAGTGGATCCGTAGATGTGGCATTTGATCGCTTGGATTGCTGAACAAGGGTCTTTAACAGATCGGTCCGGGTGATCACCCCGATGACGTCGCCTTTTTCCATGACCGGGAGGATCCGCTGTTTGTTTTCGATGATTTTTTCCTGAATCTCCTGTAAATCCGAATCGGCTTTTGCCGACACCATTTCGGTATTCATATATTCCCGAACCGGGATATTTCCGAGCTGATGATAAAGGGCTTTTTCAATGACCTGCCGGGATATAAATCCCACAAGTTTATGTTGATTCTTTTCTCCGATTGTCTCGGATGGCCGCTCGATGACAAGGAGCGCATTGATGTTGTAACGGTTCAAAAGATCGCTTGCGTCCTTGCAGGAAACATCGGCGTGAACCGTGATGGGCGGAGCGGACATGAGATCGATCGCTTTTCTTCTCGATTTGACTTGATCGTGCAATATGGCGATCAGTTCATGTTCGACCTGGGTTTGCGTTTTATCCTTGATGGTGGCGGATGCGGCGAAAGAGTGGCCGCCGCCGCCGAGCAGCCCGAGTATGGTTCCGGCATCCACTTCGGGAATTTTGCTTCTGGCCACGACATATATTTTATTTCCCATCAGCGCGATGGCGAAAAGGGAGTTCAATTCTTCCATGCGGAGCATTTTCTGGACAAGAAAGGCAAAGTCCGGAATGTAATCACTGGTTGTGATGCTGGTTAACGTCACCTCGATCCCGTCGATGTAGTAGCGTGTGGCGCCTTGGATCATGTCGTTTAGAATTCCGAACTGATCCGGGCTTAGCTCTCTGGCGATCAGGTTCGAAATAGTGTTGAGGTTGGCTCCTTTTGAAAGGAGAAAAGCGGCAGCCTTAAAATCCCTTTCGGTGGTGGAAGGGAAGGTGAAAGATCCCGTATCTTCGTAGATACCGAGGCACATCACCGTGGCCTCATCGCTCGTGATGGCAATTTTTCGCTTTTGGAGAATTTCAGCAAGGATGGCGACATTGGAGCCGGTGGGCTGATGTATTTCGAGTTTCCCTTTAAGGTCGCCGGGAGCAGGAGGGTGATGATCATAAATATGTATTTCGAGACCCGGTATATTCAAAAGGGAGGACAATTTCCCGATCCGGCCGGCCTGCTTTGTGTCCACTAAAACCAGCCGTTTCACTTTTGTTAGGTCAACCTCCTTGATGTCCACCATATTGAAAAGATAGGCCATGGAATTGATAAAAAAATTTTTTAGATTTTTTTCCTGGGATCCGGGGAATATCACAAGGGATTTAGGGTAAAGTTTCTGAGCGGCCAGCATGGATGCCAGGGCATCAAAGTCGGCATTTGTGTGAGTAATGATAATGGTCAGGTCTTTTTTCACGGCAGAAGCCTTTCATGTTACTGAGATAACTCCCGCTCCGAAAAACCGCTATCAGTGCAAGGATGCTTCCGCTTCCCTTTTAAAGGAAAAGAGTCGGCAAATCAACCGTTGCAGGAGCCGGTACCTTAAAATATATTGTGGATT
Source organism: Pseudomonadota bacterium (assembly GCA_043806755.1). Classification (GTDB taxonomy): domain Bacteria; phylum Desulfobacterota; class Desulfobacteria; order Desulfobacterales; family UBA2156; genus RBG-13-49-15. Next base: position 18,130 of record JAZDGS010000007.1, on the reverse strand, counting down.
GAGGATAATTGTGATACGAAGCCCTTATCGTTGTTTTTTAGCTGTTGATATATGATAAGCAAAAAAAAAAATCATTATCGATATCTTTTTGGACCTGTCCATTCCAGACGGTTGGGAATTTCGCTGGGTATCGATCTGGTACCTCACAAAACCTGCACGCTCAATTGCGTCTACTGTGAATGCGGAAAAACCACCTGCTTGACGCTTGAGCGGGATGAATATGTGCCGACCGAAGAAATTATAAATGAACTTGATCTCTTTTTATCCGGCGCCCCGAAGCTCGATTTTATCACCTTTTCAGGAGCCGGAGAACCTACTCTTCATAGCGGTATCGGCGAGGTGATTGATTTTATTAAATCCCGTTTTCCTGAGTATCGGACGGCGTTGCTCACAAACGGCACCCTCTTTTCCGACCCTCAAGTTAGAACCCATGTCGCCGCCGCCGATGTGGTGATCGCTTCCCTGGATGCGGCAGCAGCGGGTTGTTTTAAAAGGATCAACAGGCCTCATCCGGGCCTTAATATCGATACCATCATCGATGGATTAACGGCATTTCAAAAGGAGTATCAACACCGATTTTTCATTGAAATTTTTATCGTACCCGGATTAAACGATACAACAGAAGAATTGAACCCCATAAAGACAGCAATAAAGAAGATCGGTTCGGATGGGGTTCACCTGAACACTCTCGATCGTCCTGGAACAGAGCACTGGGTTCACCCGGCAACAAGGGATTCACTCAGGCAAATCGCCGGGCATTTGGGTGATGTCGGTGTGATTCGGCTTGAGTCCGGCGCGCTCGAAAAGGGTGAACCGGGTGAGGACATGTATCAGCGAATTTTATCCACCATAAAACGAAGACCCTGCACCGCTCGAGATCTGGTTAACATGTTCGGTCTGCATCAAACACAATTGCAACCATTTCTCGATAAGTTCTTAAAAGAGGGTAAAATCGAAAAAAAGGAAATGGAAAGGGGCGTCTTTTATTGGGCCAGGGCCTAACACCGGAATCCTCAAGACCCCGGGAATAACATTATTTTGTCTTTTAGTTGAAATAATGATTTTTCGGGTCTTAAAATAAAAACACAAGGGAGTCGATTATGCCGGTTTTTCAATGGGAAGCGCGGAATAGGCGAAATGAACTGCAGCGGGGAGAAATGGAGGCTCCAAATGACCAGGCAGTTAAGGCAAATCTGACAAAGCTCCGTTTAACCCCTGTTAAAATTAAAAAGAAGTCGAAAGATCTTTTTGAAAATGTCTCTTTTTTACAGCCCGGGGTCAGGGAGTCGGATATTATCCTTTTTGCCCGGCAGTTTTCAACGATGATCGATGCCGGTCTCCCCATTATCCAATGCCTTGACATCCTTCATACCCAACAAGAGAACAAGACATTTAAAAAAATGCTGAAACAGGTCATGGAATCGGTAGAAGGAGGGTCAACCCTTGCCGATGCGTTAAAACGGTTCCCAAAACAATTTAACGATCTTTTCACCAACATGATTGCCGCCGGTGAGGCCGGAGGGATTCTCGACACCATTTTAAGGCGCCTTGCCGCTTATTTGGAAAAAGCGGCAAGACTGAAACGCAAAGTCAAAGGCGCTATGACATACCCGATCATCGTTCTTGCCATCGCAGTCCTGGTTGTGGCCGTCATCTTAATTTATGTCATCCCGGTCTTTTCGGAAATGTTTTCCTCCCTTGGAGGACAGCTCCCCCTTCCGACTCAAATGGTCATCAGAGCCAGCAATTTTGCAAAAAACAATGTTTTATATATTATCGTCGCCCTGGTTATCCTCGCGTATGCGATGCGGAGATTCTATAAAACCGAGAAAGGGCGGACTTTTCTTGATAATCTGGTCCTCAAACTGCCGGTAATTGGGCTTCTTATTCGAAAAGTCGCTGTTGCGAGATTTTCACGGACCATGGGAACCATGTTGGGTGCCGGAGTTGCGATTTTGGAAGCCCTCGAGATCGTCGCTAAAACCTCGGGAAACCGTATCATTGAAAATGCCCTTTACAAAGTCCGCTCAGGAATTGCGGAAGGCCGTACCATGGCGGATCCGTTGATGGAAAGCGGAGTGTTCCCATCCATGGTTTGCCAGATGATCGCTGTCGGGGAATCGACAGGCGCGCTTGATTCTATGCTGGAAAAAATCGCCGATTTTTACGATGAAGAAGTGGATCAGGCGGTGGATAATTTAACTGCGATGATCGAACCGTTTATGATGGTATTTTTAGGGGTAACCATCGGTGGCTTAGTCATATCCATGTACCTTCCCATCTTCAAGATGGCCGGTATGGTATAACCCTATCCGTTCTCGGCATTTTTCCGCTTGTTTTCTGATAGTACCTTCTTTTAACAGGAACAGCCGGCATATCATCCCCTTATGCCGTTTGATTCCGCATTTGTCGAAATTGGCCGATGATGCAAAAAACCATTTCGAAAAGCGTTGAAAGTGAATTTATACGCAGGTTGAAATGGTTGATGTTCTTTCGGCTTCTGTTCACCACTCTTCTGCTGGGATCGACCATTTTTTTTCAGATGAGAAGGATGGGGTCCCTCTTTTCTCTTCCCCTTTTTATCCTTTATGGACTCATCGCCGTGGTGTTTATCCTTTCGTTCATTTATTCCCTGTTTATGAATCGGGTTCAGGAAAAACGGATTTTTGCATCCGTCCAGATCAGTTTGGATACAGTCATCGTATCCACCATTATTTTCGTGACCGGCGGCTTTGCCAGCATTTTTGCATTTTTATATCTTTTAGTGATCATCTACGCGGCCATGCTTCTCTTCAAACGGGGGAGTATGGTCATAGCCGCCTTGTGCAGCATTCAGTATGGTCTGATGGCCGGCCTCGAATTTCATCGGCTGTTAACGCCCATCGGTATGGAGATGGGTTTCAGCGCAGCGAGCCATTCAGAAATCTATGTTCTGTATAAAGTGGTCGTGACCATGTCGGCCTGCTTTGTAGTAGCGTTTTTAAGCGGTATTCTATCGGAGCGGGAAAGAAGAACAAAGCAGGAAATGCTTGCCATGGAGATTCAGCTTAAACGGGCTGAAAAGATGGCGATTGTAGGCGAAATGGCTGCCGGTTTGGCTCATGAAATTAAAAATCCTCTGGCCTCTCTGATCGGTTCCATCCAGCTCATCAGGGATGACAGGCCTTTCCGGCCGATGCATGATCGGTTAATGCAGATCATCCTCAGGGAAGCGGACCGATTGAGTTCCCTCGTCAACCATTTTTTAATTTTTGCAAAACCTCCGAAAGGGCGACCAAAGCCTTTGGATCTCGCTCGGAATTTATCTGAAATCATCGAATTTTTTGAAAAAGACGGAATTTGCAACGATAGAATTGCGATTGTGAAAGAAATGATCAACGGCATATGGATCGAGATGGATCCGGATCATCTGCGCCAGGTGATTTGGAATCTCTTGCTCAATGCCGCTGAGGCCATTGAAGAAAAGGGGTTCATTCGCATCAAAATGCAGCCGCTTAAGGGGCAGTTTGTCGAAATTGCGGTTTCTGACTCCGGCTGCGGCATTTCCGAAGAACATATGAAGTGGATATTCGATCCCTTTTTTACGACTAAACCAAAAGGATCAGGGCTCGGCCTTTCCATTGTTCACCGGATCCTTGAATCGTATGGTTTTTTATTAAATGTCAAAAGCAGGGTCAACGAAGGAAGTACGTTCACGATAAAAGTCAAACAGATGGATCCGCCGGCGACTTCCACTCCTTCATAGCGGTTTACTGCCGGTATGTCGAAATGCCGTATATGTCTTGTGATTCCGGGTTGGGACCGATTTCATGAAAAAGCGTTTATTCACATTCACCATGACGGCAGCCCCTCTCCTTTGCCTCCCTTTGCTTGGCGCCTGGATCGCCGGCCTTCCGATTTCCAGGTATTTTGAATTTCCTCCCCGAACAATATATATCGAGACCGCCCCGTTTTCACGGGTTCACTTTGTAGGATATGCTCTGATTTTTTTTGGGATGGCCGCCCCTATACTTATCAGAGGGGGTCTTTTTTACAAATCATCCAAACAACGAGTCCTCCTTTACTCTTTTCCATGGTGGGGTTGGCTTGCTGCCATTTTCAACATGGTTTCGTGGGTGCTGGCATGGTCACGCCTTTCCTGGTTTGAAAGCGCTCAGCCGCATACGTTTAGCTTTTTATGGTTTCCGCTTATCATCGTCACGAATGCGTTATGCTATGCCAGAGACGGGCGCTCTATGCTGACCCACCAGACGGTTTTCTTTCTAGCGCTTTTTCCGGCCAGCGCCGTCTTCTGGTGGTTTTTTGAGTATCTGAACCGTTTTGTCCAAAATTGGCGCTATGTGGGAACGGATTTAGGGCCTTGGACCTATTTCGGGTATGCCACGTTATCCTTTTCAATGGTTTTACCGGCGGTATTGACGGTTCGGGATTGGATCTGCGGCACTCAGTGGATCCGGAGCGGCTTTGGCAATTGGTTTCGTGTCCGCTTTTTTTCCTCCTCTCGGCAGGCTTGGCTTTTCCTCATTCTTTTTGGCGCGGGTTTGGCCGGGATCGGGGTGTGGCCCAATTTCCTATTTCCGCTTCTATGGGTATCTCCTCTTTTCATGATCACTTCCGTTCAGGTGCTTATGAAAGAACAGCACCTGTTTTCCGGCATCCAAAGAGGGGACTGGAGAGAGACCGTTTCAGCCGCCATAGCCGCTCTTATATGCGGCTGGTTCTGGGAGATGTGGAATTATTACAGCTTAACCAGGTGGGAATACCGGATTCCCTATGTTCACCGATTTCAAATTTTTGAAATGCCGGCATTGGGTTATGCCGGTTATCTTCCTTTCGGCTTAGAGTGCGCTATCATCGGGAATCTGCTGCAGCAATCGATGGCTCGATTCAGGAGAGCCCCTTCTTAGTTCTTAGATTAGAGCATCTCAAGACGGTATGAGCGTATTCCAAGTCCGATCTGCTGTGCATATTCGAGTTGGATTTCCCAGTCCACCTGCGGATATATCTTTCTAAATTTATCTTCTCCGGGACCTGGAGCAGGTGTCAGGCACGAAACCGGCAACCCCTGTTCCCGGTTGACCAGATCAACCGATGCCTGATCGACGGCCACAGGATCTTTCGAAACGACCACACCGATATCTCTGACGATCGGAGCGTCATTCATCGGATAACAATCGCAGGCTGGGGAGATGTTGGTCAGGAAGTTGATAAACAGAGTTTTTCCCGATTTATTTTTCAAAACGCCCAGCGCATATTCCACCATATTTTCTAAAAAGACAGGGATCGACTGGTTCCATTGAATCTCAATGGCACTGCTTTGGCAGATAAGGATGCACTCGCCGCACCCGATGCATGCGGCTTCGGAGATGAGAGCCTTGTCATCGATCAGCGAGATGGCATTCTGCGAGCAATGAGCGACGCAATCGCCGCATCCGATACATTTTTTCTTTTTAATTTTCGGGCAGAGGGTCGAATGCTGGGCCATTTTTCCTTTTCGGGAGGCGCAACCCATCCCAACATTTTTAATTGTTCCCCCAAACCCCGAGAGTTCATGCCCCTTGAAATGGGCAACGGAGATGAGGGCATCCGCTTGAACAATTTCTGAGGCAATGTAAACCTTTTTAAAGCGCTTCCGGTTTATCTCAATAGCGGTTTCGCTCTTTCCCCGGAGTCCGTCGGCGATGACGATCGGTGCGTTTACCACTGAATAAGCAAACCCGTTTTGGATGGCGGTTGTAAGATGACTTGGAGCATCGCTGCGTGTTCCGGAGTAAAGGGTATTGGCATCGGCGAGAAATGGAATCCCCCCTTCTTTTTGAACCGCTTCGACGATCTTCCGGACAAATACCGGGCGAATAAACGCCGTATTCCCCTTCTCGCCGAAATGGAGCTTGATCGCCACCAAATCCTTTTTCCGGATCGCATCAGAAAGGCCGGCCGTCAGGAGCAGGCGATGAAGTTTGTCTAAAAAATTTTCCTTATGTGTTGCCCTTAAATCGATGAAATATACCGCGCTGTCCATTTATTCCTCACTCTGCAATCTCGTATTTTTTAATTTTTTTATTTAAACTGCTCTTTCCGATACCCAGCAATTCAGCTGCACCGGATTGAACGTTGTTGGTCAGTTTCAACGCTCTTTCAATCAGTTTTTTTTCAATAAGATCAAGGGTTTCTTCCAGTTTGGCATCTTCCGGAATCCCTTCGATGAATGAATTGACGGATGCGAAGTTATCAATGAAATCTTTCGGGAGATCTGACGCATGAATGACACTGTCAGGGCACAGGATCATTGCCCGCTCGATGACGTTTTCGAGCTCCCGAACGTTTCCGGGCCACCTGTAATTATAAAAAAGACGGATCACTTCCTGATCTACTCCGTCAATGGGGGTGTCCGATTTACGCTCTTTTGAATACTTGTCGATAAAATGATTCATCAACAGACCGATGTCTTCCTGCCGTTCCCGTAAGGGAGGCAAAACGATATGGATGACGTTTAATCGGAAAAATAAATCATCACGGAAACGGCCAACCTTCACCTCTTCCTTCAATGTTTTATTGGTGGCGACGATCAGGCGGATATCGACCGGAAGCGGTTTGATCCCGCCGACCCTTTCGATGGCTTTTTCCTGAAGCACTCTGAGCAGTTTGATTTGGAGATTGGATGACAACTCGCCGATTTCATCAAGAAAAAAAGTTCCTCCTCCGGCCAGTTCAAACCGACCCTTCTTCATGGCTACAGCCCCAGTAAAGGCTCCTTTTTCATGGCCGAAAAGCTCGCTTTCCAAAAGAGATTCGGCCAGTGCACTGCAGTTTACGGCAATAAAGGGTCCATTCTTTCGGGGGCTGTTGTAATGGATTGATTTGGCGACCAGCTCTTTTCCGGTTCCGCTTTCACCCTCGATTAAAATAGTAGCCGATGTGGGAGCCACTTTTTCGATGATTTCAAAAATATCGCGCATGACCTTGCTTCTGCCGATGATATTTCCAAAGCAGTATCTGGATTCGATATCGCTTCTAAGGCGCCTGTTCTCCTTGATGATCCGGTAGATCTCGTTGGCCTTTTTAACGTAAAGAATCATCCGTTCATTATCAAACGGCTTGAGGATGTAGCTGTAGGCCCCTTTTTGCATGGCTTCCACTGCTTTTTCTACCGTGCCATAAGCGGTCATCATAATGATCGGGAGGTCCGGGTCTTTGGCTTTAATCTTTTCAAGTAGTTCGATTCCATCCATGCCGGGCATTTTCATATCGGTCAAAACCAGATCGACTTCCGACTGCTTCAGTATTTCAAGCGCCTCTTTTCCGCTGTTCGCCGTCAGGGTTTCATACCCTTCTTCTTCAAGCACGGCGCTGAGAACAGGAGGGTAATTTTTTTCATCGTCAACGATCAGGATGGTTTCCATAAGACCTCCGGCCGGATCGGCAGCTCAACGGTTACTTTGGCACCAAAGGTCGGCCGATTCTCGATATGTATTGTTCCTTCATGGGATTCAATGACTTTTTTCACAATTCCCAGTCCAAGGCCGGTTCCTTTTTCTTTAGTGGTAAAAAAGGGAGACCAGATTTTTATGAGAAACTCCTGCGGGATTCCCTTCCCTTCGTCTTCGAATGTGATCACGATTCGCCTTTTATCGGCTTTGATTTTAATGTCGATTTTGCCGCCCTGGGGCATGGCTTGCATGGCATTGATAAGAATATTCAGAAATGCCTGATACAACATGGTCGGGTCTGCCATGATTTCCGGGAGATGATGCTCATAGTCCGTAATAATTTCACAATGTTCATCTTTGATCTGGGAGGAAAGGAATTGGATGTTTTTCCGGATCACCTCTTCAACACGGCAGGGAGTTAAATTGGGGATTTTTGGTTTTGCAAAATTCAGAAAATCGGTGATAATGGCATTAAGTCGGCCGGCTTCTTCCACGATAATGTCGACCAGCTTGTTTGATGAGTTGAATGTCGCCTTTTTCTTAAGAAGTTCCGCTGAATTTTTTATGATGCCGAGCGGGTTTCGGATTTCATGGGAAACGGCGGCCACCATTTCACCCAGAGACGAAAGGTGTTCGGACCGGCTGAGCTGCTCTTTGAGTTTGATCCTCTCGAGGGCGCGCTGCTCGATAATCCCCTCCCCTCTTTTCACTACCAGGATCAGGACCAAAAATAGAAACCCCATGACTGCGGCGGAAGTGGTGATGACGGAAATCTGAAATCGAAATATGGGTTGAGAATCTTCAGACAGATCCTGAACGATTTCAACCACCCCACCTACCGGCCCTGAGATTCGTGAGAGCGGCATCTGTGCCCGAAGAGGGGCAAATGTGATCAGCTTGCTTTCTTTCGGAAATCCGATGAGAATCTCAATAAAATTACCGCGCTGGGTCAGCTTTGAAGTGACCTTCCCCTGAATGGCCTCCTGATAGGCAACCCCTCCCACGTTCTTTCTTCCGACCAGGCGCTGGTCGAAACTGTATGAAATCACGTTGTTCATGTCATAGATGGTCACCATGTCCACCTTAAAGCTGTACAGGGTGCTCCTGACCACTTTGTCCATCCATTCGAATTGCGCTTTATCCCTCAACTGAATTTTTCCGAATTTTAAAGCGGCAGGGATAATAAACTGGGTAAAGATTTGGTCGTTTAGGCTGTCAATCAGCAGAAGCACATAGTCTTCGCTTTTCTTAATCTGCATGTTACGTGCCCATCGGGTATTGAAAAAAGAGAGAAGGAGCGTGCCTAAAAAGATGACCATAAGACTTGTATAGGTAAAGTATTTGACAAGCCGAAACGGTTTGGCTTTTTCTTTTTGTCGAGGATCCATGATTCAGATTCAACCGTCAAGGGCCATGATAAAGCAACTCCGTATAACCAAAGCGGTTCGGCAGGCGATAATGTCAGTTTCTGGGAAATGGAACGGAAGTCATGAGCGTTTTGATGTCTTCATCGGCAAAACTGATTCCGGCGCCTAAGAAAAACGATTCCTTCCCCCCGTCGCTGATAAAGTGGTCATATCCGGAAGTAATGTAAAGGTGTTTTAGCGGTGAAAAATTGACGATGAATTTCAGGTGAGGGTTGTCATCCGATCCGAAATCAAATGCTTCCAGAGAGAGGGCGAGGCGGTCGTTGAAAAGATGGTAGTCCACGCCGATACCTCCGGTGGATTCGAATAGCCCGCCGCGCAATGTCAGGTCGTAATAGCGTTTGGCGATCTGTGCGGAGAATTTAAATTCATCCTCGATCTCGACCCGTTCTTCTTCAAAGCGCTCTCCATTTACATTTCGGGTTATCCGCGTTGTCTTTTTTCGACCTTCCGGATCGTCGACCACCTGGAGAAGATAATATTTGTCTTCTTTGGGCTGGATTCGGAGGCTGATATAGGATTTCACGTCATCGCCGGCAAAGAGATATTCACCGCGATAGTCGATAAATGTTCGAAAGGTTTCCTGTTTTTGCAGATAGTCATTGATGCCGCCCAACGCCGAATTGATTTTATCAACCGTCTCATCATCATGAATCAGTTTTCCGATGGTTCCTTCTCCCCGGTTGATTTTATCGGAAATATCCCTAACCGATGTTAGGGTGGCGTTCAGGTCCTTTGCGGCAGCGTCTTCGTTGACGAGTTTTCCGATGAACCCTTTTCCCTGATTGATTTTTTCGGATATTTCCCGGAGAGAGGCCAGCGCGGCATTCAGATTCTGGATGGCATCTTCTTCTTTAATAAGCTTGCCGAGGCTCCCCTTTCCTTCATTAATTTGTGTAACGATCTGGTTGACCCCGTTCATCAGATCGTCCATTTTCGTCGAAGCACTGGCAAGGTTCGTGATGATGCGGTGGATGTCTTTCGAGTCCACGTCCCCCACGGATTTCAAGGTTCCGGAAAAATCGGTCAGATTGGCGATGATCTCGTTGATATTTGTCTGATTTTTCTGAACCGTTTGATTTAACGTTTCGATCATTTCCTTTAGATTTTTAATAATGCTTAGAACCGAGGCCTCCCCTTCTTCGCCTCCCAGCAATTTTGACAGGGATCCGGAAAGGGCCTTGATATCGGAAGCGACTCCCTGCAGGGAGTTCATGAGCGTATCCATATCGGTGGCCGGTTCGGCCTTCGCAATCAGATCTCCTGTTTTGAGGGGAGGTTCGGTCGGGGACCCCGGATTGAGAACGACATATTTATCGCCCAGAATCCCTTTGGTCCGGATCACCGCTTTTGCATCGCCATAGATTTTGACATCCGGTTTGATCCGCAACACCACAAGCGCTTTTCCGTCTTTGAGGGAAATGCTTCGGACCCTTCCCACCTCAACCCCGGCGATCTCCACCGGAACATCCACGGCCAATCCGGATGCGGAATCGAAATAAACGCTCACATCATACCCGGATTCTCCCGTAAGGCTGAGTTTTCCCACCTTCATGGACATATAGCCCAGGATCATGATGCCGACGATCACGAAAATGCCGACTTTTGCTTCTACCGAAAACTTGGACATGGCGTCCGTCCGATTTTATTTGTTAATCTTTTTCAAAAAGCACAAGGGGAATCCGGTTTCGTATGGGTTAAGTCAACCGCAATTCGAATCGTTCGCTTTTCGACTGATGAATCGCTGCACAAATGGATGCGCGGATGCCTCTATTTCAGGCGGTGTTCCGCATTCCACGATTTTTCCTTCATACAATATGGCAACCCTGTGGGCAATCTTAAAAGTGGACTCGATGTTATGGGTGATCACGACGCAGGTGGCTTTGGTGTGTTGTTGGGTTTGTATGATCAGATCGTCGATGGCGTCGGACATGATCGGATCAAGCCCCGTGATCGGTTCATCAAACAAGATGATCTTTGGGTCAAGAGCGATGGCCCGTGCAAGGCCGACCCTTTTCCGCATTCCTCCGGATAGTTCGGCGGGCATTTTTTGGGTCACGTCTTTCAATCCGACCTGCATTAGTTTTTCTTCAACGATCGTTTTGATTTGCTTTTGTGACAGCCGGGTATGCTCTTTCAGGGGGAATGCCACATTTTCTCCGACGGTCATCGAATCGAAGAGGGCCGCATCCTGAAACAGCATCCCGAAATTTTTTCGAATCTCATTGAGTTCCCTATCGTTTAACCTGGTAATGTCAGTCCCATTGACAAGGATTTGTCCCGAGTCGGGGTTCATCAACGCGATGATGTGCTTTAGGATAACGCTTTTACCCGAGCCGCTCTGGCCCAAAATCACGGTGGTCTTTTCAGGCGGAATATGCAGATCCAGGTCGACCAGGACCTTTTGTTTTCCAAAGGATTTGCAGACTTTGATGAGCCGGATCATCAGAACATCACCGCTGTCAGGAAGAAGTCGCCGATAAATATGGAAACGGTGGATATGACCACGGCCTGCGTCGCCGCTCTCCCGACGCCTTCTGCTCCTCCCACTGTATAAAAGCCCTTGTAGCATCCCACCAGGCTGAGAATCAACCCGAAGCATGCGGACTTAATGAGTCCGTTGACAATATCATTCAGTTTTACCATTTCAAAGATTCTGGCCATAAAGATGCCGGAGTTGATATTCAATAGCTCCACTCCGACAAAATAGCCGCCGATGATTCCGACAAAGTCCGCTATGATTGTCAGGATTGGAAGCATTAAGATCCCCGCGATGATCCGCGGCATGATTAAAAACTGAACCGGATTGACGGACATGGCATACAGTGCGTCAATCTGCTCCTTGACCCGCATGGTGCCGAGCTCCGCGGCCATGGCCGATCCGGCCCGCCCTGTGACCATAAGGGCTGTAAATACCGGACCGATTTCGCGCGCGAGGGATAACGCAACCGTTGCTCCCACAAGGCTTTCTCCTCCAAACATTCTGAAGCCATAATAGGATTGAAGAGCCAGAACCATTCCGGAGGACATTGCGGTAATCAATACGACGATGACGGAGTTCACGCCCACGGATTCCATTTGTTTAAACACGATTCGAAATCGAAAGGGAGGTCTGAATGCCCAGGAGGAGGCGCTGAGAAAAAGAAGCATGATCCGGCCGAATTCTTCCGCAATCGAAATAAAGGGTCGCCCGGCGAGTTCAAATAATTTTATCATTGGTGTCTGTTCAAAAAAGCATCACGTTTTGATTAAGATAAAAAAAGAAATTTATCAGGAACCCCATCGCTGTCAATGCATATAGGAAATATCCCATTTCAAGTCAAGGTTTAAGCGTCAAGTGACCATCCGATCATTTACTGATTTGCACCGCCGGGGATCAAACGGTTTTATTTTTTTGCACAATATATAATGTTGGGAGTTTGAATGCTCCACAATATCATGTATTTTTATCAAATTATATAACTTTATATATAATTATGTTGACATGGCTTAAATTATATGATTAAATAAAATCAAATTCGCTAGGCATTTTTTCCTGTTGCTTCTAGACGAAAATGGAGTAAGATGAAAAAAAATGCGTTAAAAAAGATCCGGGAATCCCGTCTGCTCAGCAAGACCGAACTGGCTCGAAAGGCCAACATCTCATCCATTACGATATCAAGAATCGAAGAGGGAATGCCCTGCCGGATGGAGACAAAACGCAAGATCCTTTTGGCGTTAGGTCTCGATGTTTCCGATAGGAACAAGGTTTTTGAGGATGACCCCCGATGATACTGAAAAAAACAACCCATCTGGCAGGCCTTGATATCGGATCCAGATCCATAAAAGCGGCCGAGATCGTCAAAACAAGAAGCGGATTCAATCTGAAACGATTCGGCATGGTCACCATCGAACCCAATTCCATTGAAGAAGGGTCGATCAAAGATCCGGAAAAGGTGGCGGAAGCGATAAAAAAGCTCTTTTCCGAAAACAAATTCAAGACAAAGAATGTCGCCACTTCCATCGGAGGCTATTCGGTCATTGTCAAGAAGATCAATGTTCAGAATATGCCGGAAAGCCAGCTGCAGGATACCATTCAGTTTGAGGCCGAACAATACATCCCCTTCGATATCAATGATGTGAATCTGGATTTTCAGATTCTTGGAGAGAACGAAAACAATCCGAATCAGATGAGCGTCCTTCTGGTTGCCGCCAGAAAAGATATGATTGAAGAATACGTCCATTTGATTGAAATGGCGGGCCTGGTCCCGACCATTGTGGATGTGGATGCCTTTGCCCTTCAAAATGTTTATGAATTGAATTATCCGCCCGAAAAACAGAACGTGGCGCTCATCGATATCGGAGCCGCCAAGACGTCTCTCAATATTTTGAAAGGAAGTTCTTCTGAATTCATCCGCGACATTTCCTTCGGATGCGACCAGATCAATCACCAGATCATGAACGCCTCTAATTGCTCATACGATGAATCCGAAAAACTTAAATTTGGAAAAGCATCCGATAACCGTGCTGCGGAGGAGATTAAGGAAATCATATCCTCGGTTATTTCCGACTGGAGCAGAGAAATCCGAAGGGCTTTCGATTTTTATTATTCATCATATCCGGAGGACCAGATACAGCATATCGTCCTCAGCGGAGGAGGAGGCAATATCAGGCAATTGCATCAGATCCTTGCCGATGAAACAGGTGCGGAAGTAAAAACACTCGACCCTATTAGAAGTATTTCCGTCGAAGACATTCCGGGAGCCGGCCTGGCGGCCTTAAAGAAAGCGGCATCTCAGGCATCTATATGCTTTGGCCTTGCGTTAAGGAGAACGGATGATAAATGATTCGGATTAATCTTCTTCCATACCGCGATAGACGAAAAAAAGAAATTGTCCAGCGGCAGCTCTCCGTTTTTGTCATTTCGCTGTTCTGTGTGGTCGTGGCTCTGATTTATTTCAATGCCGTGTTAAACGGGAGGGTTGCCCGATTAAAATCAAGCATCGATGTGACTCGAAAGGAAATCGCCCAGTACACTCTCATTAATAAAGAGATTGAAGAGATCAATAAGAAACTGGACATCCTTAAGAAAAAAACGCTGGTGATTGAAAACCTTCAGGCGGAAAGAAAAAAACCGCTTGAGCTTCTGGACGCCATGACGAAGGTGATTATTCCGAAGCGGATGTGGTTTACAAGTTTGACATCCGAGAAGGAGACCGTTTCCATCAGCGGGATCGCTTTGGATAATAAAACCGTAGCTGATTTTATGACGAGCCTGGAAGCCACCAATCTTTTTGCATCCGTTAACCTTAAAAGCATCCGGCAGGAAATAATCAAGGAAGGGAATTTGAATTTAAAACGATTTGAGATCGTATGCGGCAAAGTCCCAATGGCAGAAGATGTCACGGGAGCCAAAGTAAAAAATGAAAAAGCTTGATATTTTTCAAAAAGTTGTTGACCCAGTATTGGCCGGGATCGGCCGATTGACAAAACTCCATAAAATCTTGATTTGTACAGGCCTTTTTGTCGTATTGAGCGGCTCTTTCACCTATTTTTCCTATCTCCCGAAATTCGAAGAGATCGGGAAACTCACAAAGGAGCAGATAAAGCTTGATAAGGAGCTTTTGGTATCAAAGCAGAAGGCATCGCAGATCCATGTGTATCGGGAAAAAATGAAGGCGGCGGAGGCTCAGTTTCTCCTGGCTGTCCAGGCGCTTCCCGAAAAAAAGGAAATCCCTTCTCTTCTTACAAATATTTCAAGGTCGGGGCAAAACAGCGGCCTGGATTTTCTTTTGTTTCAGCCTCAGGTGGAATTGCAAAAGGAATTTTATGAGGAGATCCCGGTATCCATCGAGGTTGACGGCGGTTATCATAACGTGGCCATGTTTTTCGACAAGGTCTCCAGGCTGTCTCGGATCGTCAATGTCCAAAACATCAAAATGGTCAACCAAAAGGACTTTTCGAAACTGAGAACGACCTGCACCGCCGTTACGTACCGGTTTGTTGAAAAGCCTCCTCCACAACAGGCGCCCGGCCAGAAGAAGCCGGGCGAAAAATAAGGGATAATGGTGTGAAGGAAAAGAGATACCATCGCGCAACCCTAAGGAGCGGAATCGCCCTTCTCCTTTTTTTCTGTTTTTTTCTTTTCATCGGGTGCGAACAGAATAAAAAGGTTACGCAAAGCCCAACCGTCATAACGAAAAAAATAGTCCGGACACCGGAGCCGAATCTTCCTGGAAAAGAGGAAGAAAAACCAACCAAAAAGCATGAAACCACCAAACCGGCATCTGCTGAAGAAAAACCCCAGACCGTTTCTACCCTCCTGGGATCAACCGGAAAGGGGGCTGAGCCTTTCGATCCCGGTTCCTATGACCCAAAAGGGAGGATCGATCCGTTTGAGCCCTTATTTAAGCAGGACTCGGCAGCCGCCCAGGCATTGAGAGAAAAGAAAAGAAAAATGAGGGCGGGCCCGCTGACGCCGCTTGAAAAAGTAGATTTAAGTCAGTTGAAACTGGTCGGGGTGATCATGGCTTCAAGCGGAAACAAGGCCCTTGTTCAGGAATCATCAGGGAAGGGCTTTATCGTTAAGGAAGGAACGCGAATCGGAATCAACTCGGGTCGGGTCATCCAAATTCGAAAAGATCGGATTATTGTGGAAGAAGAGATTGAAACGATCTCAGGAGAGACCGCCGTGCAAAAAAAAGAAATGAATCTTCAGAAACCCCCTGGAGAATAATGACATGAAGCACAACATCTCAATTTGGATAAAAACGGTTATAGTATCTGCGAGCCTGGTGTTCTTTGTATCGGCCTTTATGGGATGTGCTACCGTAGAGAAAAAACAGGAAAAGCAGGCCATTGGTGAGCCGGTCAAAGAAAATCAAATTACTGAAATAACGTCATCCGAATCGATGGAAACCGTCGATGTCATTATAAAAGGAGATGGTCTTTTGACGTATACGGCGGTTAAGCAGCCTTCGCCGGCGGGGGTGGTGCTCTATTTTCCGAAAACCGTCTTTATCAATGCGCAAAACGAGTATCCGGTTCATCATGATCCGGTCGATGCGGTTAAAGTGGTTGCACCACTGGACAAAGGAAATCCGCTGAGAATCGAGATCGCATTGAATTCGGATGCTCCTTATGAAGTCGCCAGAGATGGAAATCATCTGAAAGTATCCTTCCCAAAACCGATGGTACTAAAAGAGGCCAAACGGGAGATGGCTGTAAAAGAAGAAAAGAAACCGGCTTTACAGGAGCGATCGAGAGCCGCCACCCAGCTTCACTCCGTCGAAACAAAAGCGATTGAAAAAGGGCTCCGGATCCATCTGGTGGCGGACGGCCCGATATCGGATTACAGCGCCTTCACAGTCGATGATCCGGCCCGGATCGTCTTTGATGTCCCCGGTTTGAAAAGCCCTTACAAGAGGGAGAAGCAGATACCGGTTGAAAGCGAATGGGTCAAGCAGATCCGATATTATGGATATGCGGATAAGATCCGGGTTGTTCTCGATGTGGATAAATCCCGCTTACCATCCTATGCGGCCGATACCGCACCGGACGGACTTGTCATCCGGGTGGGGGATCAGATTCAAAAGACAGCGCCGATGGCAAAAAGCGACACAACTCCCAAACCGGAGCCGTCATGGGTCAACCGGATCGATTTCTTAAGTGAAGATGCCGGAAAATCGACGGTGATTATCGGCACGACCGGCCAGGTGACCTATGATATTAAGAAAGGATCTGAAAAAAACCTGCTCTTAACCCTGCAACCTGCCAATTTGCCGGATTATCGAAAACAGCCGCTCATCACAACCCGATTTGAGAGCGCGGTCAACCGGATTATCCCGGTCCAAACCGATGTCATGAAAGATAGTGCCGTTATTTCCATTGAACTGCGGGAGTGGGTTCCATACCGGGTCGAACAGCAGGAAAACCTGGTGCTGGTTCATTTCGAAGCCTCGGCCATTCCTCCAAAACCGCTTGAAACGGCGAAACTCCCGGACTGGAAAAAGGTGATGGAGGAGAGTGCCTCGCCCATTGCAAAGGAAGGGGGGGCTCCTGATAAACCTGCTGCCGCATACAAAGGGGAAAAGATCGCCCTTGATTTTTACGAGACGGATATCAAAAACGTGTTTCGCATTTTAAAAGAGGTCAGCAGCAAGAACTTTGCCATCGACAACGATGTCTCCGGGAAGGTCACCCTTTCTTTTGACAAGCCGGTTCCCTGGGATCAGGTCATGGACCTGGTGCTGAAGATGAATAAGCTGGGTAAGATCGAAGAGGGCGAGATTATCCGGATCGCAAAGCTCGATACCCTGGTGGATGAAGAGAAAAAGCGCCAGACCCGCGCCGATACCCGGCCACTTATCACCGAATATATTTTTGTTAACTATGCCAAGGCAAAGGAAGAGGTGTTGCCGCTGGTGAACGAGATCAAGTCGGAGCGCGGTAAAGTCAGCGTCAACGAGAGGACCAACCAGATCATCATGACGGATGTTGTCGATCGAATTGAAAAAGCAAAAGAAATTGTCAAGCAAGTAGATAAGGTAACGCCCCAGGTGATGATCGAAGCCCGAATTGTTGAAGCCGGCGTCGATTTTTCGCGAAGTATAGGCATTAACTGGTCGCTGTCCGGTGGTCCGATCTTTAAGAAATTCTTAGGCGGACAATATGATTACGACTTCGGATTCAACTATCCGGGCGCGGGTACGAATAATATAGGTTTTTCATTTACGAAGTTTCTCGGCAGCCCCTTGAACTTGGATATTCAGCTAAGTGCTGAGGAGTCGAATGGAACTGTTAAAATCCTTTCCGCACCGAAAGTGGCCACTGCCAACAACAAGGAAGCACTCATTTCCCAAGGGCTTGAATATCCCTACCTGGAAAGGGATGAGTCCGGACTGGCTACCGTCAAGTTCAAGAATATCGATTTGAAACTGACGGTAACGCCTCAGATCACCAACGACAACCGGATTTCAATCGCCGTTAAAATCAAGAAAGACGATATCGACAGGTTGATAGGGACCCCCACCGGAGATGTCCCGGCACTCTCGACCCATCAGGCGGAAACACAGCTTTTGGTCAATGACGGCGACACCATCGTGATCGGCGGAATTATGAAGAATCGTGAAGTTAGAGGAGAAACAGGATTCCCGCTGCTTTCAAAAATCCCGTTTTTAGGCTGGCTGTTCAAACAAAGAGCTGACTCAAGCGAAAGACGTGAGCTGATCGTGTTTATCACTCCCAAGATCGTCCGTCTCGAATCAGGAGAACTTCAGGTGCAGCTTAAAAATT
>JAZDGS010000006.1:0-29659 GCA_043806755.1 Pseudomonadota bacterium | reverse complement strand
AACCGGCATATATAGGAACTTCCGTTACATTTACTACGTCAAGAGGAATGTTTACTAACGGTTTGCAGGCTGTGACGGTTGGAACCACGGATACCACCGGTACCGTCAAGGTCTATTTGTATGCGCCGCTAAAAACAAATCCGGGAAATGCGAATGTAACTTGCGCATCTAATGATGTGACCCGAATGGTTGTTGTGGAAATCACCCTTTACGGCCCTCCAGGGGAAACGGCTAAAATCGTGCTCACGGCAAGCCCGACAAGCATCCCTGCTGACGGTGCAACTCCTTCAACGATTACGGCGGCACTCACCGACGGAAATGAGGAGCCGGTGAATATCGGAACTTCCGCAACATTAACAACCGACAAAGGGATTTTCCAAAACGGCGCGCAACGATTTACGGATGTCACCAAAGATATTAGCGGGAAAATCATTGCGTATCTCACCGCGCCCAAGGAAACAAAGGCCGGTCCGGCCAATATCACCTGCACATCCAACGGCGTTGTCGCCCAGACGACCGTGACCGTTGGAGGGAAGGCTGCTTCAATAAAATTAGCCGCAGACGACACTATTATTAAAAATGACGGCCTTGAAAAATCGGTCATCACAGCCACGGTTTTAGACTATGACGCGAAGCCGGTGACTCCGGGAACCGAAGTTTTATTCAGCGCCAGGATGGGTGAATTCTCCAATGGGGAACTGAGCCAATCTGCGTTAACCGACTCCACCGGTGCGGCATCCGTAACCTGGTCTGCTCCGGGGACGCCGCCGGGTGTTTACCAAATTAGAGGATCTGCAGAAGGGATTAGTGCAACCGTAGGGATAACCGTTACGGAGTAGTAAATGCGGTTAAAGGGAATTATCAGAAAAAGACAAAAAGAGTGACAAATTCAAAAAGCCGGCGGATGAATCGAAAAAATCCGTCGGCTTTTCTTTTTGAAATTATTTCAGCCCAGAGGCTTGCTTTCTGGCCTCTTTGCCAAGTGTTCCTTCCGGATCCAGTTCGACCACCTTCATGTAGGCGTCATGCGCCTTTTTAAAATTCCGAACTGTTTTATAGGCGTTTGCCAGATCCATGTAAAGCTGGGCCGTATTGGGTGAAAGCCGGGTTGCTTTTTCGAATGCTTCCACGGCTTTTGACGCCCTGTCGGTGGCAAGATACGTCCGGCCCAGTCCCCGCCATGCAACAGGATATTCCGGATCTTCGTCCAAAGCCTTAAGGTAATATTTTTCCGCAAGTCCGAATTCCTTTTTGCTGAAATAGGCAAACCCCAGATTTGTCAGCGGATAATGGGGTGTGGCATAAAGCAAGTCTTCCGTGACTTCCTTGAAAACGGCGATGGCTTTGTCCCAGTCTTCTTTTATAAGATATACTGCGCCGAGACTGTTTTTAGCCGATGCAAAATCCGGCTTGAGTTCGATCGCTTTTTTAAGATTTGCAATGGCCAAATCCGGCTTTTCTTTTGCCATATACACAAGCCCTAGGTCGTAGTGCAGATAAGGGTCGTCCGGAAAAAGCTGCTGGGCCTTGATGAATTCGGCAAGGGCTGCCGTGTGTTTTCCCTGCATCATGTAAGCTTCTCCGAGATTCCGGGAAGCGATCCCCTGCCGCTTTCGCATTTCCAAATCTCCCGTGCAGGAGACGGACAATAGGAAATGGATTAAAAAAGGGACTAGATAAACGATTTTTTTTTTCATGACATGCTCCGGCATTTGCGGTTATGAATGATTGATGATCCGCTATATCGACCGTCAGGTTTTATGGTGACGACCCTGACATGCTGTTCCTTTAAAAAAGAAAGCACAGGCTCGTCAATAGGCTCGTAAGTGATGAGCGTATGTTGATCTTTTTCAGGTGATATTAAAAAACCCGGAAACGCCAGGGAGATGTTTTGATCATTTGGCCTCCGGGAGGCAAAAAAGACCGGGTTTGGGGTATAGGAGATGGTTAAGGATTCGATTAATCGTTTCAGGGATGTCTCCATATCATCGTTTAATCTGATCTGGATGATGGCAAACCCGGTCTTGCTGATGGCATTGACGGCATCACCCTGGAGATCTTCGAAATCGACCATAAGCAATCGTCCGTCCGGTTTTGTAATCATATTGGATAATGCTTTTACCTGGATTCCGGCGTACGGGAAGGAAATGGTGATATTGGGGGAATAGGTATAACCCAATGCGGAAATGATCTCTTTGAAAACCCGTTTGGAATCGGAATAGGGTATCCGGAGGATCCCTTTCCCCGTATCTTGGCTAAGCACATGTTCTGTCGGGTCGGATTTCAGGGATTTGCCCGGCTCATCTTTTCGGAAAATATCTTTTACCCGGATCCCCTGTCCTGCCAGGTATCGGACAACCGATTCGGAAGTTTTTTCCCGGTCGTGATCAATGAGATAAACCGCTGTTTGCAAGGACTGATGATGGTCGTTTGTCTTTTTTGTGATCACCCACCGGGCCCTCACACCGACACTCATCCCATGATCGGTAATGAAAAAGGATTGATTGGGGGAAATTTCAGGTATAACGCGGGCCAACGGATCGAGAAGTTGTTCCACGGAAGGGTCTGCGGGAAGAGGAACGGCTTCAATTTGGTTCCAGAACGACCGGATGATATGAATATCGGCATCCTTCATTTCCCGGGTCAAAAGGAGTACTCTTTTTCCGTCTTTAAATTCAAGTATCGGATATTGCGAAAGATCGAGTTTGATATCCGATCCCCCCTGAACCGGAAAGAAATAGGTTCCCCGGTTGATCAGATTTGCATCCAATAGCGAAGCCACCTGGGAAAGTGGAGATGGGGGGTTGAATTCTATTTTCTCGGAGCGGCTTGAGCTTAAGACGGTTTCGGAGCCGGCAAATAATGACGTAAACCAGGATTCGTTTTGAATGGATGGGCGTGGAATAAAAATTTTTTGTCCCGGATAGATGCGGTCAAGGTTTGAAATGGATGGATTGGCGCGTTCAAACAAAGCGATGCCGGTCTGGTAGGAAGAAGAAGGAAAGGGCCCAAATTGTCGTGCGATCAATACGGAGACGCACTCCCCCTTTTGGACTTTATGGATCTCGGAATTGGATCGGATCAATTTCTGAATTTTCGAAATGGTCACAAACGGAATTGTGACGATTCCGCTTGATTGTCCCGGAAGGGCATCGGCTTTCAGTCTTTTTATGGGAATGAAGATATGCTCACCTTCCTGGATGCGACTGATGTCTCCGACATGAGGATTGATCCTCCTGAATAGGGTTAAAAGCTCGGAGAAATCCTTTTCAGCCATTTCTCCTTTCTGTAATAAGAGCTCTCGAACAGAATCGTTTTTCCGGACGATATGCACATCACACAGGATATCGGCTCCTTTGTCCTGTCTGACGATGTAGCTTTTATAAAGGATGGCACCGTGTAATGGAAAGGGTATGGAAAAAGGTACCATGAGGACGAGTGCGCCGAAAATAATGAAACGGACCGGCTTCATGATGTTTCGATTTTTTTTAAATTCAGCTCGTATGCGATCTCGTCGGATATCCGTTTAACGAATGCATCCAGATCGACTCCGAAAAGCCCTTTTCCCGGGACCGGAACCGCTTTCAAATCGTGCGGATGGATCAGTTTTGGGGAATTGACGAGAGCAGGATTCGGGGAGATTTCGAAATCCGCCGGGAAATGATTTTCAAAATAAAGCTCCTGGAATCCTGAAAATTTTAGCGCGTGGGCTGTGGAATCGATAATGGCGATTTCGTTTTTATTGACGAAGCCGTTATTGATCGCCCGGATCAGGCCGGCGAGAGATTCTCCGCCGTGAGTGCAAGCGATGTGGCCGTTTCGGTTGGCCAAAAGCTGCCAGTCCATAATTTCCTGTTCAGTCACTTCAACAAAAAAGACCCTCTGCTTTCCTCCGACTGCTTCATGATAACGATCGACCAGATAAATAACCCGGGGCATTGAAACCGGATTTCCGATCATGGCGGCCTGGGCCACGCTCGATCTGACCGTCACCGGAATAAACCGGCGATTTGCAGGGTTTGGTTCAAGATAGTACCGGTAGACCGGATTGGCATGTTTGGATTGAACCCCTACGATTTTCGGCAGGGTTTTAATGATTCCGGCTTCATGGAATTTTAGAAAGCCGCTCATGACAGCGGTGATATTCCCGGCATTTCCGATGGGAACGACAACGACCTTGTCGGCCATGTCGTATTCAAACTCCTGGGCGATTTCATAAGAATAAGATTCCTGGCCTAAAATTCTCCAGGCGTTCTTGGAATTGAGAAGGGCGACGTTGTATCGGCTCGACAAGTATTCTACGACCTTCATGCAGTCATCGAATACGCCCGGAATTTCAAATACTTTCGCCCCGCTTCCAAGGGGCTGTGAGAGCTGCTGCGGTGTCACTTTGTTATGCGGCAGGATAACGGCGGACTTAACATGCGGCTGCAGATAGGAGGCATAGAGCGCTGCAGATGCTGATGTATCTCCGGTTGAAGCGCATATGGCCAGAACATCGGACAGATGCCCTTTTGTTAACAGAAGCTGAATATAGCTTAGAGCACTCGCCATCCCCCTGTCTTTAAAAGAAGCGGATGGGTTTTGACCGTCGTTTTTAAAAAAGAACGTGATTCCCGCTTTCCGCTTCATGACGTCATTGGCTTCGATAACGGGAGTGTGCCCTTCTCCAAGATAAATGATGGTATCGAGCGGCATGATGGGGCCGATGAATTCATGGTATCGGTAGATACCCTTCACTGCCGGAATGTTGAGCATTTTACGATAATCAAAGATCCGGCGCCATAAAGCGGGCGAAATCGCCTTGATCCTGCTGAAATGAGTGTCCTTGAGGAGAAGAACCTGGCCGCATTTAGGGCAGGTATAATAAAGGTGCTTAATTTCCCATTCCCGGCTGCATCCCAGGCATTGATAGACCATCTCCCCTTCCGGCTTGGGGATGAGATACGGCTGAAGGTCTTTTGGAAAGGCTTCGATGTTCATGGCCTAATGACCTCGAGCCCGCCCATATAAGGTTTTAAGACTTCAGGAATACGAACGGATCCGTCGGCCTGCTGCTGGTTTTCAAGGATTGCGGCAACCGTGCGGCCCACCGCCAATCCGGATCCGTTTAACGTATGCACCAGCTCGGTCCCTTTTTTCCCTTTTTGCTTAAAACGGATATTGGCGCGTCTGGATTGAAAGTCTTCAAAGTTGGAACAGGACGATATCTCCCGATAGACTCCCTGATTCGGCATCCATACTTCGATATCATAGGTTTTTGCCGCAGCAAAACCCATATCGCCGGTGCATAACGTGACGACCTGATAGGGGAGGTGAAGCCGGGACAAAATCGTTTCCGCATCCTGCAATAATTTCTCCAGTTCGTCATAAGATGTTTCGGGTGTGGTGAATTTGACCAGTTCAACCTTATTGAATTGATGCTGCCGGATTAATCCTCGGGTATCCTTTCCATATGAACCGGCTTCGCTGCGAAAACAGGGGGTATATGCCGTGTATCGAATCGGGAGAAGATCCTCTGCAAGAACCTCTCCCTGGTGGATATTGGTGACGGGAACTTCTGCCGTAGGGATAAGAAAATAGTCCCATCCATGCAGTTTAAAAAGATCGTCCTCGAATTTGGGAAGTTGTCCGGTATGGATCATGCTCTGGCGATTGACGATGAACGGAGGGAGAACTTCCGTATATCCGTGCTCGGTCGTATGGACATCGAGCATGAAGTTGATGAGGGCCCTTTCCAATCGTGCGCCGGCACCGAAGTAGAGCGGAAAACGGGAACCGGTGATCTTTGAAGCCCTTTCAAAATCGAGGATTTTCAGTTTCTCTCCCAATTCCCAGTGCGATTTTATCTTAAAGCCGACATCCGGGATCTTCCCAATACGCCTGATCACCGGATTTTCCGAGCTGTCTTTTCCCTGAGGCACCGATGCGTGAGGGATATTCGGAATGTTCAATAGAAACTGATTCACCGATTCTTCGGTTAGGGAAAGCTCTTTTTCGAGATCCTTGATGCGGGAGGAGACCCCCCGCATTTCCGTGATAAGTTCCGTCGCGTCTTCCCTCTCTTTTTTCATTTGGGCGATTTGATCGGAAACCAGATTCCGCCGATGCCGCAATGCTTCGATTTCCGAAAGGATTTTCCTCCGTTTTTCTTCTAAGGATTTGAAAACATCCAAATCGATCGGATTCCCTCTTTTGGCCAACGCTTCCTGCACTTTGGATAAATTTTGCCGAACGAACTTGATTTCCAGCATATCAATCCCTATATTTTTTCACAAAGTGGGTATATATTTGCGTCTTTTTCCCTTTTTATCGGCCAAGGCCGAAACCGAAGGGTTATTCGGTGAAAAGCGCATCCCTGCGATTGTTTGGAACAGTTGCCGGTTAGAACAGGATTTTTAAAAGGTAGTGGGGCCCTATCACGGATATGATATTTAGTCAATGATTATTAGAGGTTGACTTTGGTTGCAGGTTTTGATACAAATCTTCAAAACCCGATCGACCACCCAGGAGCACACCGATGGATGAACATGCTGAGAAAAAGGAATCAATCCGAAACGACATCCGGAAGTTGATCGATTCGCTTTCTGAAAAAGAACGGTTGAAAAAGACGCGGGAGATTGAAAACCGTCTTTTTGAATTTGCCAATTTTCTGGAATCCAAAATTTCACTTTTATATGTGAATAAAAAATACGAGATCGGGACACGGGAGATTATTAGAAGGTGTTATCAAAACGGGAAGATCTTAGTGCTTCCCGTGTTTAAACCCGAAAAACGGGATATGGATTTGATGAAGGTGGATAATCCGAATACGGACTTAAAGCTCGGGCAAAGAGGTATTTTGGAACCCGATCCAAGGGTGTGCAAAGCAGTCCCCATCGATTATATTGATATCGCCATCATTCCCGGAATCGCATTCGATGAAAAAGGAGGCAGAATCGGATCCGGGGAAGGGTATTATGACCGGCTGATCCCGAAACTTCCGATCACGACCCGAAAGGTCGCACTCTCATTCGAAAGCCAGCTAACCCCCGCCATTCCAATGGAATCGCATGATAGATACGTGGACATTATCATCACGGAAAAACGGATTATCTATAAAATTTAGTTGATTTTATTGTGGGTTAACCTGCCCCCGCAGGAGTCGGACAAGCCTAAACCGGTTTCTTATCTATCCCGCTGGGGGCGGGTTAAGTGCGGCTTCTAATTTTTTAAGGTTTTCCTCTCCTCCGAGGGCTATGACCGTATCTCCCGGCCGGATGACGGTTTCAAAAGAAGGATTGAACAGCATCCCATCCGTCGTTTTCACCGCAATGATGATCAGATCGTATTTCTGGCGAATTCCCGAATCCTTTAACATGGAGTTTGCAAGCCTGGAATTCGGGCCGATCGGAATTTCTTCCATCTGAATATTCGTACCTTTATAGGCAAGAGCAAGATCCAGAAATCCGGTAACCGTCGGCCTGATGATCCGGTGGGCCATGGCAGCGGCTCCGATATCATAAGGGGATTCAACATGACTGGCGCCGGCTGCCTTGAGTTTGGCCTTAGAACCTTCCCCGCTCGCGCGGGCCATGATAAAAATATCCGGATTCAACTGCCTGGCGGTAAGCGTCAGAAAAACGTTGTCGGCGTCTTCACCCAACACGGCGATAAGCCCCATGGCGTGCTTGATTCCGGCCTTCGTGAGGGTGATTTCGTTTGACGCATCTCCGATGATATAAAGGATGCCGTCTTCTTCCAATGCCGGCACAAGCTCATTGTGCTTTTCGATAACCACGATACTTAAGGGTTTTTGTCGGATGTTCCTGCAAAGAACACGGCCGATCCGTCCATACCCGCATACAATATAGTGGTTTTTCAATCGCCCGATTTGTCTGTCCAATTTTCTCCTCCCGAAAATCATCCGGATGCGTCCTTCCATCATGAACTGGACCACCGCACCGGCCACGAAAAAGAAATAGCCGACCCCCATAATGATCAACAGCATGCTGAAAATCCTACCGGCTTGAGTCAGCTTATTCACCTCGCCGTAACCGACGGTTGAAAGGGTGGTGACGGTCATGAAGATCGAATCCATAAAGGACCATTTTTCTATGGTCATATACCCAATTGTTCCGACTGCGATGATGAGTATGGCAAAAAGAACGGTAAGGGGCAGGTTTTTAGTAATCATTGATTTTCCAATATGGGAAAAGCCGTCATGGTATTTGTGATGGATTAATTGCAGAATTTAGTTGAAAAATCAAGGAGGTTTTAGCATGAATAAGATATGTATCAAGAGGCGTTTAACCTGCCCCCGCAGGAGTCGGACAAGCCTAAACCGGTTTCTCATCTATCCCGCTGGGGGCGGGTTAACCCAAATGTCGGGGTGATAATATCTTGACCGCATTCTTTTGTTCTGGTAGCAAATCCCTGTCATGAATGGAGACCTCATCAAGTTTGACCGGCTTCGCGAGGAGATGGTCAAAAAACAAATTGAGGCAAGAGGGGTTTCGGAGCCCAAAGTCCTCTCGGCGATGCGTAACGTGCCCAGGCATCTTTTTGTCAGCGAAGCGCTTTGGGACCAGGCGTATGGGGATTTCCCACTCCCCATCGGTCACGATCAAACCATATCCCAACCCTACATTGTGGCGGAGATGACGGAAGCCCTGCAGCTTGATAAACAAGACCGGGTCCTTGAAATCGGAACCGGATCGGGTTATCAAGCGGCGATTTGCGCAGAAATCGCCTTCCGGGTCTATACCATTGAGCGGATTCATTCTCTTTATATCAACGCTCGTCGTCTTTTCGACCAGCTCAAATATCACAACATTGTTACCCGGTATTCAGACGGTACGGCAGGGTGGAGGGAAGAAAGCCCTTTTGATGCCATCATCGTTACTGCAGGTGCACCGGAAATTCCAAAACCTCTGATCAGTCAACTTGGCATCGGCGGCCGAATGGTGATTCCGGTGGGAGATCAGTACTCTCAGGATCTGATCAAAGTGGTGCGAGAGGAGGAGGGGATTCGAACGGTCAATCTGGGAGGATGCCGGTTTGTCAAACTCCTGGGCGAACATGGCTGGAAGGAAATATAAATGCTTCGAAAATTATACGACTGGGTTCTCCATTGGGCAGAGACCCCATACGGATCCTGGGCTCTTTTTATTTTGGCTTTTTGCGAATCCTCCTTTTTTCCGATCCCTCCGGATATATTATTAATCGCTCTTTCCATTGCCATACCTAAAAAATCATTTAAATATGCGCTCATCTGCTCAATCGGTTCGGTGATCGGAGGGTGTTTCGGTTATCTGATCGGCTGGCAATTCATGGCCATTATCGGAGAGAAGATTATTGCAGTTTACGGTCTTACTGAAAAAATCGATTATGTTCGGGAATTGTATATACGCTATGATGCATGGGCTGTCGGGGTTGCCGGCTTTACACCGATCCCTTATAAGATTTTTACCATCAGCGCCGGTGCTTTTAAAATAGACTTTTCCGTTTTTCTGATCGCTTCAATCATTTCGCGCTCGGCACGGTTTTTTCTGGTCGGCGGTTTAATTTACATTTTTGGTCCGAAAATCCAGGTTTTCATCGACCGGTATTTCGATGTATTGGCCGTTGCCTTCACTATTTTGCTCATCGCCGGATTTGTCGCCGTGAAGTATTTTTTGTAACATGAAACCTTCCAAATTTATTAGCCTTAGGCTAACGGCCTATAACCAGAGGCTATCAAGGCATCAGGAGCATTTGGAGTACCCGCAGAAATGACAGACCAGGCATCCCTCCTGATGAGTCATGACACTGCTGCAATCAGGGCAAACCCCAAGCATCGATTCCGCATCCGCAAAATCCGAGTGGGTGACGGTTTTCAGTACCTGTGCGATGGCATCCGGACAGGAGAGAGCCATTTTCCCGTTCTGCCATGCCGGTGAAGGGCAGCGGATCCCGATGAGCTGTTTGGCAATCGCTTCCACTTTAACGCCGGAGCGCAATGCAAGAGATATCAATCGTCCTGCAGCTTCAATCTGGGAGGAAGCGCATCCCCCTGTTTTTCCCATTTGAGCAAATACTTCGCACATCCCCTCTTCGTCCGAATTGATGGTTACGTAAAGTTTGCCGCAACCGGTAGTGATGCGCTGAGTGATGCCGGAAGTTCTTTCCGGTCTTGGTCTTGGAGCAATTTTTTCCGACTCTTTTTTTTCTTGCCCGATGCTGAGGACCTGTCCTTCGCGACTGCCGTATCGATAGATGGTTACCCCCTTGCATCCGCTTTTGTAGGCTAACCGGAATACCGATTCGACCTGTTCTTTTGTTGCATTTTTGGGAAAGTTAACGGTCTTTGATACGGCATTATCCGTATGCCGCTGGAATGCCGCCTGAAGTCTGATATGCCATTCCGGTGAAATGTCGTGGGATGTTTTAAAAAGCCTTCTGATCCTGTCCGGAACAGCGTCCGTATCCTGTATTGAACCGGATCGGGTGATTTCGGAGATCAGCGCCGGATTATAAAAGCCCTCCTTTTTGGCGATGGCAACAAATAACGGGTGAATTTCATAAAGGGTTTTTCCGTCTAATACATGCCGTTCATGGGCAACGGCAAAGATGGGTTCAATGCCGCTTGAGGTATCGGCGATGATGCTGATGGTTCCTGTCGGGGCAATAGTGGTCGTGGTCGCGTTCCGCATATGGGGTGTGGAGGGAGAGTCGAAAATGCTTCCTTCATAAAAAGGGAAATTGCCCCGTTTTTTCGCAAGAGCCGATGAAGCACTGCGGGATTCTTTTAAAATGAAAGACATGGTGCGCTCGGCGATGGAAACCGCCTCATCCGAATCGTAGGGGACACTCATCCGGATGAGCATGTCGGTAAACCCCATTACCCCTAATCCGATTTTGCGGGTCCCTTTACTCATCTGTTCAATTTGGGGGAGCGGATACCGGTTGACTTCGATCACATTATCCAGAAAGTGAACCGCTTCATGAACTGTTTTCCTCAGTCGGTTTTCATTGATGGTCCCACTCGTGACCATTTTAGACAGATTGATGGAGCCCAGAGTGCAGGATTCATAGGAAAGAAGCGGTTGTTCGCCGCAAGGGTTGGTTGCTTCAATTTTTCCAATTTTAGGAGTCGGATTGGATTCGTTGATGCGGTCAAGGAAAAGGATTCCCGGTTCTCCGGTCTGCCAGGCGGAACAGACAATGGAGTCAAAGATCTTTTTGGCCGGTACAGATCTAACGGCATTTCCGGTTCTTGGATTGATGAGATCATAGGAGGCTTCTTTCTGCAATGCATCCATGAACGCCTGGGTCACGGCAACGGAAATATTAAAGTTGTTTAATTTGTGAGGGTCATTTTTAACATTGATAAAATCTTCAATATCCGGATGGTCGACTCTCAGGATCCCCATGTTGGCACCCCGTCTCGTTCCCCCCTGCTTGACGGTTTCGGTTGCGATGTCGAAAACAGACATGAACGAAATAGGCCCGCTTGAGATTCCGGCAGTTGAAAGAACCACGTCTTTCTGTGGACGGATTTTCGAAAAGGAAAATCCGGTCCCGCCTCCGCTCTTATGAATCATGGCCGCGTGCTTTAATGTTTCAAAAATGCTCTCCATGGAATCTTCAACAGGAAGCACAAAACATGCGGCAAGCTGGCCGAGTTGCCGGCCGGCGTTCATCAGCGTGGGAGAATTGGGCAAAAAACGGATGCCGGTCAATAGTGCTTCAAATATTTTTGTGGTTTGAATGACATCTCTTTCGGATCCCCACTTCTCATCCGCCTTGGCAATGGCGCGGGCCACGCGTTGAATAAGCGCTTCCGGAGTTTCAATCACCTTCCCGTCCTGGTCTTTCTTCAGGTAGCGTTTTTCGATGATGAGTCTTGCATTTTTAGAAAGCGATAGAGGCATATCTTCATTCCCCCGCTGTCAGCGTATTGATTTAAAATTCCACCTTGGGCCTTTCAGGTCATTTTTCATGAAATCTGAAAAAGCGGCTCCTAATAGAGATAGCGTCCGGTTCCGATGGGTGGTCAGATAAAAGCTTCTTTTAAGGTCAAGCCCTTCAACCGGCAGCATCGCCAGAACGCCATTTCGGACATCTTCGGCGGCGGCGATGGCGGAAAGGATCGAAATCCCAATACGGCTTTTGATCCCCTGTCGCACCGACTCGGTATTTCCCATTTCGGCGACGATATTGAAATCTTGAATGGTTAATCCTCTTTTGGATAAACTGTGCTGGATGGACGCCAGCGTTCCTGAGCCGTGTTCCCTGGCGATAAAAGGCTCCTTGCGAAGCTCGTCAATGTGAATCCTTTTCCTTTTCGCCCAATGATGATCCGTAGGGATGATAAGCCGCATCTCATCTTCGATCAATTTTTCCTGTTGTATCTTTTTATTCGCCGTTTTTGCTCCAACAACGCTGAGTTCAAGTATTCCTTCCATGGTATCCCGAATAATGGTTTCCGTATCCCCGATGTGAAGAGAAACAGTCACTTCAGGGTAAGTCCTGAAAAAATCCGCGATGATCTGAGGGAGGATATATCCGCCGGGAATAGTGCTTCCGCCGATAATCAAACGCCCTTTGACTTTACCTAAGAATTCGGAAAGGGCTGTTTCCGTCTCATCCCGCAGGGCAATCAGTCTTTTGGCATACTGATAAAGAAGCGTTCCCGCTTTTGTCGGAATCGCTTCCCTGCCAAGACGGTCGATCAGTCGGCACCCGAAGTGGTTTTCCAGATCCCGAATATGACTGCTGACGGTCGGCTGCGACAGGTGAGCGGCTTCACCCGCCTTTGAGAAACTGTTGTGTTCGACCACCTTGCAGAAAATATGAAGTTGCCATAAATCCATGTTGTCAAAGCCGGGTTTACCCGACTCCGCAGGAGTCGGACAAGCCTAAAACGGTTTCTCATCTATCCCGCTGGGGGCGGGTGAATTTTAAAACTTCGAATTGAATTTCTCTTTGAGCTTTTTATTGACAATGGGCGGCACCATTTCACTGATATTCCCTCCAAAACGCGCCGCTTCTTTGATAATCGAAGAACTTGTAAAAATCCACCGAAGTCCGGTCATCAGAAAGACGGTTTGAATATCCCGATTGAGTTTCCGGTTCATCAGCGCCAATTGAAATTCGTATTCGAAGTCCGATACCGCCCGCATTCCGCGGAGGATGGCATGCGCTTTTTTTCTGGCGGCATAGTCAACAAGTAATCCGTCAAAGGTATCGATTTCAATATTTTTTGAAAAATCCTTCAGACTCACGGCCATCATTTCAATCCGTTCTTCAACCGAAAAAAGAGAGTCTTTGGAAGAGTTGATAAGAATGGCCATAATGATTTTATCAAATAATTTCAATCCCCTTTCCAGGATATCGATATGCCCTTTAGTGATAGGATCAAAAGAACCGGGGTAAATTGCAATCCGTTTCATGACTCGCCTCTGCATTGAAGTTTTGATTTTATCCGCTGCCGCTTAACTGTAGGTGTTCATTTTCATACCACATAATTTAAAAATGAGACAAGCGTTTTCCCGTATTTTCGCTGATCCGCAATTCTGAAACGGCCATGATCCGGGATCGGTTCTTTCAATCCATGCTCGATCACTACAATGGCTTCGTCATTAATCGATTGAACGGTTTCCAAATGATTCAGAGAGGATTCAACCGCTCCGATATTATATGGCGGATCGATGAAAATAAGATCAAATTTGGGGGTGTAGGAAAAGATGCACTTTAAGTTTTTCCTCAAATCCCATCGGATGATTTTCGATATTCCTTCTGCGCCACACCGCTTCAGGTTTTGACCAATGGCACCAATCGCTTTTGGGTTGAAATCAATAAATACCGCATGATGGGCGCCGCGGCTGAGGGCTTCGATCCCAAGTGCGCCGGTTCCGGCAAAAAGATCCAGGACGGTGGTTCCTAAAACATGTTCGGATAAAATGTTGAATATGGACTCCCGTACAAGGGCGCTGGTGGGCCTGACGGAGTACCCTTTCAAGGCGGAAAGCTGTTTTCCTTTATACATGCCGCCGATGATTCGAAGTCCCATATGAGAATCTGTCACTTCAGAAGTGTTGTTTAGCCGGCAACAGATGGGCCTTTGGTGTTGATGCGAGAAACGCCATCATTCAACCGGGGAAGGTGGTTACCGGCGATCAGGGTGAAGTATCCGATGTCAATTGTTTCAGCACGCGGTTGATAACATGTTTATCCGCACCGATCTGTTTGGCTGTTTTCAGGGGGTCTTTCTGGTTTTGGAGCAGTTTTCGTTTCACGTATTCCATCTCAAACGCTTTTTTTGCTTTCTCAATCCCGTCAATCCGAAAAAGATCAACTTCGGCAGATCCTGCCTTTTCTCCTGAGCCGGGATTATATGGCTTTGGAATATCGAAAAATTCGATGACATCGTTTTGGACCATAATGGCCAACCGTTCCACCAGATTCTTGAGTTCTCTCACATTTCCCGGCCAAGGATACTGAAAAAGCAGATCCAGGGCTTCATGGCCGATTCTTTTTTTGTTTTTCCGATCCTCTTTTGAATACTCTTCGAGGAATATATCGACCAGAAAGGGGATATCCTTAATTCGAGCCCTTAAAGGAGGAACATCGATCGGAATAACGTTTAAGCGGTAATAGAGCTCTTCCCTGAAATTCCCTTTTTCAATTTCTTTTTTCAAATCTTTATTGCTGGCGGCAATCAGCCGGACATTCACGCTCAGGGTCCTCCCGCTTCCGATTCTTTGAAATTTCATTTCCTGGAGTACTCTGAGCATTCTCGCTTGTGTTTTGAGATTCATATCTCCGATTTCATCTAAGAAAAGGGTCCCTTTGTTTGCCAGTTCAAATTTCCCGATTTTCTTCGTTTTATGCCCTTCAAGGGCCCCTTTTTCCTGTCCGAACAGCTCGCTGTCGATAAGATCTTCAGGGATGGCCGCACAATTGACATCGATGAGCGGTTGATCGGCCCTGGGGCTTAAATGGTGAATCGTCCGGGCAACAAGTTCTTTTCCGGTTCCGTTCTCTCCCGTAATGAGGATCCATTTATCGGTTGGCGCTGCAGCGGCAATCTGTTTTTTAAGTTCCAGAATGGAGGGGCTATTTCCGTTGATGGAATGTTTTTCAATGGTTTTTTTCCGCAGGTATTTATTTTCTTCTTCAAGCCTTCTGAAATTTAAGGCATTGCTTATGGCAACGATGATTTTATCTATGGAAAGGGGTTTTTCGATAAAATCGAAAGCTCCGAGTTTCGTTGCTTTAACAGCGGTTTCAATGGTCCCGTGCCCGGTAATGATGATGACCTGGATGCTGGGATTTTCTTTTTTAAGCTCTTTCAGGGTTTCGATGCCGTCGATGCCGGGCATCCAGATATCCAGAAGTACCAGGTCCGGCAATTCGGTATTGGCGACTTTAAGCGCTTCATACCCGTTGGAAGCGGTGATGACATCGAACCCTTCGTCGGAAAGGATTCCGCCTAAACTCTGGAGAATAGAAGTTTCATCATCTACGATCAGTATGGTTGGAAACATGAATTCATTAATTCCCCGTTCATATGAGTGAATATGCAGTTCATTCTATAAAATGGGCGCATGGCAATAGACCCTTCTAAACCGGCAGTTCAATAATGAACTTGGCACCTTTGGGGAGATTGTTCTGGACCCGTATCATCCCGTTATGATCATCGATAATCGTATTCACGATGGTTAGCCCCAGCCCCATTCCTGCCTTTTTGGTTGAAAAATCAGGTTCAAATAGCCGGGTTTTATATTCATCCGAAATCCCTTCGCCGTCATCAGCCACCTCGATACAAACCCTTTTCGATACCGGATCATGCTCTATCGAGAAATGAATAAAGCCGTCTTCTTTGATTGCAAATATGGCGTTTTCGATTAAATTGATCAATGCCTGTTTAATCTGCTGACGGTCAAGATTAAGAATCGGGATAGACCCTTTAGTTATGATATTAAAGTCGATTTTGGGGTATCCTTCATCGTAGAGGCCGACCGTCTCTTGAATAATCGGAAGAAGATTACAAGGCTGGGGATTTGCCGTTGGAAAGCGTGCAAAGGCCGAGAATTCATTCACAAGGTTCCGGATCAACTCGACGTGTTCGATAATGGTTCGCGTGCATTCTTCAAATACCGGATCACTGATCAGATCGGAATATTTTCGTTTCAAACGCTGTGCGGATAGGGTTATCGGTGTCAGGGGATTCTTGACCTCATGGGCAACTCGTCTCGCCACTTCTCGCCATGCCGCCATCCGTTGTGCTTTTTCCAGCTCCGTGAGGTCGTCGAAAACCAAAACGATTCCCATGTGGTTCCCGGCGTCGTCTTTTAGAACATTGATATGAACGAGAAAACTCCTCGGCCTTCCTTGAACGGTCATCCTTACCGGGAGTTCAACGGCACTTTGATGCGGATCGGTCAGCGTGTCCATGATCTCTTCGGAAAGGGCTAAATACCGCTTGTTGAGAAAGTCTCTATAGCTTTTCCGCAAAAGGGATTGAGGGGACAGTTTCAGCATTTTTTCAGCAGACTTGTTGACAGTGGTGATGTCCCCTTCTGCATCGATACTGATCACTCCCGCGGAAACGTTTTTTAAGACGACTTCCATGTATTGTCTTTTTTCTTCGATTTCAACATTTTGCTCTTTAAGCATCCGTGCGGATTGCTCCAGCTGCTCCCTGCTGATTTTCAGGTCGTTGGTCATTTTATTGAAGGAACCGACCAGGCTTCCGATTTCGTCATCAGCAGCCATTTCAATTCTAAAATTCAGATCTCCCTCTGCCACGCGGCGGGTCCCTTCGGCAAGCTCCATGATCGGGATCGTTATGGATTTGGCCTGGTAGAAACCGAACCATATGGCGCAAAACATGACCAAAAGCGCTACGATGGAAAGGGTGATATAATACGTGATCTGAATCGGCTTTTTCAAAAGGGTTCGCTGCTGATATTCTTCGAATCCCCTTGAAATGGAGCCCAGGTTCCAGGCAAGATCCGGCGGAAGAAGAGCGGATAGCACCAGAAACCCCTCCACGTTTTCGTTTTGCTCTCCATAGGGGATCGTTCCGATGGTTCTCATGAGTTCGCCGGTTGAGAGGGTTTCCGTAATTGTTCGGACACCTTCCGGATTTCTCTCTTTTTGCAGATTATCTGCAGAAACGGTTTTCAAGTAGGTCTCTCCGAGCTTATCCGAAAGGGAGAAGGTCAGGCGCTTTGAATTTGAGGAATAGATTTCTGCTGCATGAAGATTGAATTCACGCTGCACAATCTGAACGTAATTCGAAAGCGCCTCTCCTTTCTGGTGCTCCAAGAGTTTCTTGGCTTTTATCTGATAAGATATTCTTTTGAGAAAATATGTATTGTTTCCCTCAATGTGATTGTAAAGCTGCCTCCCTACTTCCAGTGAGTTTTCAAGGGCCTGTTCCACCGGGACATTGAACCAGAATTCAATGCTGTTGGTAATGAAGTTGATGGAAAAGACGAACAGGACGATGGTCGGCATAAGTGTCAGAGCGATAAACGCAACAACAAGCCGGGTGCGAAGCCTTGCCCCCGGCACTTTCCGCTTTCTGTCATATAAAAGCTTGACCAGGTTTCTTAGAACCAAAAAGATCAGCAATAGCAGAAGCAGGAGATTGAGGTTGATCAGAATGAACATCAGGGTTGTATTTGAAATCGGGAAGTCAGCCCCAAAATGGATGATGTTGGTCTCGACGTAAGTCAAAATGGAGACGACGGCAATGATGACAGGGATGAGAATTACTTCCCTTTTTCTCTTTCTGCGCTCTTTTTCAGGCAAAGAAGAAAAAGGTCTGGTAAAGGTGTCCAGGTGCGCCTTTTGCTTCAACTTGTTGAAAAAGCGGAATGAAGCCATCGGGTTATCTTTTTATCAAACGGACTGGGTTCAATAAATGAAATCGACGGTATACCAATCGGTTTCAAAATCCCAAAGCGAAACAAAGAATAGGATGTAATGCAGATAAAACGGAAGAGTCAGTTTGCTAAGCTCCGCTTTCGCCCTTAATTGGTACTGGTTTCCTTTTTCGAGCCGTTTTAACGGTAAAATCTTCAGGCTGTCGATTTCGATCATCAGTCTTTGAGCTTCAATAAATGATTGGGTCACGATGGGCGAACTGTTCTCCCATGACCGGGTGATGACAAATTCCTTTTTAACGGTGTTGTATTTTATGGCATGCGTGATCTTCAGGTCAGCGATTTCTTTATCCAGCCAGAAGTTTCGGTTTCTATAAAGGGAGATGTAGAAGGAAAAGGAGGCCGGCACACCGCTCAAAATCGCCTCTTTCATTTTCTGTTGAAATGCACCTTCAACGCTGAAATAGAGAAGAAGGTCGTCACGCGTATTCGTGACGATGATATTGGTGAGCCTGGCTTCCTGACAAAAAGCATGAGGAGAAAAAATCAGGAACATCCCCAGCAGGATGATTCCGATTTTAAGGTTCAGTGAAGGCTTGAGCCGATGGGCCTTGCTTTTTTTATCTGTTTTTTCCATACCGTCTTCGAAGTCGTTTATGTCATAACGGATGTCTGACGGAATGGCAAGTCATTTTGGTTTGAAGGAAACAGGATCAATGGTCCGGAACGTAACGGGTTTCCCACGATTCTCTGCGCCTGAAGAATTCTTTTAAAAAGGTGTGATTATAGGCGTGCCCTGATTTTGACAAAACGATATGGCCGATGATGGGAAGACCTAGCAGAGAAAAGTCTCCCAGGCAATCCAGGATTTTATGGCGGACAAACTCGTCCTGAAAACGAAGCCCTTCCTCATTTAGGATATGGTTTTGATCGATGACGATGGCATTGTCCAGCGAAGCGCCTTTGGCAAACCCATAAAGCCTTAAGTATTCGATCTCCTTTAAAAAACCATATGTTCTGGCAGAGGCGATCTCTGTCTCAAACCCTTTTTCGGTCATAATCACGGAGTAGGACTGATTCCGGATCAAGGGATGGTCATATTCGATACTGCAGGTGATTCGAAAATCCGCAGCAGGATATATTTTAACGGATTTTCCGTTTTCTTCCAGTTCAATAGGGTTTTTTACAACAAAATAAAACCGGGGGGTATCCATTTCTTTTATTCCGGCGTCCAGGATCATTGACGTAAAAGGGCCGGCGCTTCCATCCATGATCGGAATCTCATAAGCGTCGATTTCAACCAGGGCATTATCAATGAAAAGCCCTGCAAAACTGGCCATCAGGTGCTCGATGGTCGAGACGATGCAACCGTCATGACCGATGACCGTGGCCAGACTGGTATCGACAACCATATTGATATGAGCATTAATGCATGGACTGTCCGGAAGGTCGATCCGTTTAAACTTGATTCCATGATTAATCGGTGCCGGTTTTATCGTGAGATTGACCTTTTTCCCGGAGTGAACTCCGACTCCGGATATATGGACCGGTTTTTCAATCGTTCTTTGTCGATTCGGCGGATTCATCTGTCCTAACATCACATTCTATTGACCCTTTTTAGGAAAGGGAGAGCTGCTATCAGCATAAAAGATTCCATAACATCTTTTTCCCTGATATTCAATACCGATCATACAGGTCTAGAAAAGGAAAAGGATTGTTCATCAGGAGCAAATTTGTTATAAGGTCGCCGAAACCTAAATTGAGGGTTTCAAATAATGACCCAATTGTGGTTTTAAGGATGCACCCAAGGGTTCGCCTTTCCGCAGTCGCAATGATATGCGAAGCCAAAGTCCTATTTAGTTTATAGCAGTGGTCATCATTTGAAACTCTCAGTTTAGATGAAAATAAGGAGAC
Source organism: Pseudomonadota bacterium (assembly GCA_043806755.1). GTDB lineage: Bacteria > Desulfobacterota > Desulfobacteria > Desulfobacterales > UBA2156 > RBG-13-49-15. Next base: position 9,884 of record JAZDGS010000006.1, on the reverse strand, counting down.
CCCTTGATTGCAAAAGCATATAGCAGCTCATTGATCGGTATCGAAGCCCATATCGTGGAAGTTGAGGTGGATATTTCGAAGGGGCTTCCAACCTTCATCATGGTGGGGCTTCCTGAAACGAGTGTCAGGGAGAGCAAAGAACGGGTAAAAAGCGCTATTCATAACTCGGGGTACCTTTTCCCGGATGACCGGATTACGGTCAATCTGGCTCCGGCCAATATTAAAAAAGAAGGAACCGGTTTTGATTTGCCCATAGCGATCGGTATTCTGGCGGCAACCCGCCTGGTCCCTCAGTCCGTTGTTTCCAAATATGTCATTATGGGCGAACTCTCTCTGGATGCGGAAATCAAGCCGATAAACGGTACTCTTCCGGTGGCACTGGCTGCAAAAAAAATGGGTTATGAAGGGATTGTGATCCCTTACAATAACCGGAGGGAAGCTTCGGTGGTCGAGGGAATCTCGGTTTATCCGGTAAAAAACCTGGCTGAAGCGGTCGGTTTTTTTAGAGAAGAGCTGTCAATTTGTCCGGAACGAATTGAAATATCAAGTATTTTCAGGACAACCGATCCAGACGATGTCGATTTTTCCGAGGTCATGGGGCAGGAACACGTTAAACGGGCTCTTGAAGTGGCAGCGGCCGGCGGCCACAATGTCATCATGATCGGTCCACCGGGTGCCGGAAAAACCATGCTGGCTCGGCGGATTTCCACCATCCTTCCCCCTCTGACATTTGACGAGGCGATTGAAACTACAAAAGTGTTTAGCGTCGTCGGGATGCTCGGGAAAGACCAATGGCTGATGGTGAACCGGCCGTTTCGGTCACCCCATCATACCATATCGGATGCCGGCCTGATTGGCGGTGGTCATATTCCAAGACCGGGTGAAGTGAGTTTAGCCCATAACGGCGTCCTTTTCCTGGATGAACTTTCTGAATATAAAAAACATGTGCTCGAAGTACTGCGTCAGCCCATCGAGGACCAGGAGGTGACTATTGCCAGAGCCTCTTCGACGCTCACCTATCCAGCCGGTTTCATGCTGGTTGCCGCCATGAACCCGTGTCCATGCGGGTATTTCTCGGATCCAAAACACGAATGCCGTTGTACCGACCCTCAGATCCATCATTACCGGTCGAGGATTTCCGGACCTTTGCTGGATCGAATCGATATCCATGTGGAGGTTCCGGCAGTCCCGTATAAAGAGCTAACTATCGAATCCGTCAGGGAATCTTCGGCATCCATACGGAAACGGGTCACGGCAGCAAGGGCGATTCAATCCGAGCGGTTTGATAAGATGAAGATCCATTGCAATGCCCAAATGGGAAGCCGGCATATTCGAAAATATTGTCCGGTCGATTCCGTATCCAGAACGCTTTTAGAATCCGCCATTGAACGACTCGGGCTCTCTGCAAGAGCATACAGCCGGATTCTTAAAATCTCCAGAACCATCGCCGACCTTGAAGGAAAGGAATTGATCGGCGCTGACCATGTGGCTGAAGGGATCCAGTATCGAAGCCTGGACAGAAAGCATCTTTTTCCTTAGATCCAAACGTGTTTCATTCATATCCCGGAATTTTTAATAGGTTCCACGTTAACTTGGTCAATTTCCGATTAACGTGTTAAAAGGATCTCAATGAAGGGGTTTTACAAAAGAAGCATAGTAATCGATCTTACCTCAAGACGGTTTCAAATTGAGCCCATCGACGACGACACCCTTTTCCGCCATTTGGGCGGTAAAGGGATCGCCTCTCACTTGCTATATCGAATTAATCCTCCAAAAATAGATCCTCTTGCACCGGACAATACACTGATCTTTGCTACGGGACCGGTAGCCGGAAGCAGGATATGGGGTTCAAGCCGTTACGGGGTCTATACCAAGTCTCCCCAGACCGGATACTATTCCGAATCGTATGCCGGAGGAAAGGCTCCGGAAGCTATTGATGCCGTCGGATTCGATACCATTGCAATCACCGGAAAGAGCCGTCATCCCTTGATTCTTCTCATCCATCCGGAAGGTGTCGAATTCCACGATGCCGCTGATATCTGGGGAAAAGAAACCTATGATACGGAAGACAGCGTAAGAGCGCTTTTTTCCCACACGGTTTCAAAGAGCGAAAAATCCGGCGCATTGGTGATCGGACCTGCCGGAGAGAAGCGGGTGCGGTTTGCCGTTATCGAAAACGACTATTGGCGCTCCGCAGGGAGAACAGGTGTCGGTGCGGTAATGGGATCAAAAAATCTCAAGGCGATCTTTTTCAAGGGGGACCGAAAACGGACGCTCCATGATCCAGAGGGTGTCAAGCAGTTCTCCAGACAAATCGCCGAGGAATGCAAGGATCATCCGGTTGTTCGAACATTTAAAACATTGGGCACCCCCAACATGGTCAAGATAACGAATATGGCCGGTGCATTCCCCACGCGCTATTGGTCTCTCGGGACGTTCGATAAATGGGAAAAAATCAGCGCTGAAGCCCTTCATACGGAATGCAAGGTGACCCCTCATGCCTGTGCCAAATGCTTCATTGCTTGCGGTAGGCTGACGACCCTGAAAAACGGTCGCCATGCCGGATTGCAAATCGAAGGCCCCGAATATGAGACGATTTTCGCCTTTGGCGGACTTTGCATGGTAGAAGACATCAATGAGATCGCCTATTTAAACGATATCTGCGACCGGTTGGGAATGGATACCATCAGTGCCGGAAATCTTTGTGCCTTTGCCATGGAAGCTTCCCTAAGAAAGGCGATCGACTACAAGATCGATTATGGGGATGTGGATGGGATTTCCAAGCTCTTGCACGCAATCGCAAAAAGAGAAGGGATCGGAGATGTCCTGGCAGATGGGATAAAAACCGCTGCCGAAAAATGGAACCTTCAGGATCTGGCGGTGCATGTGAAAGGGCTTGATCTTCCCGGGTATGATCCACGGGTATTAAAAGGATGCGGTCTGGCATTTTCGACCTCTCCGCGCGGGGCATGCCACTTAAGGGCCACATTCCATAATCCGGAGCTTAAAGGAAAAATATCACCGGGCAACATTCCGGAGACGGTCGGTCTTTTCATGGACTATGAAGACCGGCTCATCATAATGGATGCTTTGATTTTATGTCGTTTTTTCAGATCGATATATCCATGGGACCGGCTCTCGGAGATCCTTCGCCTGGTTTGCGGGATAGACGAGGATCGGGATCAGCTCCGGAAGCGTGCCGCCTTTATTGCGAACCTGGTACGACAATGGAATATCAGGGAAGGGTTGTCGCCTGCCGATGATGTCCTGCCGAAACGGCTGTTTCGTGAAAAATTGGAATCGGGGCATTCAATTAACGAAGAAGACGTGAAACATATGGTCAATTTTTATTACCGTCTCCGCGGATGGAATGAAGGCGAATAATCTTAATCCCCTACCCTTATTTCTCTACAGGGTATCCGGCTTTTTCCCAGGCAGCAATTCCTTCAATACTTCGAATGCCTCTCCCTGATCTTTTCAGCAAGATCGTCCAGGGCATTAAAGCTCTCTGCCCGCGGGAGCCCCTTACACAACACCGCGCCAAGTATCTCCACTTTGAGGTTGGGAATTAGTCCGGAGATCTGCTCTACAACCTTGGTCCCCCATCCATATGAACCGATGATGGCGGCATGTCTTAGTTTGGGACGCAGGGCATTGGCCAGATGGGTCGCGGAGAAGATAATGGGATGAGGGCCAACGTGCACCGTAGGCGTTCCGATGACAATCGTTGCCGCGTCGACTAAAGCAATCGCAAGCTTGCCGAGGTCGGTCACGGAAAGGTCGAACTTGTGCACCCTGATATGGCGTTCTGTCAGGGAGTTGACAAGGTAGTTTACCATCGTCTCCGTGCTTCCATGCATCGAAATGTAGGGGATCACGACAACGTTCGAAACCCTGTCCGATACCCAGTCCCTGTATGCATTCAGAATGACGTTAGGCTTGTCGTAAATCGGGCCGTGGCTGGGAGCGATAAGGTCGAATTCAAGACCTTGGATCTTTTTCAGGTTGTTTTGAATCGCCTTTCGAAACGGCATCATTATTTCTGCATAGTAACGTTTCGCGGCTTCAAGGACATACGGGTCGTCACCGGCATACAACTCCGAGGTTGCCAAATGCGACCCGAAGAAATCGCAGGTAAAGAGAAGTTTGTCTTCAGGAAGGTGCGTAACCATCGTCTCCGGCCAGTGGACCCAGGGTGTATGGATGAATCGGAGCGTTCTGTCGCCCAGGGAAACGGCTTCACCGTCTTCGACAGTGCGGATTCTGTTGTCCTTAACATGGAGATGATCGATGAGCATCTCCTTCGCTTTTGGTGTGCAGATAAGTTGTGCCTTGGGATATTTCTGCAAAAGAGCAGGAATGGCACCCGAATGATCCTGTTCGGTGTGTTGAGAAACCACATAATGAATATCCGTAACGTTCGCGAGTTGGGCCATCAGGATTTTTTCCATGGCCGGGTCGACACTGTCGAGCAAAGCGGTTTTCTCGGACCCTTTCACAAGATAGGCGTTGTAGCTGGTTCCATCCGGAAGAGGGATCAGTGAATCGAATAGGCGGCGGTTCCAGTCAATGGCGCCCAGCCATTGAACCCGCTCATTAATTGTTCTTGGTTTCATGGCATCGTTTCCTTTCTTTAAATGGTACGGTTCGCTTCAGTTATCCTGGTGCAGATCGCGTGTCGGGTGGAAGCAGGATCAGGCAGTGATGATATTATGTTTCAAACGCAATGTCTCCTTCCATGAAGGTAACCGCCTGTCCTGAAAGCAGCACCCTGTCCTCTTTTAATTCGCAATTTATCATGCCGCCTCGTTTTGATATTTGCTTGGCACTCAGCTTACCCTTCCCTAATTTTTTTGCCCAGTATGGGGTTAATGCACAATGGGCGGAACCGGTGACCGGATCTTCCGGGATGCCGAATTTTGGCGCAAAGAAACGGCTTACAAAGTCCACGCTCTTGCCTGGAGCCGTAACAATAACCCCACGCAAAGGGAGCCGGCTCAGCAAAGAGAAATTGGGGTTCAATCTGCCAATGATTTCCTCATCGCTGAAAACCGCCAGATAATCATCTGATGCCAATACCTCAATAGGGGTGCTGCCAAGACCTTCAATCAGCGCGGGAGGAATATTGCATTCTTGAGGTCGCTGCACGGGAAAATCCATTTCGAGCGAAGCCCCTTTCTTTTTCACGATAAGTTCACCGCTTCGGGTTTGAAATGCAATCCTGGGGTTTTGGTAGCCGATATGCTCAAAGAGTACATGCGCGGAAGCCAGCGTTGCATGCCCGCAAAGATCGACTTCTGCAACAGGGGTGAACCAGCGCAATTCAAAACCGTTTTTTGACGGGATAAAAAAAGCCGTTTCTGAGAGATTGTTTTCTTCAGCTATGGCTTGCAACACGTTATCTTCAAGCCATTCTTCTAATGGACAAACAGCAGCCGGGTTTCCTTCAAAGACACGGCCGGCAAAAGCATCGACTTGATATTGTTTAATTTTCATCACCATTCAACCCTCTTATCCATTCTATTTTTCATTCCTCTTTTGTTGTCCATCCTCCCCGTTGAATCAGCCTTGCATCATCCCCGCTTAAAAGGACGGGAACGCTCGCACGACCGGCACCCCCCTCCCTCCGTCCTTCCCATTGGGACTCCGCAGTTTATCAAACATCAGAGGCAAGTTTCGTTTTTTCCGCATGACAATCCCTGTTCCCCAGTAAGGCGGGTATATATTTAACATAAACCTAAAAAGCGTTGGTTTCATTTTCTCGGCATCCACTTCCCCGTTCTCTGTTTATACTTCCGATACTCCTCTCCAAACCTTGCTTCCAGTACTTTTTCTTCATAGCTCGCGATGTAATTGTGGAAAACAAATATTCCCACAAATAACGAAAGGGAGATAAGCGATGCCGTAGAAATCGTCAGTCCGAGGTAAGTTAGGGTGCTTGCTAAATACAAAGGATGCCTTACATAGTGAAAGGCCCCTGTAGCCACCACGCCGTTGGGGCGTTGTTCATGGCTGACCACTACGTGGCCCGACAAGAAAAGATATATCGCCGTAATAACTGCAAGACCTAAGATGACCAGGCGAATATACAACGGTACATATCCTGCCAGAAATGTAGACTGGTGCAAGAAAAAGGAATCCCCTGCCCAAACGATCAGAAAAACCCCAAGCGATATTAACTGTCCAGCGTCACCGAAAGGGTGCTCGCCGTTCTTTGTTTTCATTCCTATGTCATTCATTCAATCACCTTCACCGTTGGCCAATTGAAAACTCAGCGAGCTGTACTTTTTAAGGATCTGCTTCAATGATTGTTGGACTCTCTTGATGCTCTCAGCAATAGAGTGATGCCAGATTGCCCATGAGTTCAAGTTGCAAAGGGATCTTCATGTTCTGAAAGGCAATCCTCAGGTCGTGCACGCCTCTCGAAACCAATTTATCTGAGCGAGCCAAGGCATCAAAATACCTATCGGCAACACGATCGGCTTTAATCAATGTTGTAAAGTACATCTTTCCATCATCCGACAGTGCGTTGCGTGCTCCGGTCACAAGTCCGGCAATATCTGCAACGCAGTGAAGCAAGTTCAATGATATTATGGTATTGAAAACATGAGGTTTGAAAGGCAATTTGAGAGCATCCGCATGGAGGAACACCATACTTTCTGGAATCATGCCGTTTAGTGCGGTCATTCGTGACCTTGCAAGTCGCAGCATTTTCAGTGATTGATCTAAAAATACAACGGGGCGGTCCGTGTTTTTGATATATGTTCTAACGGTGAAGGCCAGGGATCCGCAGCCGAGGTCTAATACATATCCGTTAGGTGATGAGGCCAATGCCTCTTCAGTAAGACTGGTGAAGTGGCCGATCGAATATCCCCATATAAGACGGTTATATAACGGGTTGCACGCCACCTTATCATATATGTTGCCAAACCCCGTATCATAGTCGTTTGCCCCATGATCGTCTTGGAAAACCGAATAAGTATGCGGTTCGATGAGCCTCAGAAGTACTTTCTCTGAAATTAAAGCCGTCAATTGATCCGTGATCATTCCTGGTGTCCTATGTCCTTGTCTCTCATTCAGGCTTATAACACGACAGAGCTAAGCAGCGCGGCGCGCGAATCAAACCCCAGTATATATAAATGAGATAGACCGACAATACAACGAAAACGATTAGCTTGAACATATTATCAGCTCTGTCTTGTTATTCCCCTTATCTTCCAATTTTTTCTGATATAACCCTCATAAATGTTGCAGAGCGGCATCGATAATTCGAGGTGTACCAGCTCATCAGAAAAAGAACGGCACAAACATTTTAGTTTGTTTCATGTATGCCTCATAAGCCGGGCCAAAGAAGCGGGTACATTCGGCTTCATCGGCCTTGGCCGTAGCAAGCAAAAACAGCGTTGCAGCTAATGCCAGCATCGCGCCTAACCAGGTCGGAACTTTGAAGAATATTCCCCACGCCAAGAGCAACAAGGAACTATAGAGCGGGTGACGGATGTAACGATAGATACCTGTGTTGACCAAGGTAGTAGTCTTTTCGAAGGCCAACAATTGCGGTTCAGCATCTCGGTGTTTCCCTGGTTTTCCCTGACCGGCTAAAGAGCGAATTCCGAATACAAGCGGTATAATAGAGATAATAAGGAGAAACCATGCGGCTAACTGGTTCCAGGAAAAAGGGTTCCTAAACCAGGCATCCACGTTTAACAGGAACAAGGCAAGGATAAACTCCCATGCAAAGAATCGATAGAAGCCATGCGAGCGCGGTGCACCAAGCGAGCGCCGTGATATATAAATGAGGCAGGCCGACAATAAAATGAAAGCGATTAACTTAAACATGTTACAATACCTCCCACTCCTCAATCGCGCCGGGAATAATATGAAATAGGGGGTGCGGTTCGGGACGAGAAAAGACTTTTATCCTGGTGAGCCACGACGGAGCGCGGACCCGCAGTTTCGCTTTGAGATGTGCCCACTCGTAATCGAGTTGTCCCTGAGCGACTGCAATAGGTTCGATGCTGCCAATAGAGGCTATTTTTTTTATGTCGAAACAGTAACCTCGCCGGGTGGCTTCGGCATGAACGGCTTGCAGATAGGATGCGATCGATTTTGCGGGTGATGGCGAGTCACGGAAGCGAATTAGCTGGGGATGGCGGGTGTAGCCACGTGTCTGCCCGACAAGGACCGCTTGTGCCAGCAGTGCTTCACGCCAGAGCGAAACAAGACCGCGAGCGTCCAGGTATTTAGGATGTAATGTCCAAAGGCGCATGATTTAGTTCTTTAAGCATCCCAACGATAAAGCTCACCGGCCTGGATGGAGCATACCAGAATCTCCGTCCGGTGCAGCGACTTTTGTGCGAGGCTTCTATTTTTTTAATTTAGAATAGATATAATTCCGCTGAATAGCAACACAATCAGTCCCAAACAAAAGTTCACTTTGATCAAATTTAGGGACAATTTCTGTAAAGATGCTTTTTCGTAAGCAGGTTCTGTTCTTGCAATCTTGGGAGCTAATACCAAACAACCGTTGCGATTGAATGCAACCAATACGAACCCGCTAACATTATCTCTCTCATTTTGTCCTCTGTGCGGTTTTTTAAAAAGTGAGGACGAATTGTTTTTCAACCCGCCCTCACAAAAGATTTACTGCTTAGTCTTCATGGGCGGAATGCAATCGCAGCCACAGGAACACTTGGAGTCGCTCTTAATTTCGGATTTTTTTTCTTCAGGCTGTTCTTTGGTTTCTTTGATGTCCCTTGTCATTATTATCACCTCCTTTCTTATTAAGTAATTGCGCATAAACTAATATTTAAGGGTAAAAAAATATCCCGTTATTTTGTTTTTGAAGCTTCTTTGTTTATTCTGACCATATTTACCTGACCGATTAAACAACCACAGGTGCAAATACGATTGAGTCTTTGACGGCATTTTTCAAGGACATCTTTATTCAAAGAATAATAAATCCAGTATCCTTGCCTTTCGTCTTTTACAAGACCGGCCCCTTTGAGTACCCGCAAATGTTGTGATACTGCTGATTGTGTTATCCCCAAAACCTCAGCTAAGGCGTTAACGCTCGTTGGTTCTTTCTTTAGCAGTTCGATGATCTCTATTCTTTTATCAACTGAAAGTATTTTAAATAAGTCCGCTGCTTCTTTCATGTCCTATCTATCTTATAAGTTAGTTAGCAATAACTAATATTAATCAACCGCGTTTATATTGTCAAGCATTTTTTGGAGATCCCGAAAGCAACAAGAGGCACCCGCCCTCTGGGGATTCCTACCGTGCTTGACCGCCTGATCCAACAAGCCATTGCCCAGGTATTGCTGCCGATCTTCGACCCGCACTTCTCGGGATCGAGTTTCGGTTTCCGTCCGGGACGCTCGGCTCACCGCCTCATCGCCTCAAGTCCTTCCTCCGAAACATGTTGGAATCTTGCGAAGATCGTACAGGGAGGAAGAGAAGACGCACCCACAGCATACCGCGCTTCACCGTCAGCTTGCAGCCAACAGACGGAGAGACAGGAAACAGGGAAAACCCTCACGGGGTGGCGCTGTCCCGCCACGACGGTGTGGTGTGTGCGGGTTGACATGGCGTTTGCTACCGGTCAGGTCACTCCGCTGCCGGTGCGCGCGAGGCAGGCACGCACGCGCGCCGCGAGCTGCGGGATCAAGAAGGGCTTGGTCAGGTAGTCGGTTGCTCCGAGATCGAAGCCGGCACGAGTATTGACCTCGTCATCCAGGGCTGTCAACAAGAGGACTGGCAGCGCCGCTGTCGCTGGCCTGGAACGAAGCACCTTGAGCACCTCCAGGCCCCCCTGTTCCGGCATCAGCAGGTCCAGCACGAGAAGATCGGGTGCCTGCGCGTCGATCAACGCGAGTGCCTCC
>JAZDGS010000005.1:0-3070 GCA_043806755.1 Pseudomonadota bacterium | reverse complement strand
GCAAAGCTGGGCTTTACGGCTTGAAAATGGATGATTCCAAGCCCGCAGTTCTGATACAACATAGAGGCCATTTCGAGCTTGGATTTGATGGTTTTGATCTTCCGGTATTGATTGAACAGATCCCTAAGTCCATGAAACGTCGTTTCCTCAACCGATCGATACAGGAGATGGATCCCCTGCTCACCTAGAGTATCCTCCAGGGTTTTTTGCAGATTGATATTATAATGATGGCAATGCATGGCGATCGGCTGGCCGGAGATGGCGACATGATGCCCTTTTCGGTCTAATTCACTGCGCCAATCAAACAGGTTCATCGGAAGTCTCCAGGGATCAGGAAATCTTCTTTTTTAAATCTTTGTAAAAAAGCCATCCATATGTTTGAGTAAGTATCATGTCTTGAGTCGATGGGCAAGATGATTTCCTTGGTGTTCCTTTTGACCTAAATTCATCAAGTGGAATCCCTATGGACGATCGGGGCGGTGCAGGGAATGGAAAGCGTCTCTGATTTGGAAGCCGTGAAAGGAGTGCGGCAACGTGCTGATTTGCCTGCTCAGCCGCACTCCCTTGAAGCGGAAAAACTTTACATTTTCTTTAAATCACTCGGTTTTTCCCATGCCACTTTGAGCTGTTCCGAAAATGAGGGGAACAGTTTGACGAGAGGATGATTCGGATCCTTGGGAAGCTGCCGGGTGGTGTTATACATCGAGGTAGCCAGAAACGCATCGGCAAGAGCAACGGCCGTCATCACCCTCGGTACACCCGCCATGGGCCCGGTGAACATCAGATCATTGTAATAAAAAGCCGACAGGGCTTCAACCGCCGCATCAAATCCGGCCCATCCCTTATACTCAAACATTTCTTTAAAACGCTTTAACTCCATATAGGAGCCGTTGCTTGGGGCGCTGGCCGTTGCAAAACCCCATTTCTCCTTGATCATTTTATTCGCAATACCGCACAATGCGTTGGCAGGAGCGTTGAGGGTTGTGGTATCCACGATAACACTTTTCAGTTTCAGCCCCACTTTGTCGACGACATCCAATAACTTCTGAGCCCCGGTGATCCGGCCGTTGGGAGTCGAATCGTTCGTGTCGAACGCGACGAGAAGCGCGTGTTTAACGCCGATCTCCTTCATCTCTTTGACTTCGGTCTCGAGATCCTGTTCCCAAACGGTGATGCTGTTGTAAAACATCCGGTCCAAAAGCCCTTTTTCAGCACAGTAGGCGGCGCCGTCCAGTTTAGTCCTCATCATAATGGCATCCACGCAGAACGGCATATTGCTGACCGATGTCACAAAATCGATATATTTATTAAATTTTTCGCCCGGGCTCGCCACGATGTCCGCCATTGCCGGCACCCCTGTTTCCTTGGTGAATTTATCGGCTGTTTTCAGAAGCTCCTCCGCTCGCTTTTCATTGAATCCTTTTCTTCGGCTCCCCTTATCAAAGATCTTATCGCTTTCCTGAAAGATCGAAAAGCAGCACACAGTAGGATAATCTCCGGGTTGACCGGCAAATGTCACGCCTCCGATTTTACAAACCATGGGATCTTTTTTAAATTGCTCCATACCTTCCTCCTTTAATTGTCAAATAATGATTGACGAATACCATCCTTCCCTTTTCCGCCCTAATCAATTTTGATGGCTTCGTAAAAAGTCCACCTGCTGCGTTGCTCTGCATCCGAAGCTTTTTACTTTGCCATCCCAATTTCGACTTTTTTGTTGATTTTTCACTTGAACCCGGGAACCCTTGAGCCCTGGATTCTTAAAGCCATTTCCTTTCATTTTATTACAGAAATGAAAATCATTGACCATCGTCTAAAAGACGATTTTTAAAGCCATAATAGATGATTTTGAAGTCCTGCAAATCGAATTCATTGACATCTTATCCCCTCTATGCAAAAGGGTTTGGGAACATCCTCTGGGTGGTTTTTCACCGGCTCGATTCAAACTAAAAGATCTTATTTAGTGTCCATCCAGAAATGAAGATTTTTATTCAAGATCAAGGCATGCGAAAAAAATAACCGCAGGCATATGTCTGATATTCCGAGGATTATTTTTTGAGCATAACGCAGAGATTGGGCAAAAAGACCATTTATGGATGGGCACTACTTAGGGAGGAACAGATGGGAGATATTCTTTTCAGCTCTTGGGGAAAAAGCATCATCGACAACCGCGGGAAAAAGGACCAAGACTTTGAAAAGCCGACAACCATTGAACTGCCCGAATATTTTACCGAAAACAAAAAAATAAAGGCGTTGATGGGATGGAATGGGTTTGTTATCCGTTCGCCTGAAGTCGATATCATCGACCTTTGCAGAGGATACCTCGAAGCTGTTTTGAGCCATTCAAAGACATGCGATCGATGCAATTACTGCAAGACCGGATGGCAGGAGATGATCGAGGTACTTCAGGATATCGCCAAGGGAGAAGCCACGGGTGAAGACATTGAATTTATGGGATCTGCCGCCGAAGCTATTGTGAGCAATGCAAAATGCAGCCTCGGAAAAATCGGTCCAAGCCCCTTTTTGCAGGCGTTGAAATACTTTTCCGATGATTTTGCCCGGGCAGCCAAAGGAGAAAAACCCGTTATCCCGGGAACCTACTATTCAAAACTGACGGCCCCCTGCATCGATGCCTGCCCGATCCATCTGGATATTCCCAAATACATCGAGCACATTAAGGATACGAAATTTGCGGAATCGATCAACGTCATCCGCGAACGCCTCCCCCTCCCCGGAACGGTCGGTCGCGTCTGCTTCAGGCCATGTGAAACGCAGTGCCGACGCGGTTTGGTGGACGAACCGATTTCGATCAAAGGGCTCAAGCGATTCGTAGCGGACCACGAACTAAAGGAGGGAAAAGAGCCGGCACCACAGGTGACCCCCTCTGTAAAAACAGGAAAGGTGGCCATTGTCGGATGCGGTCCTGCCGGGATTACCTGCGCTTTTCACCTGGCTGTAAAAGGGCACAATATCACCCTCTTTGAACGACTCGCCGAACCCGGTGGGATGGGCGCCGTCGGCATTCCCGATTACCGGCTCCCCCGGAATATTCTTCAACGGGAAGTGGAAC
>JAZDGS010000004.1:0-10440 GCA_043806755.1 Pseudomonadota bacterium | reverse complement strand
TATCGGAGCGGTTATTCCGGATACGCCTTTTTATATGCTGTTCGGGAAAAAAGCCTCTTCTTTCAAAGAGCACGCCGAACGGATTCACGATACCGATGGAAACAGTTTTGAATGTTTTCTCCCGGTCCTTGATCGTTTTTTTCAGGACGTATCGGAGCCGGTTCTTTCCCTTTTGCTCGGCATCACGACCCATTTTTATGCCGATGCCGCATTCCACCCGTTCGTTTGCCATTACAGCGGCGGGGTAACGCATCAAGACAAAACGAAAAACCGAAACGTCCGATATCGCCATCACCTGCTGGAAACCCACATCGACCTGTACAGCGCCGAAAAAGGGTTTTTCAGGACGACCGATACATTTATTCAATTATTCAACACCATCGAAATGGACAGGACCGCTTTTGCAAAAGTGCTGGCAACTTTCTATCATGCAACCGGAAGAGATGGTTTCGCATTGGTGAAAAAAGCGATCCGGATGCATGCCTTCGTTCAGGCCCTGCTTGACAAGGGGATCGTCAACGCATTTTTTCATGCCGTCAATTGGCTTCCCGGCATTCACATCGATCATCTGGTTTCAAACTTCTATCCGGTACGAAAACCCAAGCCGGAAAGCCTTTTTCAAAGACCGATCGCTTACCGCCATCCGGTCAGCGGAGAACGCCTATGCTTCCCCATCCGGTCTCTTGAAAACCAGGCCCTGCAACACATTCTGGCAACGTTTGAAATCATCGAAAAACTCCCGGACCGGAAAGCCATTTCCAGGGCTTTTAACGACCTCGATGGTCCGAACCTGTATACCGGCATAATGGGGTGCCGGCAAAAGGAGATGCGCTATTTCAATGATACCCAAAATCTGATGGAGTTGATCCTAACCTAATTCAAGCGTAATTTAAATGTTCCCGTTTCACTTTTTATCCCAATGCGTTGTAACGCTTCATTTTACTTTTGTTCTATTCGCCGTGTTTGGAGGGCTTTTTCTTTTTTGGCGCCGGTGGTTTATCTGGATCCATGTTCCGTCGGCAATATGGGCGGTTCTGACGGAGTGGATGGGGTTGGCCTGCCCCCTGACCTACCTCGAAAACTGGCTTAGAATAAAAGCCGGCGATGTCGAATATGCGGGAACGTTCGTGATGCGGTATCTTTATCCCATCCTTTACCTGGAGAACCTGACACGAAACGTCCAGATGATATTGGGTGCGACGGCCCTTTTGGTAAACCTCGCCATTTACACAGGCGTTTTGATTTTCCTGAAAAAGAAAGCCGCTTTCCATTCCATTCAAAAGTAAACGGAAGCCGGACGTCATTGACGTATCGTTCATTCCACCGACGGCGGATCGCCCATCTCCGGTGTTCTTGAAACGGCTTTGAACTTACCTAAATATCTGAAGGTAATCTCATCGTCGAGTTCGACCAACTCAGAGCGTAACAGATGAAGATTGATAAACGTTTTATTTTTTAAGTAAACATAACACCAGGGCCGATGATTCTCGTCATACTTCGGGTTGTCATATTTGAGATAAATGCGCTCCCCTTTCAATTTGTCGAAAAGCCAATTCATGGCTTCCAGCTCTTTGTTTTTCTTCGGCCTGATACCGATCAACCTGACCACAATACCGTTATTCAGCTCTATCGAAGTGGGAGAGTTCACATGACTCAAACGAAAATACGGTTCTTTTCCCTTCTGGTTCAGATGAATCGTTGAACCAAACGTCTTTTCTTTGAGATCGATTTTTTTGTCGAACCGAACCGGATCATGGAAAACATAAGGGGGGTTTTTTATTTCCTGCCGGTCGTCGATCGGCCCGCGCGCCGGGATAGTGACTTCCATGGTCGACCTGCTGAACATATCGGGCTGCTCACCCATGATCTTCTTTTTGATGGCCGGGAAAAAGGCTTCATTGATTTCATATCCGATGGAGTTTCTGTTCAAGTTTTTCGCCGCAAGAGAGGTCGTGCCGCTTCCCAGGAATGGGTCAAGAACCGTTTCCCCGACAAAACTGAACATCCGTATCAATCGGCCGGGAAGCTTTTCGGGAAACATGGCCAGATGCTTATCCTGTTTCTCGCCTGGAAAGTTCCAGTGTCCGGCAAAATACCTGTTCCACTGGTC
Organism: Pseudomonadota bacterium; assembly: GCA_043806755.1. Lineage (GTDB taxonomy): Bacteria > Desulfobacterota > Desulfobacteria > Desulfobacterales > UBA2156 > RBG-13-49-15. The sequence continues at coordinate 8,330 of JAZDGS010000004.1, read as the reverse complement.
AACCGTCAGTCTCGATTGCTCTTTTGCTGTTTTGTCCGCTTTTGGGGACTCCCCCGGCTTTTTAAAAAGCAGAATAAATTCATAATCGATTTTAATAACGCCGTTTCGGGGATAAGGGTACGACCCCATAATCGTCGCGCCGCCGGTGGTGTTACATGTGGTCGCCTTCTGCCATATGATGGCGCCCATGTAATCAAAACCGATTGTTTCACAGCATTTGATGATTTCAGTCCTTATGGGAATGACCTTGTAGCGTCCGTAATAGGCCGCTCTGGCAAACTGATCTCCGATATTGACGCATAAGCGGCAACCCTTATGCAGAACGCGGCGGCATTCGTCCCATACCAGATTCAGATGATTGATGTACTCTTCATAAGAGTCATGAAAGCCGATCTGACCGGACTTGTCATAATCCTTCAACTGCCAGTAGGGAGGGGAAGTAATCACAAGATGCACCGACTCATCAGCAAGTTCCGGCATGGATCGTGAATCGGCAATGATGATCTTATGGTGATTAACGGGTTCCATATCCAATCATGAATGAGTTCATCGGTCCGGATGAAAGCGATAATAGGCGGCACAGGTTCCCTCGCTGGAAACCATGCAGGGCCCGATCGGCTCCTCGGGGGTGCAGATTTTCTTAAAAAGAACGCACTCCGGCGGGGTGATCGCTCCTGTAAGAACCGCGCCGCAGGCGCATCCCTTTGGTTCTATTGAATCACCGACGACAATTCCGAACCGTTTCAGGGCATCGAATTGTTCAAATTCCTTCTTAATGTGAAGACCGCTTTTTGGAATCATTCCGATTCCGCGCCACTGCGCATCCACCGCTTCAAACACCCGGTTCAGAATTTGTTGAGCCTTCGGATTTCCTTCAGGTAGAACCGCTCTTGGATAGGCGTTTTCGAGCTTGGCGTCCCCGGTTTCGATCTGCATCACCAGCGACAGGATCCCCTGAAGAATATCCGACGGTTCGAAACCGGTTATCACGCAGGGCACCCGATGCGTTTCCACGATATGGCGATAGGCCTTTTCGCCGATGATTACCGAAACATGCCCCGGCAGCATAAAACCATCGACCTGAATGGAAGGTGACCCCAGAAGCACCTCCATGGCCGGGGGGACGAGTTTATGGGCGCTGGCCACATAAAAATTGGTGATCTTCGATTCCTTGGCGACGATCAGGGAAGCAGCTATGGTCGGAGCGGTCGTTTCAAAACCCACCCCGAGGAAAATCACATGTTTTTCCGGATTCCTTTTCGCGATTTCGATTGCATCCATCGTCGAATAGACCACCCGGATATCCCGGCCCAACGCCCGTTCTTTTTGCAAGGACGAGGTCGACCCGGGAACTCTCATAAGATCCCCGAAGGTCGTGACGACACCATTTTCGATTCCGGAGAGAGCGAGAAAGAGATCGATCTCTCTCTGGGATGTGACGCATACCGGGCATCCCGGCCCGGATATCAGGCGGATCGTTTCGGGAAGCATGGAGCGGATCCCTGACCTGAAAATAGCCGTTGTATGCGTGCCGCACACCTCCATCAATTGAACCTTTTTTTTACTAATCTTCCGGATTTGTTCCGTCAATTGCCGGGCAACAACCGGGTCTCGAAACTCTGTGGAGTGGGGGATGCTCATCTTCTTTGCGATCCTCTTTTCATGCAAGAGAAGCGGCGACAACCGCCTGTCCGAGAGAAATACCGCCGTCGTTTGCCGGAACCTGGGAGTGGGTGTACACATCGAACCCGTTTTGCATAAGCAACGCCATGAACCCTTCAAGAAGAATGGCGTTCTGGAAAACACCGCCGCTCAGCACCACCTGCTTTATCCCGGTCTTTTTCGAGATCTCCCCGCAGAGATGGGAAAATAAACGGATGATTGTGGCATGGAACTTGTCGCTGATCCCGGAAGGGGCCAACCCCTCTTCAAGATCCCGGACAACTCCGCGGATGATCGGCCCTGTCTGAATGATGTAAGGATCGCCCGATCCCCATTCATAATCGTAAATACCGCCCCTTCCTTTCCCTGCGGCCATTTCCAATTCCATGGCCGCCTGTCCTTCATAATGGACCTTATGCCGCAAACCGAGTATGGAAGCAACACCGTCAAAGAGGCGGCCCAAACTGGATGTCATGGGGGAATTGACCTTCTTTTTAATCATTTCAACAAGAACGGTTGTTTTATCGCTGTCCATTTCCTCAACCATCGGAACAGGACGATTCCGGAAGTCATCCCCCATCGCATTGAAGAGATAGCTCACCGCCATTCGCCAGGGCTCTTTAACGACCGCTTCTCCTCCCGGCATGGGAACATAGCCCAGATGGGCGATCCGGGTGAATTGCCGCTCTTCGACCATCAGAACCTCCCCGCCCCAGATGGCGCCGTCGGTTCCGTATCCTGTGCCGTCAAAGGAAAGCCCGATGACCGGACCGGCGATTCGGTTTTCAGCCATGCAACCGGCGATATGCGCGTGATGATGCTGAATGGCGATTTTTTTCTTTCCCGATGACACCGTTTCCGCATACCGGGTGCTCAGGTAATCCGGATGCAGATCACAAGCGATGATGTCCGGCCGGATATCGAGGATCCGTTTCATATGATCTGCGGTCATCGATAAAAAATCATATGTCGCCAGGTTTTCGAGATCTCCGATATGCTGACTTAAAAAGGCCTTGTCCCCCTTTGTCAGACATATCGTATTTTTCAGTTCCGCGCCGCAGGCAAGAACTGATGGATACTTTTTTTTCAGAAAAACAGGGCGCGGCACAAATCCGCGGGATCTGCGGATTAAGCGGACCGATCCGGCCGTATGTCGTGCGATGGAATCATCGCTTCTTAAATAAATATCCCGGTTATGGATGAGAAAGTATTCGGCGATATCCCCCAATCGTTCGAACGCCTCATTATTTTCAATGGCGATCGGCTCCTCGCTTAAATTTCCGCTCGTCATGACCAGAGCCGAAAATCCGGCGTCGAGAAGCAGATAATGAAGGGGGGTATAGGGAAGCATGACGCCGAAATAGTTGTTTTTTGGTGAGACCTCTTCCGCCAGCAGGTTGGGGTACTTTTTCCGCAACAAGACGATGGGGCGCTGGGATGACGTTAGAAGCGATGCCTCTTCATCGGTTATCCGAGCATAGGTCCGAATCGTTTCGATATCTTTCGACATGAGCGCAAACGGTTTTTCTTCGCGGTGCTTTTTTTCCCGAAGCCGGCGCACCGGCTTAGATTGCGTGGCATCAACGGCTAAGTGAAATCCTCCCAGCCCCTTAACAGCCACGATAGACCCATTTTTTAATAGTTCGGCCGCGGTTTCGATCGGGTATGGGGTTTCGATCTTCTTTCGACTCCGATCATACAGAAACACTCTTGGACCGCATATATGGCATGCGTTGGGCTGGGCGTGAAACCGCCGGTCGGCCGGGTCTCCATATTCCGCCTGACACCTGTCGCACATCTGAAAATGCTTCATGGAGGTTTTGGGCCGATCATACGGGATCTCCTCAATAATGGTATAGCGGGGCCCGCAGTTCGTGCAGTTGATAAAGGGGTACCGGTAGCGGAAATCGTTGGGGGAAAAGAGCTCCTTCAAACAATCATTGCAGATGGCGATATCGGGTGAAATGAGTGTCGATTGTTGCCTGTTTTTCCGGCTGGAGGCGATGCCAAATGACGTCAGTCCCCTGCCGGAGACGTCACATGCTGAAACATCCGTGATATGGGCAAGAGGGGGAGGATGCTCGGTCAAATCCCTGACAAAGGAATCGATGGCTTCGGCCGCCCCTTCGATATGAATAAAGACGCCATCGGAGGTGTTGGCAACCTCTCCGGCCAATCCCAGACGGTTGGCGAGCTGGTAAACAAAGGGGCGAAAACCTACCCCCTGAACGATCCCGGCCACTTCAATCCGTCTCGCGATCCGTGTCGCGGTCATATCTTCTTTTGGCCGGAAGGGAAAGACGATCTAGCCGTTGTCACTTTCCTGTTCCAGGCGGGCAAGGGATTCACGCAACAACTCGATGGTCTCCTTTGCCGCTGCTTCGTCGATCTTGTGGATGGCAAAACCGGCATGAACAATGACATAATCGCCGACCTTCACATCTTCCAGAAGAAGGAGGCTTGCTTCCCTTTTAACGCCATCCACGTCAAGGGTCGCCATATTATTTTGGATATTCACGATTTTCGAGGGGATCGCAAGACACATAATTGGTCCTTTTTCGATAAGAGACATCACGTCGATCGAGTTCGGTAAGCACCATTTCGATGATGGGGTCGATTTTTGCCGTCGTCGTCGGCGTCAATTCGATGCTGAGGGTTTCGATATCTGCCGGTTCAACACCAAGGATAACCGTTTTTGGAACTTCCCTGTCCAATGCCTGGCACAGGGTTAATGCTTCCAGGAAATCCACCTGATGCAATGAATTTTTCGCCCGAATCCGTTCCGGAATCGCATCTCCTTCAAGCCGATAGAGCGTGCCGGGTTCGCCCCGGTTTCGAATGGCATCGACAACAATCAGCTCATCGGCTTCGGAAATCACCCCCAGAAGGGTTAACCCCAACACGCCCCCATCCACAAGGGAAACCTCGTCCGGAAACTCATACCGCTCTTTGAGCCGTTGAACCACCCGGACTCCAAAACCTTCATCGGAAAAAAGAAGGTTCCCGATACCTAAAATCATCACCTTTCGTTTCTTTGAATTCAAGGTCCTTTCTAATCCTTTTGATCTGCCCCTAATGTAAGCGTTCTCCTTGCTTTTTCCAAGGCTGAATTGGCTTTCTTAATAAAACTCAACAACTCTGTTTCATCTGATACATCTCCCGGAGTATAACCCACGATCCCATTGTTGACGGTGAGGTTTGCCCCTTTTTTGTCCAACGCTTCCTTTTTAATCTGCCGGCCCATGCGGGCGCATATTTCCTGAGCTTTTTCAACATTCGAATACAGGAAGATAATTCCAAACAGATTCGATTCAAGCCTTCCCAGCAGATCGCTTTTTCGGATGGTGGAACAGAGGACCCGGCCGGCTATTCCCAAAATCTCATCCTTTGTAAAGGGATCGAGCCCTCCTCCATCTGTTTTAAATTCAACTTCCATCAGACACAACGAAAGGTCGACCTTATATCGCCTGGCCAGATCCACCTCTCTTTCCAATATTTCAAAAAAGCCCCTGGCGCTGAATTGACCGGTGTCCATATTCATAAACGATTCAGCGGCATAACACTGCGTCATCCTGTCCAGTTTATCACAAAGAATGGTTACGAGGTTAAAAAAGAACTGGTTGGCGGTACCGGGATAGAGAAATTGGAGCCGTTTGATCATCTTCTGATTGATCGGGAGCATCTCTCCGGGCGAAGTGGCGACAACGGTTGCGGATCGGGGTGCACCACGAAAAAGGCCCATTTCCCCCACCACATCTCCCACCTTCAGGCCGGCGATGACTTTTTCGCCGCTGTAACTGCCGCAAGCGTCATCAGCTAAGGGATTGATAACATCCATGTTCCCGGATATGATCGCATACATCATGTCGCTCGATTCCCCTTTACGGCAAATGACATCTCCTTTTTGAAAGGGTCTCAACGCACCTGCCATAAGAATATGATGGATGCCGGTTCTGGAGAGATTCCTGAACAATGGAATCCCTTCCTGAGGATCCTTTCCCAGCTTGACTCGCACCAGATCCCAGATGGTCACGAGTTCCACATGGAGCATCAAAGAAGGGGTGAGCAGCAGATCCCCGGCTAATGCAGAAATCATGGTGATCACCATCAGGATACCGAAAAGCATTGTCGGTTTAAAATTAGAAAAAATTAAAACCGTAAACCCTGAACTAATGAGCAGCGTCGTGAAAATCATCGAACTCCCGATTTTCTTTAGAGTCTGCCTTAGGGCCTGCTCATCATTTAATACTTTTTTAAATTCCCGGTTAAAACAGACCAGGTAGTGAATCGTATCGTCAACTGCAAGGCCGATGGCGATGCTGGCAATCAGACTGGTCGCCGCAGAGAGCTCAATTCTCAGCCATCCCATGATTCCAAAAAGGACCACGATGGGAAACACGTTCGGCACAATGGCGATGAGTCCCACCTTAAACGATAAAAAGAGCAGAAACATGATGAGAAATATCACACTCATGGTGAGGAACAGGCTTTTCACCTGGCCGGTTGTCAAAATATGCCCGCTCGCTGAAATCACAACGCCGATGCCGGTTACATCCGATGATAGGTTTTTTGGGCAGTCTTTGCGGACATATTCCTGGATCCTGGCCTTGATTTTGAGGAAGTCATCAGAGCTGGAAAGATGAGTAAGAAGTAAAATGTTCATTTTGGAAAAATCCCGGCTGACAAAACCCCACAGCATATCCTCGCCGAGCATGATTTTATAATTGTTGATGAGCATTCTCACTTCAAAAGCATCTTCAGGAAGAGAATAGTATTTCGCATCGAATTGATTCATTGCATAATTTACTACCTTTAGATAATCGGCAAAAGAGATGCTTTTATCCACTCCCGGTAATCGATCCAGGAAAGACTGGATCCGCCCAATCTCCTTGATCATTTTAGGATCTTCAAATGCGTTTTCGGTCGTGCTTTCAATATTGACATGGACAGGGAAGCTTCCCGAGAGGTGTCGATAAATATCATGAAAGTTCCGACTGATAGCGGAATCCTTTTTGAAAAATTCAACGGGATTGGTTTCGACCCGCACCATAAAGATACCGGCGGCACAAAAAAGGGTAATGCAACCGAGGACGGGGTACACAACTTTTTGTTTATTAATATTGACTTCAGCCACTTTCTCGCAGAACCATTCAGTTGCTCGAGAGATTGTGGTCTTTCCTTTTTCTCTCGTTTTGCTTGCGGGAACCAAAGAAAAAGCTGCCGGAAGAAAAGTGAAGATTAGAATTAGAAGGCTTATCATTCCAAAGCTGGAGAAAAAGGCGAATTCACGGATAGCCTCCATCCGGTTTGTCAAAAGGGATCCGACACCGATTACCGTGGTCAGAACGGTCATAAGGGTCGGCAACGTCATTGTGGAAAAGGTATCCAATACGGCTGCCTGTTTTGAGTCGGAATGCCGCCAGTTAGATATAAATTCGTTTGAGATATGGAGGCAGTAGCCTGTTCCAACCGCAAGCAGAAAAACCGGGATGATCATGGTCAACATGGACATGGGGACCTGAATCCACGACATCAGGCCAAACGTCCAAACCAGGGAAAAGACGACACATCCTAGAGGAATGAGAAAAACGAAAAAATTTCGAAAGATAAAAAATAAGATGACCGCCATGACCAAAAAGGTGATTGGGGTCAATGTTCGAAGATCGTTTTCAGTAAACTTGGACATCGCCTCGGAAACCAGCGGCATTCCGATCTGATATAAAAAGAGATCTTTGGGGGTCCTTGAAATGATTCGGTCAACCTCTCGAATCACCGCCTCCTTGTCGGCATCTTCCGTCAAAACAAGCGTGATGGAGGTTGTGGAGCCATCGGCTGAAATCACGTTGTTTTGGAAAAGCTCAATGGGAGAAAGGATTGCGGCAAACTTGTCCATATCCCATTCACGATTGATATCCACGGCGTCCTTGACGCCGGGAAGGCTGATGATCCTTCGGACGCCCCTGATTTTAGACACTTCTTCGGCGAGTTGCGCCACCTTCTGAAATGTGGTCGGCTCAAATATCCGTTTTCCTTTAATGACGACCCGGATGATTTCGTCCGAACCGAACAGCTTTCGGAAGGCCGCGTATTTTTTCGTTTCAGGGAGATCTTCTACGACCAGATCGTAAATTGAGGTTCGTATGGATAGTTTGGGGAGTTGCCACGCAAAAAAAAGAGTCGCCGCAAGAACCAACAACAGAACCGTTTTCGGATGATAAACGATGAACTCCATGATCTTCCGGTAGAACGAGCGTTTATTGTTTCGATTTACCATGTAAATATGGCTCCTTATTTGTGCAGAGTCTGATAAGGGATCACATGAAGTTTTGTAAAATACCCAAAACACAACTGCATGTCAATCCGATACGCACATGGATAACGTGTGAAGATAATGAGGGGGGGCCCTCCCGGCCCCTTTGAAAAGGGGGCCGGGAGGAAAAAAGGATGGTTAGAGAATCTTGAATTTGTAAACCTGATTCGATTCGGGATCGATGACATGGACCCCGCAGGCAATGCACGGGTCAAAGGAATGAACGGTCCTGAGGATCTCCAGCGGCTGTTTGGGATCGGCGACCGGAGTGCCGATCAACGCTTCTTCTACAGGTCCCAGTTTATTTTGAGCGCACCTGGGGCCCAGGTTCCAGGTGGAGGGAACCACATACTGATAA
>JAZDGS010000003.1:0-2805 GCA_043806755.1 Pseudomonadota bacterium | reverse complement strand
ATTCAAAATCAATCTCAAACAGGTCTGCGTGCCGGCTCTTTTTCTTCCAGCTACATTCAAAAAGGCACCAAACGCCTTCCTGAAGCTCTCCGGATTTCCACTGCTCTTTGGTGTGTGTTTTTCAAAACTGAAAGGAGGGTTATATGAAGATAAGAGTGACGCCATTGTTCATTTTAAGTCTGCTTTTTTCGATGATCCTCGGCACCGGATCGGCATTTGGGCGGGGGTTTGTTTCCAATCAGACAGGAAGCTACCTTTCGGTTTTTGAAACACCCGGGAATACGATTGTCGCTCAAATCCCGATTGGGAGCGGTCCGAACTTTTTGGACATCACCCCGTCTCATTTAAAGGTATTTATCGCCAACCGGGATTCAGGAAATATCTCAATCGTTGAAACAACCGGCTATTCCGTCATCGGAACCGTCTCCGTGGGCTTATATCCTTACAGTGTGGCGATATCGCCGGACGGGTCCTGGCTTTACGCGAGCTGCTGGATGGGCGGGTTATATGGCATTCATACCGCAGACCATGGCGTCTATTTCAATATCGACGGCGGTTATGGCTACTCGGATTTGGAGGTCTCTCCAACCGGAAACCCGCTTTATATTGCCGATGCGGGAAGCAATGCCGTCGTCGTTTTCGACACGGCTGCACGATCCGTTTCAGGACGAATCCCAGCCGGGCAGGGTACAATGGGAATCGCCATCAACCCGAACGGAACCCGCGTATATGCCATCAATAATGGGGATTCTTCCGTAACCGTCATTGACACCGCCTCGAATTCCACCATCGCCACAGTCGGAGTCGGCAAATGCCCGATTGACGGAGTAGTCCATCCGTCTGGGAGTCCCGTCTATGTGACCAACGGAGACAGCGGCACCATATCGGTTATTGACGCCATCACCAATACCGTATCCTCTGAAATTCCTGTTGGAGTCGCACCAAAAGGACTCGATATCACCCGGGACGGAACGCTGCTTTACGTCGCTGTCGCAGGCAACGGTGTAGCCGTCATCGATACGGCCACGCTCCAAGTACTTTACAATATTCCCGTTGGGAGCGGCTCAGTAGGGGTTGTGCTTGAAAAATGATGTAAAACGAACGCGTTCCACCCACTTCAGAGAATCAGAAACAAATGGTATTGAAACGGACTAAAATGCCATTTTCCTACAAGATCTATCATCAGAAGGTGATATTAGTGAAACGGATAAAAGGCCTCCCTTCACCGATCCGATTTACAAAGCCGGCGGAATGAAATGGTGTTCTGAGGAAACGGGTTTTCGACGCATACAAATCGCTTTGTACAGGTGCTATTGATCTGATGTCATGAGTACGCGACCCCGAGAGGTGAAAGAAACGCCTTGCTGAGATTGGGTTCCGATCATGATGCATTCAACGATAGGTGGATTTACTTTCTTTTCGGACTTCCACTCAACCATAAAATTTGCACCGGATCCCCCGGCCTTATCTCTTTCCGCTATGACATAACGTATCGATCCAAGTGGATCTAAAGAAACCGGGTTTTCGAGATATTTTTTCAAGAGCTTCCCCTGCGTATCATAGTAATCGACCAAGGTGATATGGATAGATCCTTTTGGATCAATATTTCGAATGCTAAGTGTTACCGCCAATAAAAAAGGTATTTCACGATCGCCGCTGTAAATATGTGAATAAGCTGGAACATAAATCTTCTGTCCGTCGGATAACCCTTTTACCTCATTAGCGTCTAAAGACATGGGATAAAAAAACAAAGGGCGAACAAAAAAAGCCGGCAAGCAAAAGGATAAGGCTTTTTCATACTTTTTCTCCATTTTTTCTGATTATATCTCTCGAAAAATGAGGATGCGGATTCGCGGAGGTCATATTTACCGAGTGCTGCATTGTTCTAAATTTATAAAGGAAAGTTTTTTCGATGTCAAAATTATTATATTTTGAAAGGGATGAAGGGATTCGGAACATCCCGATTTGAAAGAAGATAGCATAGTTCTATCAAATAGAGCTTTGCTTCATGGTTTCAATTGCCCAATCCGATTCATTATCTGTTCTACAAGGACAGCATCCTTTTGTCCGGGACGATTTTCGACACCGCTGTTGACATCAACGGCATAGGGTCTGACCATCCGAACGGCTTGTTGAATGTTTTCAGGGGTCAGCCCGCCTGATAGAATGATCGGGATACCATATTTCCGGGCTTTAACGGCGAGCTTCCAGTCGAAGGTTTCCCCGGTACCCCCCATTTTTACACTGTGGTAGGTGTCCAATACGGCTCCTTTGACAACCCCGCGGTAAGAATTTATCGCTGAAAGGCTTGAGGGGTTCCGTATCCGAAATGCCTTGATTGCCGAAAAAGGCAGATTGCGACAATAATCGGGGGTTTCTTCTCCATGAAGCTGAACCAGATCCAGACCACAGAATGTCGCAATATCGAGAAGCGTCCTGGGCTGCTCATCCACAAAGACTCCCACAGACCGGACAAACGGCGGGAGGGTATCGATGATCGCCTTCGCTTTTTCCGGAGACACCCGCCGGGGGCTTTCGGCGAATATGAATCCCAGCGCATCGACTCCGCAGCGCACGGCCCATAACGCATCCCGGATGCGGGTGATCCCGCAGATTTTAACTCTGACCATACCCTACAATTTTCCCGCCTGGACAAGGGAACGGGTTTTCGAAACGATATCCTCGCTGTCCATGAGCGAAGTCCCGACCAAAACAGCCTGAATCCCCAACGGCTTCAACTTCTCGATATCCTCCGCACTCCGGATTCCGCTTTCACTGACGACAACGCAACCCTTAGGGATCAGG
>JAZDGS010000002.1:0-6592 GCA_043806755.1 Pseudomonadota bacterium | reverse complement strand
ATCAAGGACTAGTGAATAACTTTTTAAACAATCTTGATCCTTAAAGCAACATCCAGAAAGAACTCGCGCGACCTGAGAATCAATTTTTTCGGCTATTACAAAGAGTTCCAAATAGTTACGAGCCTTGTTTACATCCAAACTGTTTATTGAATTAGAAGGGTTTTTTGTGAATTTTGTTGGAGTCAATGGATCGTCGTACTTCCGGTGACCTATTTAGAACATGCGATGCCCAAAATGCTCCAAATTATTTTCAAGAGGCATCTGAACTTCCTTCTCATCTGATGTGTTGCCAGGTGAAAGCCTTGATCGACTCGGAAAGCTTGGCGGAGCAAGGACATCTTTTACTTTTGGGTTTTTTAAAAAAATAGACCAAATACGCTGCGTCCTTAAGAGAGAGGTTTTCGGCTCCATTTCCCCTCAAGGGGGATGATTTCTTCGCCCATCTTTACAATGAAGTCCACTTCCCATATTTTGTCCGAATATAATACAATTGTCCTCTCCTTCGGTATTGGAGACGATTTCCATATCTCAATGCCCCCTCACTGTTCGGCGATTGTTTTTGTGTTGCTTCCATGTTGACTTGCCCTTGCGAACCCGTTATCGTGAACGCATGAAGATGAAGACGACTCCACAGCAACATGATTTTGACCGAAAAAAGATGAAGCTCCTTCAAGCAAGGGCGTCAAATATCTTTAAAAAGTTACGAACCGCCTATCCGGATGTCAAGACACAGCTTCATTTCCGAAACCCATTTGAGCTTATGGTTTCAACAATCCTATCGGCCCAATGCACCGACAAACAAGTCAATGCCGTCACAAAGGAGCTTTTTAAACGGCTTAAAACGCCGAACGATTTTGCACACGCGCCTCTTGAAACCATTGAAGAGCTCATTCGACCCACCGGGTATTTCCATAACAAGGCCAAAAGCATAAAAAAGTGCGCTCAATTTCTAATTGAAAATTATGACAGTACGATTCCGAACCGGTTGGAAGAGCTGGTGAAGCTCCCTGGGGTCGGTCGAAAAACGGCCAACGTGGTGCTGGGCGCGGCTTTTGGGGTTCCCGGTATAGTTGTCGACACCCATGTGGCCCGGATCTCTCAACGACTTGGATTGAGCACCAACAAGGATCCGGTCAAGATCGAATTCGATTTGATGCGGATCCTCCCCCAAAGCGACTGGAGCGACTTTTCGCTGGTGCTCATCTATTTCGGCAGGGATTTCTGCATCGCCAGAAAACCCCGATGCAGCGGATGCCCGATCAACGCCCTTTGCGCATGGCCGGATAAATTGCCTGCCGGTTAAGGCCGGTAGCGCCGGTAGCGCCCGAAGCCATGGAGTCTAAGAGCCAAGGATTCAACGGATGATAAACGAAAAAGTATTCGTCGAAATCGTCGCAAAGCAAAAAGGATGCATTCTTTGTGACCTTGCCATCGGGATTTTGGAAGAAATCGAACCCGATCTCCCCCCCGGTTCGCTTCACTGGAGCGTGGTCGACGTCGGAAGCCGGGAAGGCTTGCTGCGATACGAAGATCTGAAACGAATTTGCGGGCGCAAGCCGGCCATTCCATCCATTGTCATCAACGAACGGATTGCGTTCGACCATATTCCGGATATGGAATCATTTACCCAAGCGATCGATCAGGCCACTCAGGTCCCATCGGGGGTTAAAGGAAATCCGTTCTGAACTTCGTGTTACGCCCCCTTCTCACCATCATAAACATTGGCGATGCAGCATAGAAAGGTGAGCGGCTCATTCCCGATATTTTTCATGCCATGCGGCTCCATGGATGGAACATAGATGAAATCCCCGGGCCCGGTTATTTTTTTGACAACGACTTTTTCCGTATCATAATCGTATTGATAGCACTCCGCCTTCCCGGATAGAATGAACATGGTCTGATGATAAAAATGGTTGTGAATCGGGATTTCTCCGGCCGGTTCTATGGTGAAATATCTTAGCCCGTACTCCGGATAGCCGGTGCCGTCATCCCCGTATTGCGACAGCCACCGAATACTGGTGCCGACAACCGGCCGCACTTTTTCTTTAAACGGGAATTTTTCGATTTTTTTGTCTTCATAGTCTTTGTAATTGGCAATCTTCATCTTTTTTTCCTTGGGTGTCGTAGTTCACCGCCTGTTTTCGAATCTGAAACTTTTCCGGGCCATAAAAATCAATCGCCGCCGGATGTTGATCAAGACTCTTGGATATGCTTGATAAGGTGTCCGAGTTCGGGGAATATGAGGGCTTTGCAGGCAAGACGGCAGGCCTTTAGGCTTCCGGGAATGCAGAATAAAACCGTCTTTCCAAAAAGCCCCGCGGTAGCTCGGGAAAGAACGGCGGCGGAATCGATCTCTTCGAAACTCAACTGGGAAAAAAGCGGACCGAATGCCGTCAACTCCTTTTCAAACAGGGGCCGGACCGCTTCGATGGTGACATCCTTCGGGCTGATTCCGGTTCCGCCGGTCAATATCACCGCCTCCGCACCCGTTTCATGGATCACCTCTTTAACAACGCTCACAATCGCATTGGTATCGTCCTGAACCATGCGATGATCCACCACCAGATGCCCCTCCTTTTTGGCCCGTTTGGCAATCCAGTTTCCGCTTTTGTCGTCTCTCAGGGTTCGGGTTGAAGAAACGCTGATGATCCCCACTCTGACCGTTTCCGGTGTGCTTTTTTTATGCTCTGGGGTTCCCATGGATCATCCTTTCTGAATAAACACCCTGTCCTCGCCGTCGCATTCCTTGAGAAGAACATTGACCATCTCCGAGCGACGCGTCTCGACGACCTTTCCGGTATAATTGGCTAAAATAGGGAGTTCCCGGTGCCCTCTGTCTATGAGAACTGCAAGCTCGATCCGGGCCGGCCTCCCGAAATCGATCAGGGCATCCATGGCCGCTCTCGTGGTCCGGCCGGTAAACAACACATCATCCACCAGAATGATCTGTCTGCCATCCACGGAAAATAAAATATCGGTGTCCTGAACGAGCGGGTTATGGCTGATCCGGGTCCAGTCATCCCGGTAAAGGGTGATGTCGATAATCCCTGCCGGAACTTCGACCCCTTCGATCTCTTTGATATTTTTCTGAATCCGTCTTGACAGGAAGACGCCGCGCGTCTGGATGCCGATCAAAGCCAGGTTACCCGTACCCTTATGTTCTTCAAGGATGTTGTGGGTCATTCTCAAAAGGATGCGCTTGATGTCGTTTTCATCCAAAATAATTTCAGGGTCTCCCATGTTAAGGCCTCCGGATTCGTTCATTAATGCGTATGCCCAATCCCTTTCGGATCTCATTGCCGGATTTGGAAGAGGAGAAATCGACTTGATATTAACGTTTCCGTATGGTTAAGTAAAGAAAAAACAAAAATGCCGAATCCCCCGATCGATTATCGTTTTCAGGATCCGAATAAATGAGAAGCCATTGCACCGGCGTCATTCTGGCAGGCGGCGAGAATTCCCGTTTTTCAGGAAAAAACAAAGCGTTCATCGAAATTTTCGGAAAAACCGTCCTGGACCGAATCCTGGAGACCTTTTCCGCTTTTTTCGACGAAGTGATTCTTGTCACCAAAGACCCGCTTTATTATATTGAAAAAGATGTCCTCATCGCAGCCGACCCTTTCCCGACAAAAAGCGCGCTCACCGGTATTCATAGTGCGCTCTTTTATGCCACAAATCCGTATGCCTTTGTCACCGCCTGCGACACCCCTTTTTTAAAAAAGGAGGCCCTTCACGTCATCTTAAATGAAATCGAAGAGGGATACGATGCCTTCATCCCAAAAACAAGCCAGGGAATGGAACCTTTGAACGCCGTTTATTCCAGAAGGTGCCTTGCGGCGATCGAACATTTTCTTTTGCAAGATAAACACCAAATCATACGGGTTTTTCAAAAAAGACGCGTTAAGTTCATACCGGAGAAACGCTTTCGGGAAAATGATCCGGATCTCATTTCTTTTTTCAATATCAACACGCCGGAGGAGTTGATAAAAGCAAATCAATTCCTATCCCGAATGAACAAATCCTTATAAAAGGAGCGGCGAATGCCTTCATTTACACATATTGATCAGGAAGGGGGCGTCCGGATGGTGGATGTGACTGAAAAATCATCCACCTTGCGGGAAAGCAGGGCGCATGGGGTCATTTCAATGAAGCCGGACACGCTTGACATGATCAAAGACCGGCACATTAAAAAAGGGAACGTGCTGGAAACAGCACGCATCGCGGGAATCATGGCGGCGAAAAAAACCGGCGAGCTGATCCCCATGTGCCATCCGTTAACCATCACCCATGTCAGCGTGGATTTTTTCCCGGATCAAGACAAGAGCCTCATCCGGATTGAAGCGGCTGTCCGGCTTTTCGGTCAAACCGGAGTCGAGATGGAAGCCCTGACCGCCGTATCGGTTGCGGCTCTGACAATTTACGACATGTGCAAATCATATGACCGGGAAATGCGCATTTCGGATATTTACCTGATTGAAAAATCCGGGGGTAAAAGCGGAACCTACATCCGGAAAACAGCGGATGCGCAACCATTGTGATGAAATCAAACGAAATCAATCGTTTTCTTTTTTTCGCTGGAATCATCCTGATCGCATTTTCCGTGGGGTGCGCCGTACCGGTTAAAAAAGGAGAAAAGCTCTCCATGATAAAGCTCCCGGTCGCATCCTATCCCCGCTTTTCCGACGATATGATTTATGACGGACTTGAATACGGCATCCAAAACAGCGTTTCGTATCTTCGGCGACTTTCTCCCGATACCCCCTTTTTTTTCGGAGAGGATCTTTATACTGCCGCACACCTGATCAGGTCCGCAGATGAATTTTGGAATTTCATCCGACAAAAACCGGCGGAACAGGATCTCAACCGATTTATCCGATCCCGATTTATCATTTACAAGGCAACTGGAATAGAGGGGACCGGGGAGCTGCTTTTCACGGGTTATTATGAACCCATCTTGTTCGGAAGCCTTGAAGAAAAACCTCCTTATCTGATTCCGGTTTATCCGAGACCAAACGATTTGACCATCATCGATCTTTCTCTTTTTTCCACCGGCTGTGAAAAAAAAACGATCATCGGCCGGTATACCGGAGAAAGCATCGTGCCGTACTATGATCGCCGGGAGATCGATGTGGAAAAAACGCTTGAGGGAAAACTCAAACCGCTGGCGTATCTGAAGGATCCGGTTGATCTTTTTTTTCTTCAAATCCAGGGATCAGGCCGGCTCTATCTTGATTCTCAAGAAGCTGCCAACCTTCACTATCATGTCACGAATGGCCATCCTTACAGGAGCATCGGTAAGCTGTTAATCGAAACGAACAAAATTCCCCGATCCGAAATGTCGATGCAGCGCATCCGATCCTATTTGATGAATCACCCTGAAGAAGCTCAGGAGATTCTGAATCACAACCCGAGTTATGTTTTTTTCAAATTCGAAAAAGAAGGCCCGAAAGGATCGTTGGATGTCGTGCTCACACCCGGGAGATCGATCGCTTTGGACAGGCGGATTTTTCCTTCCGGATCCCTTGCGTTCATCAGCTCTCAAAAACCGATTGTTGATCCCGACGGACGGATCCGCTCCTGGTCGTCTTTCAGCCGCTTTGCCCTGAATCAGGACACGGGAGGGGCGATTCGGGGGCCCGGGCGCGCGGATTTATTCTGGGGGAACGGTCCGTATGCGGAGATCGCGGCCGGGCATATGCAGCATCGTGGTCAACTCTTTTTTTTAGTCCTGCGCCCGGATCCTTGATTCCATGGTGTTTCAAACCCTTAGATCCTTCCACAGCCCGCCGGGATGAAAAAACGGATTCTTGACACCCGGTCGTAAAGCCGGTAGAAATACACTTCTTATTTTATTGTCAAAACGGAATTCCTGTGCCTTGAACCACGCATGCAAAGGAGTTGGATATGTTTGGGATCGGGATGCCGGAAATGATCATTATCCTGGCCATCGCCATTATCGTCATCGGACCGAAAAAGCTCCCGGATCTGGCCCGATCACTAGGACGCGCCCTAGGTGAATTTAAAAAAGCCACCCGGGATTTGAAGGAATCGCTTGAGATCGATAACGATTTTAAGGAATTCAAAGACGTCAAGACGGCCTTTGATGACCTGAATAAGGACATCCGGGATACCGTGAGCGTCAACAGCACGTCCGAAGATCTGAAAACCGCTTCACCGGATGGCGTCAACAAGGGGGCCGGGCCGCAACCGGAAGAATTAAAAGAGGGAGAGGAACCCAGGAAAAATGGGCAAGACGCTTGATGAAGAAAACAAGCTCCCGTTCACCGGCCATCTCGAAGAGCTGAGGAAGCGTCTCATTGTCTGCTTTATCGCCATCGGAATCGGTTTTGCCGTATCCTATGGATTTAAGGAAAAGATCTTTGATATTCTGACCCTCCCCCTCATCGCCGCCATGCAGGAGGGGGACAAGCTCATTTTTACAGGGATTTCCGAGGCATTTTTTACGTATCTTAAGGTGGCATTTCTATCCGGAGTGATGCTGGCGGCGCCGGTGATCCTTTACGAATTCTGGATGTTCGTCGCTCCAGGGCTTTATCAAAAGGAAAGGCGTCTTTTATTTCCGATCGTCTTT
>JAZDGS010000001.1:0-45162 GCA_043806755.1 Pseudomonadota bacterium | reverse complement strand
GGAAATCGGGCAGGCCACCGAACAGGTCGCGCATTGAAAACATTTCTTGAGGTCTTGCCCGCCCAGCATTTGGACCTCCTTGATAAAGTTGATATCCGGCTCAATACGGTAAGTATCCGCCATATCCGTACCTCCTAAGTCTTAATTTTCAGCGAAGCTGCTTCCGCTTGTTTTAATAAAACGTCGGATGATCAGAAGCCCTTAAATGGATTCGGGCCAAGACCTTCGATATTCTCCACAAAATCGTTGATGATTTTGGGAAGCTTGTCATACTCGTCGATGGCGATCTCGAATTGGGCCACCCGTTCCACTTCCAGTGCCAGGCTTGTCAGGGCATCTCCTATTTTCTTCATCCGGATATCGGCCAGTTCACTTCCTTTGACAAAATGGCACTGATAGTCATCTCCGTATTTACAGCCCAAAAGAAAAACGCCGTCCATACCTTGAGCTAGCGCGTCTTTTATCCATATCACGTTTACCGATCCCAAACAACGCACGGGGATAAGGCGGACATCCGCCGAGTAAGAGAGTCCGTTCAACCCGGCGATGTCGAGGGCCGGGTATGCGTCGTTCTCGCAAACAAGACCCAGAATTCGCAGGGGCGGCTCATCAAAATCATCGGTGGAGGGGACTCGGACCGCCTTGACCATGGATCCGATGCTGTCGATATTGTAATCGGCAAATCCGATGATCCTCTCCGGGCAGGCTCCCATGCATGTCCCGCAGCGCCTGCAACGCGTAGGATTCGGCTTTGGGGTTCCTCTCGCATCATCATCGAGCGCACCGAAAGGGCACTCCTGAGTGCATCGCTTGCACTGGGTGCATCTCTGGAAAAAGAAGTCGGGAAATGTCATATCTCCGTACCTTGGATGCACGGAAACCCCCCGATAAACGCTTTCGAGACATTGGATCGCCTTCAGCGCGGCGCCGGCGGCGTCTTCGATCGATTCCTCGACTGTAAGCGCCCGTCGAACCCCGCCTGCCGCATAAATGCCTGTCCTCTGCGTTTCATATGGGAAGCAGATGTAGTTGGAATCGGCATAGTCATTGAAGATGGCGTTGTCTCTGAAAGCAGGTCCCTGCCGATACGCCAGATTGATCACCGGATCATCCTTTGTTGCCGGAACCATCCCGGTCCCTAGGACGACGATGTCCGCTATAACCTCAACTTTTTTACCTAAAAGGGTATTTTCCGCAAGAACGGCAAGACCGTCCCCGTTTCTGGATACGGCGACCACTTCGCCTTTGGTCAGGAAAATGCCCGGATCTTGTTGAATGCTTTTGTAGAAGTTTTCGGACAGACCGGGTGTACGCATATGTTGATAAAAGATAAATGCCTTGCCGTCATCCGGGTAATCGTCGCGAACATATTTGGCCTGTTTAAGAGCAACAAGGCTGGTGACCGATCCGGCATAATCGAAATCGCTGTCGTCTCCCTTGCCGGGGCTTTGGATGAAAACAACCGATTTGGCGATCTTACCGTCCGACGGACGGTGGATTTTTCCGACCTTGGCGATCTTTTCGAATTCGGCGTTGGTCACCACGTCCGGAAGTTCACCAAAACCGAGGTGAGCAAACTCGCTCTTTTCAGGCTGATACGGTCGCCAACCGGCAGCCAGGATGGCCGCTCCGAACAATTCACCGTTGGGATCCAGTGTCAGGATATCCTGTCTTCCCTTGTTGTATTCCAGATACCGCTCGTGAAGCTTTTCCGGGTCGAGTTCCTTGCCGCTTTCATCTGCCCGCATATCTGGGGGGAGCGGAAATGGAACATCGAATTCAATTTTTTCTCCGGGCTTTTTAAAGGTTATCGTGAATTCTCCCGGCTGACCGGCGATTCGGGCGACGACGGTTTCGGTTTTTACGGTAATGTTAGGATGGTTTTGAACGGCCTTGATTTTTTCTTCGATTACAGGAGATATTAAATTATCATAGGGATAGGCAACAGGGAGCTGTTTCCTCCAGGAATTGGCATGGCCTCCCAGCTGTGCTTCCTTTTCGGCAATGGTTACGGAGTAGCCGGTGTTGGCCGCATCCAAAGCGGCCGACATGCCGGTGACGCCTCCTCCAATGACGAGGATTTTTCGGCTTAGCGCCGCCAATTGAAAAGGTTCGGGAAGAGTGATCTTCTTAATCCGGGCAATCCCCATTTTCAGATAATCCTCGGCCATCATTTGAACCCGATCGAATTTTTGGGAATCGGCCTTTTCCTCTTCCGTAAGCGCCGGAAAAGCGGATCTGGGATGAGACCATACCACTCCTTCTCTTAGATTCACCCGATCGACGAGACAGCCGTTGAACCGAAAGGTATCGAAGTTGACCCGACGCGAACAGGCGGCAATCACCAGAGCATTGGTCCCTTCTGCAATATCTTTTTTCAATAAATCGACACCTTCCTGACCGCAGAGAAAGGGATGGGTTTTGCAGGGGAACCCTTCCTCCTGGGGCACATTGCTCAATGCCCCGATATCCAGTGAATCCCCGATTCCGCAACCCGTGCAGATATAAGCACCATATTTTTTATCCATGGATAACCTCCTGCTTTCTCACCAGGGTTTGGATCGCCTTCAATGCCATACCGGTTGCATTCTGATTCGATGATACCACATCAGCCGGTTTATTGGCACATCCCGCAGCAAACATGCCGCCCCTTTCAAAATCGTTTATCATAAAACCGTCCTGAGTGTACTTGAGATCGGCAGAGGGTTTGGTTTGTGCAGCGGTCGGCTGCATGCCGGTGGCAAGGACCACCAGTTCCACAGTCTGTCTCATTTTTTCACCTGTTACCGCATTTTCGGCGACCACGGTGATATTTTTGGAGTCGGGATCTTCACTGACCTCGGCAACCTTTCCTTTGACAAAATGGACCTTTTGATCTTCTTTGATTTTTTTGTAAAATCGTTCATATCGGTATCCCGGCGCCCTGAGGTCGATATAGAAAATATAGATCTCGGCGTTCGGATATTGTTCCCGAATGTAGGTGGTCTGTTTCAAAGACGCCATGCAGCAGATGTAGGAGCAATAGGGAAGGTGGTTTTCGTCCCGCGAACCGGCGCATTGAACAAAGGCGATGCTTTTAGGCTCCTTTTCGTCCGATGGGCGCAAAATCTTTCCTCTGGTGGGTCCGTTTGGAGCGGCCAGCCGTTCCAGCATCATGTTGGTGACGATGTTCGAATATCTCCCGAAGCCGAGATTGTCGATCTTGGTGGCATCGTATGGTTCCCATCCGGTTGCCCAGACGAGGGCGCCCACGCTGAGATGGATGGTCTTGGCCTTCATGTCGAGATCGACGGCGTCGTATTTACAAGCACTCAGGCAGCGCTTGGCGTCTTCCGTGCCGACGATCTGGGGCGAAATCACATAGCGTGCCGGGAATGCCATCTCAAAGGGGAGGTAGGCCCCTTTATGCTTATCGATCCCAAAATTAAAATCGTTTGAGATTTCCATCTGGCAGGCCTTGGCACAATCCCCGCAGCAGGTGCACTTTTCGTTGACATACCTGGGATTTAACTTGATGGTAACATCGTAATGGCCGGGAGTCCCGGATACCTTTTCAACTTCGGCCAGTGTAAACGTTTTAATTCTCGGGTTGTCCTTGATTCTTCTGAAATTGATCTCAAGGCCGCAGGTCGGAGGACATAGCTTGGGAAAATATTGATTCAACTGCGCTACCCTTCCGCCCAGATATGGATTTTTTTCGATTAAAAAAACTTCGTATCCCACTTCGGCAGCTTCGAGGGTGGTGGTCAACCCGCTAATCCCTCCACCGACGACCAAAAGGCTACCGTTTACAGGGGCTGTTTTTTCGTTTGTCATGCTATCCCTCCGTGCGTAGTGATAATAAAATTATGGGTGACGGGTAATGAAATGCAATTTGTCGGTCATCCATCACCGATCACCCATAACAAGGGATCTTAACAAAAACCTCCAGGTGCCTTGCGACACCTGGAGGTATCTTTTGCCGACTAGTTCATAGTCGCTCCTTATTTAATCCGGGATGATCTTGATGTAATCTTTCTTGAAAATATCCCATTTCTTCGCTTTCGGATCAAACTTGGAGTTGACGAAGCAGAACCAGTTTTTGTCATCCTGGCCCGGGTAATCGGACTGATAATAGAATCCGGGATACCGGGTTTCTTTTCTGAATTGGATGTGGCGCAGGTGGGATTCGACCGTCCAAATACGGTGCAGAATCTCCCATGACCGTATCAGTTCGTGCAGGTCTCCAGCGGCCAGCTTTTCGCAGTCTTCCCGCATCCACAGCAGAAGTTCCATGACGATTTCCAGGTTTTTGCTGGTCGTCTGGTAGTAGGTGGCCGTGCCGGCGCCATACTCGTGAGTGGCCTTCATCAACCGGTACATCATTCCGTTGGGTTTAAGGTAGTTGGGATTGATGTCGTCGGCGGTGGTGTACGCGCAATTGGCCAGATACGTGTGGACCGGCTTGTACACATAATCGATGATGTCCTGTTTGGACATGGCCACTTCCGGTTTGAAATCGGCGTGGTCTTTTGCATACCGGGCCATCTGTTTGACGGCGAGCCGGCCTTCCGCATGGGATCCGGAGGAGAACTTATGACCCGAGCATCCGACGCCGTCACCGGCGGTAAAGAGGCCGTTGACCGTGGTCATTCGGTTGTACACTTTACCGTTGTCGGCTTTGAGTTTAAACGCAGCCGGTACCCAGTCGTAGTCGGGACCGGAAACCCAGAAGCCGCAGCAGCCCGAATGGGATCCGAGCAGATACGGTTCGGTCGGCATGATCTCGGAATTTTTCTTTTCCGGTTCGGTGTTGGTGGCGCACCACAGATTGGCCTGACCGCAGGTCATATCCAGGAAATCTTCCCAGGCTTCGGATTCAAGATGCTTGAGCTCTTTCTTGTCCATGGTTTTGCCGAGTTCGGCCAACGCCGATACCGTGTCCATAACGATGGGGCCGCGCCCTTCCTTCATTTCGAACAGCATCAGGTGGTTCCGCAGACATGTCGGTGTAACGGCGGCGGTGCCGTATTGTCCATATTTTTGTAACTCTTTCTTGGCGGCTTCGGAAGCAGCGTAATTTTCACCCAGACCGTTCAAGCCTTTGGCTTTGAAAAGCAAATACCAAGCGCCCACCGGGCCGTAGCCGTCTTTGAACCGGGCCGGGGTGAAACGGTTTTCCATCATGGAAAGTTCGGCGCCGACTCTCATTCCCAGGTAGTAAGTAGAACCGGAGTTCCAAACCGGATACCAGGCGCGCCCTTTTCCTTCACCGACACTTCGGGGTTGATAGATGTTCACCGCGCCGCCGCACGCGATCAATGCGGTTTTGCATTTGATCAAATAGACCTTGTTTTCCCTAGTTGAGAATCCCATAACCCCGGCGATCTGGTTCGGGCGGTTTTTATCCAGTGCGAGCTCCACGATGAAGACGCGCTCCAGGATGTTGGTATCGCCAATCGCTTTTTTGGCAGCTTCGGCAACGATCCGCTTGTAGGATTCGCCGTTGATCATGATCTGCCATTTGCCGGTGCGAACCGGTTTGGCTCCCTTTTTCAGGGTCCCCATCGCCAGTCCTTTTTTTCCATCCAGGGTTTTACCCTCTGCGGATTTTTTCCATATGGGGAGCCCCCATTCCTCAAACAGGTTGACGGAATCGTCCACATAACAGCCGAGATCAAAAATCAGGTCTTCACGTACGATTCCCATGAGGTCGTTTCGAACCATTTTGACGTAGTCTTCGGGAGAGTTTTCGCCGATGTAGGTGTTGATGGCCGAAAGGCCCTGAGCAACGGCGCCGCTTCTCTCTATGGCCGCTTTGTCCACGATCAGGCAAGTCTGGTTGGGAGCCAACCATTTTTTCACTTCAAATGCCGCTCCGCATGCCGCCATTCCACCGCCGATGATCAAGACATCAACTTCTCGCTCTTCAAAAGCAGGATCTTTAACGGCCTTGAGTTCCCCTTTGGGTTTGTTAGGTAATGCCATGTTATATCCTCCTTAAATCTATTTTTCTTAATTAGTCATTCAGCTTGAGACAACACAAAACCAAGGCCCGCATGCTTAGACAGTCGCTTTAGGTCTCGGAAGTTTATATCCCTCGGCTTCTTGTGTGG
Organism: Pseudomonadota bacterium; assembly: GCA_043806755.1. Lineage (GTDB taxonomy): Bacteria > Desulfobacterota > Desulfobacteria > Desulfobacterales > UBA2156 > RBG-13-49-15. The sequence continues at coordinate 39,067 of JAZDGS010000001.1, read as the reverse complement.
CAAGGAGGCCGCTTTCTAGATCTTTTCCTTTCAGATCCGAATACGCATTCGCGCCTCCTTCAGGCGTTGTCCGGATGGGAAACTTAAAGCGTTTAATAAGGCCGTTTCGGAACTTACAGGTCCACATGATATCTTCGGTTCCCAGCATCGGCATGACACTGCTTCCTAGCGGGACGAAGTCGGCATAACCTCTTACTTCAATTGCCTGGGTGGGGCAAATCTTAACGCATGAAAAACATTCCCAACATTGATCCGGTTCTTGGTTGTACGCTTTCATTACGGTAGGATCCAGAACCATAAGATCGTTGGGGCAAATGTACATGCAGGCCGTTTTGTCCCCGCCTTTGCAACCGTCACATTTTTCAGTTATTACAAAACTTGGCATTTACGTTACCTCCTCATTTTTATTTTGCAAAAATCTGTTTTTTTGCAACTTGGCCTCAATTTTCGTCCGATTTCACCAAATTCGATTCCTTCTTCCCCACCCCCCTTCATTCTTTAGGACCACTTTTCTAACCGTTTGGCCCGTAATAAAAAAATTTCCTTTATCTCGATCAGCTAAAGGACATGCTGTTGAAATTAGTATAAAAAATATTTAATATCAGATAGATAGTGATAGGTCGTCTCCAATAATTTTAAGAGAAATCAATTATCATCGGGTATTAGGAATGTCAAGCACTTTCAAAAATTTTAACCATTTATTAAGGATATTCGGTATCAACAGAGAGGGGCTATGAGTCAAGAGCTGATTCCGCTTTCCATCGACGATCGTTTTCAATTTGCCTGCGATAAAAACGGTCCATGTTTTAATGATTGCTGCCGGGATCTCAATCAGTTTCTGACGCCTTATGATATTCTTCGAATAAAGAGGCGATTGGGCCTCTCCTCGTCGCAATTTTTAGAACGATATACCTATCGGTACATCGGACCCCGCTCCGGATTCCCGATTGTATCTCTTATACCAAATGATCCGTTGGAGTTGCCATGCCCTTTTGTAACAAGGAACGGCTGCTCAATTTATGAAGATCGGCCGACATCCTGCCGGCTGTATCCCGTCGCCCGGGCTGTTACCCGATCCAGGGAAACGGAAAAGATCACAGAGCACTTTGCCCTGATCAAAGAACGGTTTTGTAAAGGTTTCGACGAAGGCCGGGTTCAAACGGTTCGGGAATGGATCACCAACCAGGGGGCTTCCCCCTACATTCGGATGAACGATCTGCTCATGGAACTGATCGCATTGAAGAACAGGCTTTTCCCAGGCACTCTGGATTTAAAGGCCCAGCATCTCTTCAACCTGGCGTGCTACGACATCGACGGATTCAGGGACCATATCGAGAAAGGCTTGTTGAATGGGTTGCCGGTCAATGAAACCGAAATTCCGGCGGTGATAAGTGATGACGAAAAACTCTTGGAATTGGGTCACCGATGGATTAAAAGGGTATTATTCGAGGATGAAGCGACTGAATAATGAACTATGGGCAATCAGGATAGTAAACCCCTGTTTTCCCCTAAACAGGAAAGTTGAAACGATTAAATGACGGCTACGCATAAAGTGGCATTGATACTAGGATCGATTAACGGTATCGGAAAAGGGGTAGCACTCGGATTGTCCAAAAAAGGGATCCGGGTGGTTCTCAATTATTATGATAGGGAGGAACGCTTGGGAGAGTTGAAACAGGATTTGAAAGATACGGGGAACCCTTTCCTTATTATAAAGACGGATCTTCTAAAGACGGAGCGGATTCCGAATTTGATTCAGCGGGTCGTCGATTGTTTCGGTCGGATCGACATTCTGGTCAACAACATCGAACGCGGCGGGTGGCCGGTGGTTCACGGCCCATATAACCAGAAACAATGGGACCTCGAAATGGCCACCACGCTTCGGGCGAAATGGTGGGTTTTCAACGAGGCGCTGCCATACCTGAAGGGATCAGGTGACGGTGTTGTCATCAACCTGTCTTCGATCGCCGGCATCGTGGGAAGATCCGGTCCGGCGGCCCTTGTTTTCAATGACGGATATGCGTCGGCCAACCGCGGGATTTCCCTTTTGACGGAAACATGGGCCCGGATAGGTGCGCCGGAAGTGCGGGTGAATGAAGTCATGCTCGGTTTTATGGAGACCCGGCACGCGGAAAAAACCAGAGGATGGTCTCTTCTAACTCAAAAACAGAAAGAGGCGATCATCGGACACATTTTACTTAAGAGGACCGGGATCATCGAGGATGTGGTTAAAGCTGTCTGCTTTATCATCGAAGATGCATCTTACATGACCGGAAGCGTGCTCCGTCTAGACGGCGGATACGTGCTGGGCGGGGAGCCGGCCGGGATTATGCCGAAAGGCGTTTTGTAACGATTACCGGAGATTGATCCCGGTCGTCTGAATCCCCCAAAGATAGAACTTAATCCAGGAGCATCCAAATTTCATCAATTCGACGTCGTTTTTTCGGATCCGGTCGATCATCGACGACTTGATCCGATACCTTTTCAGAAATGAACTATTGAAAACAAAATCCCTGAACCGGTCGATGTTATAGACGGCCATAAAGGCCATTTTGGCTTTAGGCCCGGATGGACCTTCGCTTCCCCACGGGTCGATTTGAAACAGACGCTTAATCCCGGCCCAGTATGCGGTCATTTCATTATAAACGGTTGCGTTTTGATCATCCATCCAGTCCAGAGGAGTCAGGCGTTGGGTTTCATACTGTCCTAAACAAAAAGCAGGTGGACGGAACAGGTGGATGAACCGGGTCTGCCTTGTTTTGGCGTCGAAAAAAAACCCCTGCTCCACCGGGTAGAGCCGGCATGTATGTGGACGGCTCTCATATATCGAACATCCCTGTTCCGATAGAAAGATACAGGATTGATGTTCATCCTGAGCCATTTTCAGAAGAACCTCGGGGAGAAAGTTCCCTTCCCGCAACACCACGTCGACATAGTGATCTAAAAATTGCCCGGAATGAATCTGAAGGGATTCCTTCAGTCTGAGAACATCATATGGATACAGAAAGAGATTAAGGTTGCGGCAACAGTGATTGAAACAGGAAAGTCCGGAGTGACAGCGGAAAGAGAATCTCTCGTCGGATTCGATGGAGACACCGGAGAGCTGATTTATGGTTTCAGGGTCCAGATATTTCATGAATCGGTTTGGGGGAATCGGTTAATGGCCAAAACCATCTCGGCCACGGTCATTTTGATTTTCCGGTCAATTCCGGATCCCTTCTTAAATTCATTTTCAAGTTTGGCCATTTCAGTATAGAATGGCGTGCGATCCAATCGAATCATATTTTGTTCGCGTCGAAACAGTTCGAAAAATTCGCATCCGCTCCCAAATATTGCCGGCCGGCCGGGGGGATGAAGTTCGTGCGGGATCCCATGCAACCGACAGATCATGGGACGGTACGGATAAAGGATGCAGCGTCCGTCGAAATTTACCGGACACCCTCTTTCCGCATCCCCGTAAGGTATTCTCCCGGCATCTCTTTTTGCCCTGCGCATGATTTCATCCTGAATCATGGGGCTCAAATCCAGATACCCCTGGCGGATAAACATGTATTCAATAAAAGTATGATGATGGAAATGGGTGAAGCAGCAATTATCCGTGCATCCGTGACACAAAAAACCATAATGCTCCGCTGTTTTCCGGTACACCTGATCCATTGCCGCGTAAAGATCGGCCAGTCGGCATGAGAACGGCTCGAAACCATTTGTCCAATTTCGGATTCGAACATTCATACAGGTCTTCTTTACACGATGAAGGTAGGGAAAAAGATTTCCTGATAAAGGTGAAGGGCGTAGCGATCGGTTATGGCGGCGAGGAAGTCGCAAACGATTCTTTCCCTGTTCTGGCAATGATGATTGATTTCTGTCAATTCCATATGAACGAGTTCTTTCTGAAATATCTCATTGTCGTTCATGAAATAATTGAAAAGCTCCGTCAGAATCTTTTTGGTTTTGATAAATTCCCGGTGAATCCGATCGGCGCGATAAACATAATCATATAGAAATTGCCGGAGGGTCGTCATGGCGGAAAAGGCTTCGTCGCTCATATCCAGACAAAATTCGCCGTTTCTGACGGCGCTGGTACCGACCACATCTTTAATCATTGCCGTCGCTCGGTCAAGATGGTTATTGCCTAAGACCTTCACACAGGATTCCGGAACCTGTTCCTTTCGGATCACTCCGCTTCGAATGGCATCGTCCAGATCGTGATTCAGATAGGCGATAATATCGGAAATACGGACAACCCTTCCTTCGGCAGTGAATGGAAGTTCTCTGGGATCGTCGGGGATGATTTTACCGTAGCCTTTCGAATGTTTCAAAATGCCGTCGCGAACCTCTATTGTAAGGTTCAACCCCTTACCTCTATTCTCAATCAGTTCAACGACGCGCAGACTTTGTTCATTATGGGAAAAGCCTTGAGAACAGATCTCCTGTAGCGTCACTTCCCCTCCGTGTCCGAAGGGGGTATGACCCAGGTCGTGGCCAAGGGCGATGGCCTCGGTTAAGTCTTCATTCAGTCGCATGGCTCGGGAAATAGTCGTGGCGATCTGAGCAACTTCGAGGGTATGAGTTAAGCGGGTTCGATACTGATCCCCCAACGGGGATAAAAAGACCTGGGTTTTATATTTCAACCGTCGAAATGCATTGGAATAGACGATTCGAAACTTATCGAGCTGGAATGCGGTGCGGATCGTGCAGGGGTTTTCCGGTCTCGCTCTTCCCCGGGTCTGGGAACTCAAGCACCCAAACGGAGACATAAAGCTCTTTTCGCGGTTTTCAAAATCTTCCCTGATGGACATATTCGATCCGTGGCATGCGATTATTAAAAACCCGACAACCGCATGGATTTCAGGTTTTCGCTGAATTTTTATTTCAGATGATCCACTTTATGTAAAGGATTATTTACATTTCGAATTTAAAAAAATACCATATTTTCTCTTTTGGTTGTATGATCAATTTGTGGGATCGGAAAAAAGCGTGAATGGACATCATCTTATAATGGGAACGCTCACGGATTACCTCTCCGCAGAACTGTTACCCGACACTCACGATGAACGGTACCGGCAGAAAATAGCGCAACTCATGGTGGAAAATAAAGGCTTTCTTAAAAATGAAATCGTCTCCCGATGCCGGCTTACGATTATTGCAGGTGAAAAACGGGCAATCATTCCCATTGATTTTAAAATTGTTCTATCCGGAAAGGATTGCATGATAATCAAATATGGACCAGGATCGCTGGTAACCCGGCGACGGACCGCTCTTGCAGCATCAAGGCTTCTTTCTCCGTATCAAATACCCATTGCGGTTGTAACTAACGGCGAAGATGCAGAAATTATTGATACATCGACCGGCAAAGTTATTGCCGAAAGTCTTGAATCGATCCCTTCAAAAGATGAGCTCGTTCAAATCGCATCGGCACATTCCTTTGCTCCTATTCCTCAAGATCGGGCTGAGATGGAGTCACGAATCATGTATGCTTTCGAAGTGGATGGAAGCTGCCCGTGCGATGATACGATCTGCCGTATTTAGAGTGGGAACAATGCGATGGATGATTTCTATTTTATGGAAAAAGCCTTGATCCAGGCCCAAAACGCCTTGTCGGAAGGGGAGTTCCCGGTGGGGTGTATTATCGCGCTGGGAGATGAGGTCATTGCAGCCGGAGCGAGAGAGGGAACCAAGGGGGAGGTGGCAAGCGAGATCGATCATGCCGAAATCGTGGCGCTGAAAAACCTGAATAGTTTGGGGAGGAGTATTCCGAGAAATCGCCTCGTTTTTTATTCGACATTGGAGCCCTGTATCATGTGTTATGGCGCCATCCTGCTGCATGGCATCAGAAGAATTGTATATGCTTATGAAGATGTAATGGGTGGAGGAACGAGATGCGATTTATCGAATCTAACCCCATTATATCGTAATATCCAGGTATCTATTGTGCCGAACATGTTGCGGGAGAGGAGTGTCGTTCTGTTGAAGGCATATTTTGAAAAACCGGAAAACGGTTACTTGAGAGGGAGCCTACTGGCAAAACATACCCTATCGCAGTCTGCACAGCTAACGAGTTCGGATCTTTTACAGGGAACTTGACCTTCTTGCATTTTTTGCTTGCATCCGGTAATATTTTTTTATATTCAAACAGGTTAAACAATGGAAAGCGATCTTCTGCGGCTCATGTTGTTGGGGCACAGGGGAGATGATTAGGCATTTTTTAAAAGCAGGAGGTGACAATCGCTATAACAAACAAAGATCGAGATCGGATTAACGTCAATCAATACATTAAAGCGAAAGAGGTAAGAGTTATCGACCCGGATGGGAATCAGGTGGGAATCATTCCCACCTATAAAGCGCTTGCTACGGCGGCGGATTACGGCTTGGATCTTGTGGAAGTGTCGCCGAATGCGGACCCTCCGGTCTGCAAGATCATGGATTACGGCCGTTACAAGTATGAGCTGACTAAAAAGAAACAAGTCGCAAAGAAGAAACAAAGTACTTTCCAGATCAAGGAAATTAAAGTCAGGCCCAAAACCGGGGAGCATGATCTTCAGGTTAAAATCGGTCATATCAGGAAATTTCTCGGCAGAAAGGATAAAGTTAAGATATCCGTTCTTTTCAGGGGTCGCGAGATCACGCTGGCCGAAAAAGGGATGGTGCTTTTGGCTCGAATTGCCAAAGAAGTTGATGATATCGCGGTAATGGAGCAGGAAGCAAAATTCGAGGGGCGGATCATCATTATGGTTCTTGCGCCGAAATAAGACGAAACGTACCCATGTTTTCAAGCGAAACCGCGGGGGCATTCCAGTTCCTCCCGGATATGGAAAAAGAGGGAAATTTAGGAAAACCCATTCAATAAGGCTGCCTGGATAGAACCGATTTCCTTTCATCTATGACCGGTGGCGTGAGCTTTTAAAGCAAAAGGTGCTCGCGCCATCTATTTTTTATAAAACTGTTCAAAGAAGGGATGTGACATGCCGAAAATTAAAACCAATCGTTCAGCTGCCAAACGATTCAAAAAGACGGCTTCGGGTAAATTTACGTATTCAAAATCATACGGAAACCATATTTTGACAAAAAAGACCACCAAACGCAAAAGGTCGCTTCGGAGACTTGGAATTCTTTCCAATTCGGACCAAAAGAAGGTCAGCCTCCTTTTGCCAAACGGATAATACGGTCTTTAAGGAGTTGATCGCATGAGAGTAAAAAGAGGAATAAAGGCTAGGAGACGCCGAAACAAAGTTTTAAAAATGGCCCGAGGATTCAGGGGCGGCCGAAGCAAGCTTTTTCGAACCGCTGCAGGTGCCCTTGATAAAGCCCTGATGTATGCCTACCGGGATCGAAGGACCCGAAAACGGGATTTCCGCAGGCTATGGATTGTTAGAATCAATGCGGCAGCCCGCATGTGTAATTTGTCTTATACCAAATTGATACATGGTTTAAAGGTTGCAGGAATCGAACTGGATCGAAAAGTGCTGGCGGATCTGGCCATATCCGACCCTTCAGGATTTGCCCAAATCGCCGGTCTTGCCGCCCAACAGGGATAATCCTTTCAAAGCGAGTGCTGAAGAGGCAGGGCTTTACTCAAGACAAAACAGTAAGCCCTGCCTATCGTTCCATTAGAGGGGAGTGTTCCCTTCCATCTTTCGAACGTCAAAATGCGTAAGAGACATGGAAAAATCGCTTGAACAAATTCAATATCAGGCATTAAAAGAACTGGAAAATGCCTCCGATGCGAAGAGCATCCAGACGTTATCGACCCGCTATCTTGGCAGAAAAGGGGAGTTAACAAAACTGCTCCGGGAGATTTCCAGCCTTCTTCCTGACGAAAGGGCGTCCTTTGGAAAAAAAGCAAATGCAGCAAAACGTATTCTGGATCATGCTGTTAAGGAAGCCTTAACACGGGTTCAATCCGCGGCAGGGACTGCTGACGAATGGATTGACGTCTCCTTGCCCGGACGGCATTCCGGAGTGGGCGTATTGCATCCCATTACCCAGATCACTCAGCAAATCTGTGACATTTTTCAAAAAATGGGATTTGATATTGCTGAAGGGCCTGAGGTTGAAAGCGATTATTATAATTTCGAAGCCTTAAACATTCCGAAGAACCATCCGGCAAGGGACATGCAGGATACCTTCTATGTCTCAGAAAATGTCGTTTTGAGGACACATACCTCCCCGGTTCAGATTCGAACTATGGAAAGACAATCTCCGCCGGTACGGATCATCGCTCCGGGAAAAGTATTTCGATGTGATTCGGATTTGACCCATACACCGATGTTTCATCAGGTGGAAGGGCTACTTGTGGACGAGAATATCTCCTTCGGGGATTTGAAAGGGATGCTCACCGCATTTGTTCACCAGATGTTTGACGAAGGGACGAGTTTGCGGTTTAGGCCGAGTTTTTTTCCGTTTACCGAGCCGAGCGCCGAAGTCGATATTCTTTGTGTTATCTGCCGGGGAAAAGGATGCAGGGTCTGCTCCCAGACCGGATGGCTGGAAGTGCTGGGTTCGGGAATGGTACATCCGGCGCTGTTTGAAAAGGTTGGATACGACCCTGAACGTTACACCGGTTTTGCTTTCGGCATGGGTGTCGAGAGGATCGCCATGTTGAAATATGGAATCGATGATATTCGGAAATTTTTTGAAAACGATGCCAGGTTTTTAATGCGGTTTTAGTCATGAAAGTCACTCTGAGCTGGCTTAATGAATATGTTCCTATCGAGATGGGAGTGCATGACCTTGCCGATGCGCTGACCATGATCGGATTTGAGGTGGAAACCATCACCGACCGGTTCGAATACATGGAAAACGTCAAAGTGGGCAGGGTTATCGACATTCAACCGCACCCTGAAACAGACCGGCTGAAGATTTGTGTGGTGGATGTGGGAAAGGGGCCTTTGCGGATCATCTGCGGCGCTCCTAATGTTAAAAAAGGAATGCTCGCGCCGATTGCTCTCCCCGGGACCTTATTTCCCGATGGAACGAATTTGGACAAATCGATCATCCGCGGGGTTCTTTCCGAGGGGATGATCTGTAGCGAAAAAGAACTGGGATTGGGATTGGATCAAAGCGGGGCAATGATATTGGACCCCTCGCACCAGACGGGTGAAAACCTGGCGAATGCATTAGGGCTTTCAGATACCGTACTGGAGATCAGCATCACTCCGAATCGCCCTGATTGCCTGAGTCTACTCGGAATCGCCAGGGAGATCGCCGGAATACAAAAAACAACACTCAGATATCCGGACACCCGGATTGTCGATAAGTTCAATGATCTTTCCGGCATGACTTCGGTGCGTATCGAAGCCCCCGACTATTGCCCGAGATACGCCGCAAGGGTTCTTTCCGATGTCAAGATGGGCCCCTCGCCATTCTGGCTTCAGGATCGGCTGATCTCCGTTGGACTAAGGCCGATTAATAACATCGTGGATGTCACCAATTATGTATTGATGGAAACCGGGCAACCTCTTCATGCGTTTGATTTTGACAGACTGTCTGAGAACCGGATTGTCGTTCGAACGGCAGTGAAAGGGGAAGCCTTCACGACGTTGGATCAGAAAGAAAGAATCATGCCGCCGGATGCGCTGATGATTTGCGACGGCCAAAAACCGGTGGCCATTGCCGGGATCATGGGAGGTCTGAATTCGGAAATTGCGGAGACCACCTCCCGGGTTTTCATCGAAAGCGCCTATTTCAATCCGGCCAGCATTCGAAGAACATCTAAGGCATTGGGATTGAGCACGGAAGCCTCGTACCGGTTCGAACGTGGCGTCGATTTGTCGGGAACCGTTTCGGCCCTCGATCGCGCAGCTGTGTTAATGTCCGGAGTCAGCGGTGGAAAGATCCTCAAGGGATATATTGATGAAACTCCAAAAGCGATTCCTCAAAAAAAAGTGATCCTAAGCGTTTCGAAAACCAAACGGTTATTGGGGTCCGATTACAGCCAGGACGACATCTCGAAACTGCTTTCTTTCATTGAATTCAAATCGGTAAAACTGGATCATGATCGCATTGAAGTCGTATCCCCGATGTTTCGGGTGGATGTCAACCGACCGGAAGACCTTATGGAAGAGGTGGCAAGATTATCCGGATATCAGGAGATCCCCACGACATTCCCCTCAATGCCGGCCGGCATCAGAAAATCCAATAAGATGGTTGAGGTCCGGAACCGAATCAAAACCGTGATGGTCGGATTGGGCTTTTTGGAGGTGATCAATTACAGCTTTATTCATGCATCTTCTCAAGACCGCCTCATGCTTCCGGATAACGATCCCAGAAGAAAAGGAGTCCCCATCCTCAACCCTTTATCCGAAGAGCAAACCTGCATGCGAACCTCTCTGGTTCCCGGCCTTCTGGAAACTCTCCAGAGGAACCTGTATCAGCAGATCAGAACCCTTCGGCTTTTTGAAACCGGCAAAATCTATATCGGCCAGGGGGGAGACCGACTGCCGATCGAGAAGGAGATGCTGGCCGTTCTCCGGACAGGTGCGAGATTCAATCCATCCTGGCACGGAAAGGAAACCCCGTGTGATTTTTATGATTTAAAAGGGGTGGTGGAATCCCTCCTGGAATCGCAACATGTAAAGGGTGTGGTATTTACCCGAATGCCGAAGGAGACATGCCACTACACACGTCCCGGATATACCGCTCAAATTCGAATCAAAGATATCCCCCTCGGGCTGGCAGGAGAGGTGCACCCGGAAGTGTTGAAAGTGTTCGATGTGAGGCAACCGGTTTTTATTGCAGAACTTTATCTGGATGACCTCATGCTTCATTTACCCGATACAAAACAATCCGTGCCGATTTCAAGATATCCGGCGGTTTTGCGCGATTTTACCATAATCGTTGACAAGGAAATTGAAGCATGGAACATATTGCATTGCGTAAATGATGCTCAGGAAGAATTTGTTGAAAACATTCAACTATTTGATGTTTTTGATGGCAAGCCAATTCCGGAGGGGAAAAAGAGCATTTCATTTAGGATTACCTATCGAAGCATGAATAAAACGCTGGAAGATAAAGAGGTCAACCAGATTCATCAACGGATATCGAATCTGCTCCTGAAGTCCTTCAACGTTTCGCTGCCGGAATAACCTTCTTCGGGGAGGTTGTCTTGACCGAAGTATCAGAATGCGGGCGGGGTGAGCATTTTTTCCCCGAAAAACTCTATTATAAGATCGGCGAGGTCAGTGAGATTGCCGGCGTTCCCCCCTATGTCCTCAGGTTTTGGGAGAGTGAATTTAAACGGATCAAACCGACCCGAACTCCTTCCGGCCAGCGGCTTTACCGAAAAAAGGATGTATTGCTGGTATTAAAAGTCAAGCATCTTCTCTACAAGGAACACTTTACCATCCGGGGTGCCAATCAGTACCTGAATACTCTGAAAGAGGATTCGGCTTTATCTCCCTCGATCCCCACCTTGGAGGAAATCAAGGCGGGGCTTCAGGAGATTCTTGTCATTCTGAAGAGAGGATAGCGGAGAAATCAGAACAGGATTCGAAGTCCGCTGCCGAACCTTCCCAAATCCGAAATTTCGTCGAACTCGTCAAAGGCCGACCGGCCTTCCAGGAAAAACACAAAGTTCGGGCCTGTCGGGTTGTTTGTCAGATGGAGACCGGCTTCGAGGATGAGGTCGACCCGGGTATCAAAGCTGGTGTGCCACATACCGATTCCTGCACCCAGGAAAAATTTGGGTACCGGATTATAGGAAAACAGGACATCCGCCAATTTTGGCGGATTGTCTTCGCATCCTTCCAATAACGGAGCAAAGCCAACGAGTCCGGTTAGAGCGGTTTTATCGGTAAATTTGTGCATATATCCTACACGGATCGGTAGAAATGTCGCCGGATCGAGTTGTTTCATGAAGCCCACATCGCCGACGAACAGGCCTTTCCGAGGAATTCCGGCCGCTTTGACCGGAGCGGCAGCAGGAGCCGCCACTGCCGGGGGAGCGCCGGTAGGTGTGGTTGTCGGAGCGCCGGCAGGCGCAGCACCGGATGGAACACCGGATGGAGCAGCACCGGATGGAACACCGGATGGAGCAGCACCGGATGGAACAACGACAGGCACAGCACCGGATGGAGCAGCACCGGATGGAACACCGGATGGAGCAGCACCGGATGGAACAGCAGCGGGGGTTCCTGCAGGAGCGCCCGGCTGTCCAGCGGCGGACGGCGGGGCTGCTGAAGGGGCAGCTTTACCCGTAACCGCTGCGGAAGGGGCTGCCGGTACCGGAGTTGGGGCCGGAGCGGCAGCAGGAACAGGGGCTGCTGCAACCGGGGCGGCGGAGATCTCTTTAAGGGCGATATTCAAACAGATGTTGGGGAAAATGAACTCATATCTTTTTCCTTCATGCAGAAGTTCCATACGATATGCCTTAAAAGGGGCTTTCCCTGCCCATTTGACATTTTTTAAAACGAACGGCTTATTTTTTTTCTTAAAGATCATCCACAGAAATGTATCACCCGGCTGGATTTTGATCTCTTCCATCTTGGCGGTCTCTAAATTTTTCATAAACGGTTTATATAGGTTGCCGCTGCCGGCTTTAGTAAATCCGCCCTGGACATCTTTTTCATATTTTTTTAAAATCGGATAAATCGCTTCAGCTTTGAGATTTTTAACCGGATAAAAAGGGCTCTTTCCCAGGGTTTTAAGCTGGATTTCAGCACGAACGGTGGCGGGGGCGATGCCCGAAAAGAAACAAACGGCAAAGACGGCAGATGTGATGGCAAAGAGCTTTAATTTCATTGTTTCCTCCTATACCGTGGTTCTGTTTTTAAATCGTAGCGCGTAGTAAAGCAAAGATAGCTCGTTCCTTAACATGCGGCATTTTATTGAAAGTTTTTCTGTAAGTCAATATCGAGTTTAAGCTATTTTTAAAATAAAAAGAAAAAGACAATAAAAAATCCGGTTTCGGATACTTCTTGAACGGGCGGCATCTTATCCGGGTGGGTAAAAAATATTGACAAAAGGGAATATCCAATGTTAAAGGATAAAAATAATTGAGCGGGCATAGCTCAGTTGGTAGAGTACAAGCTTCCCAAGCTTGGTGTCGCGAGTTCGAATCTCGTTGCCCGCTCCACAGATGTCCGTCTTTTCATTATTGACGCAGAAGCGGCTTTGGTAGAGCTGTAACGAAGGTGCAGGCGGTTTAGTTTTTTTGTGCAAGGTTAATTTCATGAAGATTTAACGGTTTTCCACACAAAGGATCTACCAGAATGAAAAGAAGCGGGCGAAAGCCCGTTTTTTTATTTCCGGAGAAAGTGTATCGGTATCGTGAAACAAAAAAGAGTTAAAAAAAAAGATCGATATCCCGGAACACGATTTTTTGCCGTGGATCAGGTTGATATTATTAAAACGGTTAAGGAACTGGCCAGACCGTTGTGCGATGAAGAAGGGGTCAAGTTGTTGCATGTCGAGTATCAGCGGGAGCCGGGAGGGAAAACCCTTCGATTGTATATTGATAAAGCCGGAGGCGTTGCGCTGGAGGACTGTGTGAATATCAGCAGGCAATTGAGCGATATTCTCGATGTCAATTTTGAAACAAAAGGCTCGTATCGGCTCGAGGTTTCATCGCCCGGAGCTGAACCTCCGTTGCAAGAAAAAGAGGACTTTAAAATGCACATCGGGCGGATGATAAAGATTCGGGCTTCCCAGTCGATATGCGGCCAAAAAAACATTAAGGGCATCTTAAAAGACGTTTCCGAGCATGCAATAACTCTTGTAAAAGATGGTAAAACCGTTGCCGTTCCATTCAGTGGGATGGTCAAAGCGCGGCTTGTCGAAAATAGCGGAGAGAACACATGTTGATATCAGACATCAAGCGAGTCATAGACCAAGTTAGCCGGGATAAAGGAATCGACCGAAAAATTCTCATCAATGCGTTGGAAGAAGCCCTGAAATCGGCTGCCAGGAAAAAACTTGGAAACAAAGCCGAAATCGAGGTCCATTACAGCGACGAGACGGGAGAGATAGAAGTATTCCAATTCAAAGACGTGGCGGAAGTCATTACAGAACCCGATTTTCAGATTGCTTTCAATGAGGGACGCAAGCTGGATCCGGAATGCGAAATCGGGGACAGTATCGGTACCAAAATGGACGCCACCACGTTTGGCCGAATTGCCGCTCAATCCGCCAAGCAGGTGATCATTCAGAAGATGAAGGACGCGGAAAGGGATGCCGTATATACCGGTTTCATCGACCGAAAAGGAGAAATCATCAACGGGATTGTCCAGCGGGTCGATAGAAATGATATCGTCGTTAACTTGGGTCAGACGGAAGGGGTTCTTCCGGGTCGCGAACAAATTCCGAAGGAAACCTATCGTCGGGGCGACCGCATCAGAGCCTACATTAAAGATGTGCTCTATGAATCGCGGGGCCCTCAAGTCGTGCTGTCGAGGACTCATGAACACTTTTTAAGTGCGCTGTTTAAGACCGAAGTCCCTGAAATCAGCGAGGGGATCGTTAAAATCATGGGAGCGGCGCGAGAACCCGGCAGCCGCGCGAAAATCGCGGTTTCATCCGGAGATTCGGATATCGATCCGGTAGGCGCTTGTGTGGGAATGAAAGGAAGCCGGGTTCAGAACGTGGTGCAGGAGTTAAGAGGGGAAAAAATCGACATTATCCCATGGCATGTGGACGCGGCCAAATTCGTTTGTAACGCCCTTTCGCCGGCGGAGATTTCGCGCGTCATCATGGATGAAGAAAATCGCATCATGGAAGTGATTGTCCCGGATGAATATCTTTCCATCGCCATTGGAAAGCGGGGGCAGAATGTCCGTCTCGCCTCGAAACTGACCGGGTGGCATCTTGATGTTATCAGTGAAACGCGATATAGCCAGGCAATGAAAGAGGGGTATGACTCCCTGATCGCATTGCCCGGCGTCGATATGGGCTTGGCGGACACCCTCTATGAGAAAGGGTTTTTTTCTGCTGAAGAACTCAGCAAGGCATCGGCCGATGACCTTATCCAAATCCGCGGCATCGATCATGAAAAGGCCGATAGTCTTGTCCAGAGCGCAAAAAATGCGATCGCTCAGTTAAAACAAAGGGAGGAAGGATTAACAACGCCTCATTCAGAAGATACGGAACAAAACGGTTCGGCTCCTGCGCAAGGGGAGATCTCAGAGGAAAATAGGGTCGCCGAGGATCAACAGGCGTTACCATCGGAGAACATCGAAATCGCTCCTGTGATAGAAGAATAAACAGCATTGATCGGCTGCGGACAAACATGCTTCAAACAGGGCGGTGTGTGCCGAATCCGGGAATCATCCGAGAAAGAAGTGCCCATAGATGACAGTGACGCACATGAGGGGGGTGGATGGCAAAAATCAGGATATATGAGCTTGCCAGAGATCTGAACATGACCAACAAGGCGCTTATGGAAAAGCTGGAAGAGATGGAAATCCCTGTGAGCAGCCATATGGGTTCTCTGGATTCGGAACTTGCCGAAGGGATTAAAGCACGAATTCTTGGCCGCAAAGCCGAAGAAGTAGAAGAGACACGTGTCAAGCCGACCGTCATTCGCAGGAGAAAGAAGAAATTACCGCTTGCGGCAATGGAAGGGGAGCCCGCCCTGGAAATCGAAGTGCCTGCCGAAACTCCGGTATTGCAGGAAGAGGAATTCCCGCCTGAAGAGTTGATTATCAGTCAGGAAGCTCCTGCCGTTTTGGAGGCGAAGACGGTCGGTGAGGGTGCTGCTGAAGAATTGCCGATTGTTAAAGAACCGGCGCCTGCTGCTGATGCACCCCAGGCCGAAAAGAAGGGTGGAGGGACTCGGGTTACGGAGGCTTTTGCTGAACCAACGAAACAAGTGCAAACCGTTCTGCCCGAAGTCACCCCTGTTCAGCCGCCGACTACCGCCGAAACGAAAATCGTCAAGCCTAAAAAGGCAAAAAAGAAAAAAGATAAAGAAATACCGGCAAAAATCATCCGCCTTCCCGAATTCACCAAACCCGAAACGACAGTTGAGGAAAAGATCGAGAAAAAAACGCCGGAACTGAAAATCGAGAAGACTTTCGAGCCGAAAAAAGTCGTTGCGGAAATTAAGACGGTAGAAGAAGAGGAAGACCCGGAGAAGGATAAAAAGAAAAAAAAGGCCAAAAAGGGAACCGACGAAGATTTTAAAGACAGGAAGTTCTTCAAGAAAAAAATCTCCTTTTTGAAAAAGGAAGTTATTGAAGGTTCTGATCTCTATGCCGAAAGACCGCGGGCGCTGAAGGCGAAAAAAGCGATACTGGCCAAAGCGGCAGTCAAGGGATTGAAGCCTGAGATCACCGTCCCCAAGGCGATAAAAAGAAGGTTTAAAATCGATGAAACCATCGTTCTTTCAGATCTGGCACGGCGGATGGGAATTAAAGCCGCAGATCTGATCAGGAAGCTCATGTCGCTGGGGGTTATGGCAACAGTAAACCAAACGGTGGATTTTGAAACAGCATCCCTCGTGGGCTCGGAATTCAACTACGAGGTGGAGAAGGCGACGTTTGAGGAAGAATCGATTACTAAAGCCGAAGATGATGATCCGGAAAAGAAAGTCCACAGACCTCCGGTGGTCACCATTATGGGACATGTGGATCATGGAAAAACATCTCTTCTGGATACCATCCGGAAAACCCGGGTCACTGAAGCCGAGGCGGGAGGGATCACCCAGCACATAGGCGCGTACCATGTTTCAACGGAAAAGGGGCAGATCGTTTTTTTGGATACTCCGGGCCATGAGGCTTTTACCGCCATGCGGGCCAGGGGCGCCAAGGTTACGGATCTGGTGATTTTGGTGGTCGCCGCTGACGACGGCGTGATGCCGCAGACCATTGAAGCGATCAATCATGCAAAGGCGGCCGGGGTCTCCATTATCGTTGCCGTCAATAAAATCGACAAGCCCAATGCGGATCCGGAACGGATTAAACGGCAACTTAGTGAAATCGGGCTTCTTCCAGAAGAGTGGGGAGGGGATACCGTATTTCTTCAGGTATCGGCGAAGATGAACCAGGGGATTGACGACCTGCTGGAGATGATCTTACTTCAGGCGGAAGTACTGGACTTAAAGGCGGATCCGGAAAAACATGCCCGGGGGCATGTCATTGAAGCCAAACTGGATGCGGGAAGAGGGCCCGTGGCAACCGTGCTTGTGCAGGAAGGAACCTTGCATACGGGCGAGTCCATCGTGTGCGGCATTCACCACGGGAAGATCCGTGCTATGCATGACGACCGGGGGGTTTTTTTGGAAAAAGCGACCCCTTCCATTCCCGTGGAAATTCTCGGTTTATCCGGCGTTCCGATGGCCGGAGATGAATTCATGGTGTTTGATGACGATAAGGTCGCCAAAGAACTCAGCATCTACCGCAGCCAGAAACAGCGTTCAAAGGAGCTGGCCAAAACAAGCCGCATGAGCCTCGAAAAACTTTTCGAGAAAATGAAGGAAGGTGAGGTCAAGGATCTCAATCTGATCATCAAGGCCGATGTCCGTGGCTCGATCGAAGCCCTCAGCGACTCCCTGATTAAACTCTCCAATGAAGAAGTGAAGATAACGGTGATTCATTCCGCAGCCGGTTCGATTGTCGAATCGGATATTTCCCTGGCGGCGGTCTCGGATGCCATCATCATCGGATTCAACGTGCGGCCGACGCAAAAAGCGATCGAATTGGCGAACGAAGAAAACGTGGATATCCGCTATTACGACGTCATTTACAATGTGATCAAGGATATGAAGGATGCCATCGTCGGAATGATGGCGTCCACCTTTGAAGAGCGGGTATTGGGTCGTGCAGAGGTCAGGCAGGTCTTCCATATCCCGAAAGTCGGGAGCATTGCCGGATGTCATGTCACGGACGGAAAAATTGAAAGGGGAGGGCAGATAAGGCTGGTAAGGGACGGCGTGGTTTATCACACCGGAAAAATTTCTTCTCTGAAGCGATACAAGGATGATGTCAAAGAAGTGGTGAGCGGCTATGAATGCGGGATCGGAATTGAGAACTATAATGATATCAAGGTGGGAGATGTTGTCGAGTGTTTTTACCTTGAGGAGATAAAGCCTGAAATCACCTGATCGGAACGCCCTGATTCGGAGAAACCGGCACCATGATCGTCGGTTATGGAATGATCACGTTTAGGATCAACGATTGCCGTTCTTTGAAAGAAAAAAGAAAGGTCGTAAAATCCATTATTGCCAGATTGCAGCATCATTTCAACGCTTCGGTTGCCGAGGTTGGGGCAAACGATTTGCATCAAAAGGCCGAGATCGGGTTTGCCTTGATCGGCAATGATCACCAGCTCATCAACTCCAAAATCGACAAAATGATCAATCTTGCAGATGAGCTTGGGCTGGCCGAGATAATCGATACCGAATCGGAAATTGTCCATTTATGATGAGGCCCTTCAAAAGATCCGATAGAGTATCGGGCTTGATCCAAAAGATCCTTTCAGAAATACTTCAAAAGGATATCAGGGATCCACGTCTTCACATGGTGACCATCACGCGTGTGAAGATGTCTTCGGACTTGAAGTTTGCCAGGGTCTATTTTTCCACGGCCGGCGGGGAAAAGAGCAGAGAGGAGGCTATCCTGGGCTTTCAAACCGCGCTGGGGTTCCTCAAAAGGGCCCTTGCCCCTAGACTGGGTTTACGATACATGCCGGATTTGAAATTTTCCTATGATGAGTCATTTGACTATGCATCACGGATACAACGAATACTCGAATCAATTAAAAGAGAGAATGGGACCGATTATCCAAAAACTGAGGAAGAGTAAGTCCGTCTTGGTTGCATCCCATACCAACCCCGATGGAGACGCCATCGGTTCGTTGATTGCCATGGGGCTCACCCTTTCCGGACTTGGCAAGGGGACGACTCTTTATAATGAGAGCCCCATCCCGGCGGTATATCGATTTCTGTCCGGTATAAAACGGGTCGTCATGCGGTTGGATGACCTGGAGTTGTATGACACCGCAGTGGTTCTCGACTGCGGTGATGTTCAGCGGATCGGAGATGCCGGCCCTGGAATCGAAACCATTCCGGTTGTAATTAATATCGATCATCATGTGACCAACACCCGTTTCGGTCATTTCCAGATCATTGATCCTGAGGCATGCGCGACGTCGGAGATTATCTACCGACTCATCACGGCGATGGGGATTCCGATCGATCTGGATATCGCCACGGCATTGTATACCGGAATTCTGACGGATACCGGGTCTTTTCGCTTCTCGAACACCAACAAGGCATCCTTTGAAATCTGCGAGAAATTGGTATTGTTGGGGGTTGATCCATATCGGATCGCACAGAGGGTCTACGGTACTTATTCCCTCGGACGCATCAAACTCCTGAACCTGGCGCTGGACTCCATCGAGATTTCCAAAAACGGCAAGTTATCCATAATGGCCGTGACTCTGAACATGATGAAAGAGACGAATACCCGTCCTGAAGACATCGACGGCCTGATCAACTATGCAAAAGGGATCGAGGATGTCAAAGTGGCTGCCCTGATCCAGGAATTGACTCCCAATCGCAACGGGAAAAGCGGTGGGCCTGCACATTATCATATCAGCCTGAGATCGAATGGAACGGTCGATGTCGCCGCCGTTGCAGCCGAATTTGGGGGCGGCGGCCATTCCAGTGCGGCCGGATTCAGCATCGAATCGACTCTTTCTGAAATTAAATCGAAAATCATTAAACTTGCAGAAACCATGTGATCCGAAAATGAACGACGAACTCTCTGGCATTTTACTTATCGATAAATCCGCAGGGATGACATCTGCCGGGGTGGTCGCTCAGGTTAAACGGATCCTGAACGCCCGAAAAGTCGGCCATGCCGGCACATTGGACCCTTTTGCAACAGGAGTCCTGATTTGCTGCATCAACCGGGCAACCCGGATTGCCCGGTTCTTTTTGCGAGGGGACAAAACATACCGGGCATTGCTTTTTTTAGGGATTGAAACCGATACGGGGGATGCTACCGGAAGGATAACTTTCCAAAAAAACAGCATCGATTTTTCAAAGGACACAATCCGTTCCGTCCTGAAACGGTTTGAAGGGGGTATCGATCAGTCGCCGCCGATTTATTCCGCATTAAAACATGAGGGGGTCCCTCTATACCGGCTTGCACGGGAAGGGAATCCGGTCCAAAAGATGCCTCGCAGAGTGTTCATTCGGGAGATCAACCCGGTGAACATCGAGCTTCCCGAGATATGGTTCGACGTCCGCTGCTCGGCCGGAACGTATATCCGATCGCTCGGCACGGATATCGGAAAGGCGCTGGGATGCGGAGGGCACATTAAAGAATTGCGGAGGCTCGAAAGCAGCGGCTTTCGGGTGGATGAAGCGATCTCGGTTGAAAAACTGAAGGCGTTGGTCGAAAAGGGGGATTGGACTGACAGATTAATCAGCATGAGGAGTGCCCTCAAAGATTTGCCGGAGCACACGGCCGATGCACGATTAACGGAGAAAATCACACACGGCAATCCGATTACGATTGACGAAATCCCTCCTCCATCACATGAGGACTACGTCAAGGTAATCAATACGGATAACCACCTGTTGGCAGTATTGGGATTTAGTCAAAACAAGCGATGTTATTCATATTGTGGCATATTTGATTCGCCTATTCAGGCAACATGATGAAAATATAGGGTTTAGGTTGACAATGGATTGTCAGGCGGGAAGTTTTATTTGAACAAGGAACACCGAAGAAATGGAGGGGAAAAAATTGGTTCTAACGGCACAACATAAAAAAGAATTAATCGATCGGTTTAAACTTCATGAAAAGGATACCGGGTCTCCTGAAGTTCAGATCGGCCTTTTGACTCACCGCATTAATTATCTTACGGAACACCTGAAAACGCACCAAAAAGATCATCATTCCAGGAGAGGACTGCTCATGCTGGTGGGAAGGCGCAGAAGGTTACTCGATTACGTCAAAAACAACGATGTGAAGCGCTATCGGGAGATTTTACAGAATCTGGGGTTAAGGCGGTAATGCCGGCAAACTCAAACAGAAACGATTAATTAACAAAGCAAATGGGTCTTGCCCGCCTGAGGCGGACTTGCCTGGCAGGGCCGGTAACCCGTTGCGGTTTTGGAGATGATTATGGAAATGATGCTTAAAACAGATGTAGGCGGAAGGACGTTGATCCTGCAGACAGGAAAAGTTGCCAAGCAAGCCTCGGGATCGGTGGTAGTTCGGTATGGCGAGACCATTGTTCTGGTGACCGTAGTGTCATCCGACGAAGAAAGGCCAGGAATCGATTTTCTGCCTCTTACCGTCGAATATCAGGAAAAGATTTACGCAGCCGGCAGAATACCGGGGAATTACTTCAGAAGAGAAATTGGGAGGCCAAGCGAAAAGGAAACGCTGACCTCCAGGCTGATCGATCGGCCTATCCGTCCGCTTTTCCCTAAAAAATATCCGTACGAAACACAGGTCATTGCAACGGTCCTTTCCATGGATCAGGAAAACGATGCCGATACTCTGGCGATGATCGGTGCTTCGGCCGCTCTGGAATTATCGGATATTCCTTTTGAAGGGCCTATCGCAAGTGTTCGGGTCGGTCGCATTGACGGTAAACTCGTCGTTAACCCTCCCATCAGCAGCTATGACAATTGCGATTTCAATATTATTATTGCCGGCTCCAAAACCGGTGTGGTCATGGTGGAAGGAGGGGCGAACATTGTGAGTGAGGCGGATATCCTGGATGCCATTTTTTTCGGACATCGGGAAATGCAGCCCATCATCGAGATCCAGGAGAAGCTTAAGGAGGCCGCCGGGGCAGCAAAACGGTTGTTTGTCCGGCCTCCGGTTGACGAGGCGCTATTCGAAAGGATCGAACAGGAGGCCGCTTCTCCGATTTTGGATGCCCTTTTGATACCCGGAAAAATCAAGCGAAACCATGCATTAAAGATTCTTAAACACCGGATTTTTGAAGGGCTTGGCGACGCATACATCGACCGTAAAGCGGAAGTGGACGAGATCTTCGACGAACTCAAGAAAAAGGTTTGCAGGAGGCTCATCATCAGCGAAAGTCGCCGGATTGATGGTCGGAAATGCGATGAGATCCGGCCCATCACTTGCGAAGTCGGGATTCTTCCCAGGACTCACGGAAGCGCTTTATTCACCAGAGGGGAAACCCAGGTGCTCGGTGTATTGACATTGGGTTCCGGTCCCGATGAACAGCGGGTGGAAACGCTGATCGGCGAAGAATTCCGGCCGTTTATGCTTCATTATAATTTTCCGCCGTTTTCAGTGGGAGAAGTCAAGAGACTCACCGGCCCTTCCCGAAGGGATATCGGGCATGGCGGTCTCTCCACACGAGCGATTGAAAAGGTTATCCCTCCGAAAGACCGATTCGATTACACCATAAGGGTTGTCTCCGAGGTTTTCGAATCAAATGGTTCCTCATCGATGGCGACGGTTTGTTCCGCCAGCCTTGCCCTGATGGATGGGGGGGTTCCCATCAAGTCGCCGGTATCCGGAATCGCGATGGGGCTCGTCAAAGAAGGGGATAGGGTGATTATTCTGTCTGATATTCTCGGCGACGAGGACCATATGGGGGATATGGATTTCAAAGTGGCCGGGACCGGTGAAGGGATTACCGCTCTTCAGATGGATATCAAAATCCGTGAACTCTCCAGGGATATTATGGCAAAAGCTCTTGAACAGGCCCGGATCGGCCGTAACACCATTCTGGAGAAGATTTTGGAGTGCATCCGGGAACCCAGGAAAGAGATTTCTCCTTTTGCCCCCAAAGTGATCACAATTAAGATCAATCCGGATAAAATCAGGGAAATTATCGGTCCGGGAGGTAAAATTATCCGGGCCATTCAAGGAGAGACAAATACCCGTATCGAAGTCGAAGATTCGGGGATTGTCAAAATTGCCGCGTTCTCACAAAAAGACGGTGATGCTGCCCTGAAACGGATCAAGGATATCGTTCAGGAGCCTGAGGTGGGATGTATTTATGAAGGGACCGTGGTCAAGATTACGGACTTCGGGGCTTTTGTCGAGATTCTTCCCGGAACGGACGGACTCGTACACATCTCTCAGTTGGCGGCCCACCGGGTCAAGCGCGTGACCGATGTCGTCAAGGAGGGCGATAAAATTAAGGTAAAAGTGCTCGAGATCACATCCGAAGGAAAAATCCGATTGAGCTTAAAAGACGCCCTGGCGGATAAGAGCAATAATGGAGCCGACGACAAGTAAAACGGTCCTGAAAAACGGCATCCGCATTTCGACCAAACGGATTCCACATGTCCGCAGCGTCTCTATGGGTGTTTGGTTGAACGCCGGCGCAAGGGATGAAACCCTCGAGGAAAACGGGCTCTCGCATTTCATCGAACATATGATTTTTAAGGGGACCACCCGAAGGTCCGCCTTCCAGATCGCCAAAGAGTTCGATGCCGTCGGCGGCCATACCAATGCGTTCACAACGATGGAGAACACCTGTTACCATGCCAGGGTGATGGATACCCATCTGCCCACCATGATCGACATCCTCTCCGACATTTTCCTTAATTCCGTCTTTGACGCTCTTGAAATTGAACGGGAGCGACCCGTCATTTTTCAGGAGCTCGGCATGGTGGAAGACAGCCCTGAGGAATATATCCATATCCTTTCCGGAAACGCCTTCTGGGGAGATAATCCTCTTGGAAGATCGATTTTAGGAACCCGGGAGAACCTCAGCCGATTCGATTCGGAATCTGTAAAGGCCTTTTTTAAAAAATTCTATCAGCCGGTTCGGATCGTGATAGCCGCCGCCGGGAACCTGGAACATCACCGTTTTGTTGATCAGATCGGACCGGCTTTTGAGTCGATTCAGTCCGGGAACGGATTTCCTGCCAGAGTTACCCCCGATATCCGACCCGAGATCCGTATGCATCGAAAAAAGCTCGAACAGGTTCATGTCTGCATCGGCACCAAGGGGCTTTCCCTGACCGATCCAAGACGGTTTGCTTTTTTTCTGATGAACACGATTTTGGGCGGAAACATGAGCTCGAGGCTTTTCCAGGAAATCCGGGAGAAAAGAGGGCTTGCCTACAGCGTCTATTCGTTCATCTCATCTCATGCCGACACCGGAATGTTCGGCGTTTATGCCGCTTGCGAACCGAAAAAAACAGATGAGGTGGTGTCGCTGATATTAGAAGAGATGAATCGATTGAAAGAATCTCTTTTGGACGGCGCGGAACTGAAAAATGCAAAGGAATTCACCAAAGGAGGCCTCCTTCTTGCTTCGGAGAGCGTGGACAATCAGATGGTACGGGTAGCCCAAAGCGAAATTTACTTTGACCGGCTTATCTCGCTTGAATGGATCATTGAACAGATTGAGGCGGTCTCTCCGGATGAGATCACCCATCTCTCGAAAGATCTTTTTGAGCCCGACCGGATCTCCTTAACTGTTCTGGGACCGGTCCCGCCGAAAAAGCAATTCGACGGCCTTTTCTCTCGGGTTTTGTGAACCGGTTCCGGGATCGCCTTTTCTTAAAGCAACCGAAACTTGAAGAATCCATAAAAAGGAAGCAGATTGCGAAATGGATGATCGTCCGCTCATTAAGTTTGTGCGGCTGAGGCCGGATTCGGACGGGGATATCTCCCTTCCTCAGTATATGACGCCGAATGCTTCCGGGATGGATATCCGTGCCGCAATAAGAGCGAAAATGGAAATCATGCCCGGCGAGATCACCTTGATCCCTTCGGGATTCGCCGTTTCCATTCCAAAAGGGTATGAAGCCCAAATTCGACCAAGAAGCGGATTGGCGGTTAAGCACGGCATCGGAATTGTTAATTCCCCGGGTACCATCGATGCCGATTACCGGGGGGAAGTAAAGGTGGCGATCATTAACTGGGGAAAAGAACCGTTTACCTTGTGCAGAGGCGATCGGATCGCCCAGATGGTCATTCAACGGGTGTATCAGGCAGACATCGCATTGACGCAGGATCTGGATAAAACGGCTCGGGGTGCAGGCGGGTTTGGCCATACCGGAGTCTAACGGGGTTTTATACCGGTCATTTTTCAAATCATGAAAAAAACGGAGAAACGGCAACCTCTCATGGACTTCAGACTGGCCTTGTGCGTCCTGGGTAGCGGCAGCAAGGGAAACGCCATCTATATTACGGATGGGATCACTTCCATCCTGGTGGATTCGGGATTATCGGGGATTGAAATCGAACGGCGGTTGAAATCGGCGGGTATTTCCCCTCGGGTTTTAGACGCCATTGTTGTGACCCATGAACATGCGGATCACATTTCAGGGGTCGGAGTTTTATCGCGCCGGCTTTCCCTTCCTGTTTATGCCAGCAAGGCGACCGCTTGCCGATCGGTGGATCTGACCGGAAAGCTTCACAAAATAGTCCATTTTGAATGCGGCAGCGAATTTGCCATCAACACACTTACCCTGCGCCCGTTTTCGCTCCCCCACGATGCTGAAGATCCGGCCGGAATTATTGTTTCCCGCAACGGCAAGAAAATCGGGATCGCCACCGACATGGGGACTGCCACATCCTTGTCCAAAGAGCATCTGAAGGGGTGTTCCCTGCTGGTTCTTGAAGCCAACCATGACCTGAAGATGCTGGAGGAAGGGCCATATCCGTGGCCTCTGAAACAGCGCATCCGAAGCCGAACCGGCCATCTGTCCAATGAGGAAGCCAGGGATCTGTTAAAGGAACTGAGGCATCCTTGCCTGGAGCATGTCGTTCTGGCCCATCTTAGCGAAACAAACAATACTCCGCAGAAGGCATACCGTGAAATCTGCGGGGCTGTCAATTCACGTCATACCAACCTCCATGTGGCCGAGCAAAATCGATCCGGCGAGCTTTTGTTCCTGAAATAATTCCCGAGTGATTTACTAAAAATCCATTGATTGTCAGGATATTAGTTGATAAAAGGCCAATCCAAAATCGGCGCCCTGCAGTGCGATGGGAAGGAAGGGCATGGGGTTCGGGTGGAATTGATGAGATTTTAGGTAGTGTCCATCACGAATCATTTTTGGACACTATAAGGTTTCCAATCCAGAAATCGGCAATTTTCCGCAAGGTCAAGGAAATCAAGAGATTGCACGGAGGCGTACCCGGCGCACGCCGCACAAGAAATCCCGCCGATTGACGCAGATATTGCGCAAAAGGGCCATTTATGGATGGAAACTAGGTAACCAATCGGGAAAGGGTGAGGACAGTGAAAGAGTACGTGCCAAAACGGATGTTTTTCACAAAGGGGGTCGGGTACCATCGTAACAATTTGCAGAGTTTCGAACTGGCGCTTCGGAGTGCCGGGGTAGAAATTTGCAACCTGGTTACGGTTTCCAGCATCTTCCCGCCGGATTGTACCATTATCCTAAAAATGATGGGTGTAAAAGAGCTCAAACCAGGTCAAATCACATATGTGGTCATGGCCCGCGAGAGCACCAACGAGCCCAATCGCCTGATTTGCGCTGCCATTGGGCTGGCCCAGCCCAGGGACAAGATGCAATATGGTTACATCAGCGAACACCATGGCTTTGGCCAAACCCAGAAAAAAGCGGCGGATTTTGCCGAAGACCTTGCCGCAACGATGCTGGCGTCCACCCTGGGTTTTGAACTGGATCCCGACGTAGCCTGGAATGAACGGAAAAAGGTCTATCAGGTCGATGCAAAAAACTATTTTGTCAGTCGCAGTATCGCTCAGACGGCGGAAGGGCACAAAGACGGATTGTGGACGACGGTTGCGGCAATGGCGGTATTTTTATTTGACTGACATCACGGCCGGCGTATGGCCGCTGTTGCCCCAGTGCGCCTGAATTTAGCTTCAAATTGGAAAACATTTCATGGAAACCAAATCGTTATTTGAGAATGCCCCGGACATCGAGCCCGTTCGTTTTACCAAAGGGATGAGCGTCGTTCAGCTCGTAGAAATCATGGGGAAAACCTGTTTTGAGGCAAGGAATGTGGGCCGCGGTGCGACATTGTATCAGAGGATGATTGATGAGGACGACACCATTTGGCTGGGGATAGCCGGCGCGGGGATTGCGGGCGGACTCGGAGGTATCGTCATTGCTTTGCTCGAAGCCGGATTCATCGACGTGATTTGTTCCACCGGTGCGCAGATCTATCATGATTTGCACTTTGCTTTTGGTTTACCCGTCAAGGCCATCAGCCCTGCTGTCGACGATGATCTCCTGAGGCGGCACGGGGATACCCGCATATATGACATCGGCATCCGGGAAAAGGAGACCCTCGAAGAACAGGATAAAATCATCCGCAGTTTCGTGATGCAAAAGCAGAGGGACCTTTCCGGGAAAAAATTATCCAGCTGGGAATTCAATTACGAACTGGGTTTATGGGCGGCAAATAACGCCCCTTATCCGGAAAAAAGCTTCATGATTCTGGCCGCTAGGCTGGGAGTCCCCATCTTTTGGGATTCCTTTTCCAATCACTCCATCGGAATGAATCTGGTGCGGACGGATCGGGAAGGATACCCCCTGGTGCTTTCTCCACAAAAAGATGTTTTTGATTCCGCTGCCATCACCTACTCTTCACCCGGGATCGGCTTTATCGAGCTTGGAGGCGGAGGACCTAAGAATTTCATCCAGCAAACCGGCCCTTCCATCAGTCAGATTTTGGGAATCCGTTTCGAAGGCGCAGACCGGGGTCTTCAGATCGGAACCGCAGTCGAAAGAGAGGGAAGCCTTTCCGGATGTACATTTGGGGAAGCGGTCACATGGGGGAAGTACCGAAAATCCGACGAGGGGAAGCTTGTTCAAATTTGGGGAGAATACAGCGTAATTTTTCCGCTCTTAACCGCTTATGTTCTGGAAAAATGCCAAACCAGAACACCAAAGCGGATCATCGAAAAGATCCCTTCATTTATTGAAAAACTGGATCAGGCGAGATGAAACTGCATCCAAACCAATTCTTGGGTCCTGATCCCGGGTCATTTGATTACGACTCGGCCGCCGTTGCTGTTTTGCCTTTTCCTTATGAAGGAGGCGTGTCTTACGGCAGAGGGACCGCGGGGGCTCCCGATGCCATTATTGACGCATCCCATCAGATCGAACTTTATGATGAGGTCTTAAAAGCCGAACCATACCGGATGGGTATTTACACCTTGGCCTCCCCAAGGATACCGAAACGTCCTGAAAAAATGGTTAATGTGCTTTTTAAAAGGGTCAAGCGTCTTTTGGATGATGACAAGTTCGTGGTGGTCATCGGCGGCGACCATTCGATTTCAAGCGCATGCGTCATGGCCATGAAGGAAAAATATCGCTCTTTATCGGTCATTCAAATCGACGCACATGCTGATTTGCGGGACACCTACGATGGAACCCCTTTGAGCCATGCCTGCGTGATGGCCCGTATTCGGGAAAAAACAAACCAAACCCTTCAGATCGGAATCCGGTCCATGTCGGCGGAAGAGGCGAAACGGATGGAGCGAGAGAAGCTTCCGGTGATTACCATGCATGAGTTTCGGACAGGCGGAAAAAACCTGGAAGCGGAGTTACGGAATTTGCCCGATCCGGTATTTCTTACCGTTGACGTCGATGCTTTTGACTTTAGCGTCATTATGAGCACGGGCACCCCGGAGCCCGGCGGGCTGATGTGGGATGAAGCTCTGAGTTTGTTGCATAAAATTTTTCAAATGAAAAACATCATCGGCTTCGATGTCGTGGAGCTCTCATACGCCCCCTGGGATCGAAATTCACCTATTGCCGCTGCCAGGCTGATCTATAAAATGCTCGGGTTCAAACTCGCTTGCATCATCGGACCGCATGGCAACTGGCCTTTAGTACCAAAGGGCCCAATCTTAAACGCCGCCTTCAGTTGATACCACTCCGGCAACACCCGGTCGATCTGCCCCGAGAAGTTGTGACCTATTCAGGGTCAAAGGGAAGTAAGAGTGGCATATCGTTGATCACCAGATGGTCTTCGGGGCATACGGGATCGGAAACGACGGAGATGGTTTGGAGATTGAACCGCTTTTGCAGTACTTCGATGTTCCGGCTCTTTAATCCGTTTAACCGGGATCTGTTTTTGGGATGGATTCTGAGGGAAAGCGTTTGCGGATGCTCGGTCTTACCGTTCAAGTGTGACACCACCGCATCCAAAATGATTTCAGAAAAAACGAGATGGCCGAATGCCGGATGATAAGGGCCTGCCAGAAGATCCCTCCCTAAAGCGAGCGTTTCCGAAGCCTGAAGACCCATGCGGATAACCCGTATTTTTTTTTTTGTAAAAAAAAGATAGAGTTCCTTTACATGGCTTACACATGAACCGAGCGGCATGGGAACGTATTTACCTTCTGCATGCCATTTCGCAAGTAAGCTTCCCCGTAACACAACAGTAGGATAAATGCGGACAACATCAGGTGCCAGGTCTGCTATTTTTTCCGCTGTGTTTTGAGACTCGAATTCACTGTCACCCGGCAACCCGACCATGATTTGAACGCCGATCCGATACCCCCGTTCTTTCAAAAGGCGGATGGCACGATACGAATCCTGTGATGTGTGGCCTCGTCGTGCCGTTTCCAAAGCATGATCGTTCAAAGATTGAACGCCCAATTCCACTGTCGAAACCGGATATCCGGAAAGAAAATCGAGGGCCTCCTCTCGGATGGAATCCGGACGGGTCGAAACCCGGATCTCCTGAACACTTCCTTCTCTGACCATATCCGTGGACGCCCTTAACAAGGAGGTCGCCCGCTCCCTGATGATCCCCAGGAAGTTCCCTCCATAAAAGGCGATTTGGACCAAACCCCTATCCTTTTTCCGATACACCAGAAAGCGCTCGATGTGGGCTCGGATATCCTTTGCATCCATACCCAATTCCCTGCTTTTATCCATGGCATGCTGGTTGCAAAAAACACAACGGTGGGGGCATCCTTCATGGCTCAGGAAAATGGGAATAATAAATGGGCGGGGCCCCATCGTCAGGATTCCTGGCCGGCATTTTCGTGCTGACCGATACCGTTCAGTTTACTCTTAAAATCGGGTTTGAGCATCGACAGGGCGTTTTTGGCAGCTTCCTGTTCGGCGATTTTTTTGCTTTTTCCGCTCCCCTGGGCTGAAATGCCAAGTACCTGGACTTCTATGCAAAAGGTCTTGTTGTGATCCGGGCCGTTTTCGAAAAAGACCGTGTAGAGGGGCATCTTTTGGTGGGTACTCTGAACAAACTCCTGAAGCTGCGATTTATAGTCGTTCAAAGAGGGCGACGAAACCATGAGGTCTAATAACGGTTCAAAATGGTCCTGAATAACCCGGTACGCCGAATCTAACCCGCCGTCCAGATAGATGGCGGCGAGGACCGCTTCAAGGGCATTTGCCAGAATGGACGGTTTTTCCCGTCCTTGTGTGCGCAGCTCTCCCTTCCCCAGGAACAGGAATGATCGCAGATCCAGCGAATCGGCAAATTGTGCTAATTGCGATTCATTGACAAGGCCCGAACGCATTCTGTGAAGGTCCCCTTCTTTCAGATCCGGAAACCGTTGAATCAGGACATGTCCGACGACCAGGTTTAAAACCGCATCTCCTAAAAATTCGAGCCGTTCATTGTGCTTCAGTTTCTCACCAGGATGCTCATAGGTATATGAGGTATGGCAAAGCGCTTCCAGCAGAAGCTCCCGATTCTGAAATTCATAACTGAGAATGCGCTCAAGCCGCCTGAAATCTACTTCCATTTCTTTTCAGCAATCTTTTCGTAAAGCAAATGGGGAATCCGGAGGTTCCCTTTACCGGATCCCATCCGGATATCAGGCTTCAGCTCGCCATGAAAATCGGTCCCTCCGGTGATGAGCAGATCATAATGCCTGGCCAGATTTGCATAGTGGTCGATCCGTTCCTGAGAATGCTCCGGATAATAAACCTCGATCCCCTCGATACCCATAAATTTTAACGTCACGACGAGCTCTTCAAGGATATCGTCAGGGATGTTCAATAAAGACGGATGAGCCAGAACCGGAATCCCTCCTGCGCTGCGGATGAGAAGGACGGCCTCCTGGCAACTGATGCGAAATTTGTCGACATAGGCCGGCTTCCCTTTTCCCAGGAATTGATCGAAGGCGTCATCGATGGATTGGACAATCCCTTTTTTTACCATGACCTGAGCGATATGAGGTCGGCCCATTTGCCCGCCGTCAGCTTCTTTTGTAATTTCTTCCATGGAGATGGGGATCCCCAATTCAAGGAGCTTTTGAAGGATGCGCGGATTTCGATTTTTCCTTGCCTTTTGAAGGAGGGTTAGCGACTGGTTTAATTCACGGTGGTCAATATCGATGGCGTATCCCAGGATATGAAATGAGGAAGAGAAGGAAAAATTTTCCGGAGGAGCGGCGCTGATTTCAACACCCGTGAGGAAACGGATCGACGAGGGTATTCCGATCCGAAGGGCCTCCTTGACCCCCGCTATCGTGTCATGATCGGTAATCGAAAACGCATAGAGGCCAAGCTGTTGAGCGAGATCCAGAATTTCACCTGCGCTGTAGGTTCCATCCGAGGCCGTTGTATGAATGTGCAGGTCGATATTTCCATGAGATTCATAATCCAAGGGCTTTTTCCAGCGCTTCCTCTTTGGTTTTGCAATTGATGCATTGCGTTGTAACAGGCCTGGCCTTTAACCGCTTTATGGAGACTTCCTCACCGCAGGTTTCGCAAATGCCGAATGTGCCGTTTTCAACCCGTTCGAGAGCCTTTTTTATCTTTTTAATAAGCTTGCCTTCCCTGTCCCGAATCCGAAGAATGAAATTTCGATCGGCTTCAAGGGATGCCCGATCCGTCGGGTCCGGAAAACTCTCTTTCAAGTTGGTCATATCGGAGACGGTATCATCGACCTGACTGAGAAGCTCATTCAGCCGTTCCGTCAGCAATTTCTTAAAGTAGTCTATATCTTTCTTTTTCATGGGAAAGACCTTCTTTAAAAGGATGTTGATGGAAGATTTTTAAAAAACGGATTATATACTAAAAAGAAATAAGAATGTAAAGAATAAAAAATATTTTTTCCCCGTTGTTGATTTTTTTTAAAAATTCGATAGATAGGATCCGTTCACCTATCTTTTTCAATTGACCTGCCAATAAGGGAAGGGTTTCTCATGAGGCCAGCCGATCGATATTTAAAGAAAAAGCGGGGTAAAAAAAGGAAAGGGTTTCGGATATTTTTACCAAAAGCGACAACCCGTTTATCGTGCTGACGGATGTAGTTTTCAGGGAATGTTGCATTAAAACCCTGATCGTCAATAAAAATCATATCGTTTGGGCCGAGCCGATTGAATAAAAAGGTGTCATGTGCAGGCCCGAATGAATTTTTCCAGGCCTTTTAAATCGCCGATATTATAAATTTTACAAGGAGAGTCTGAAGGGGCGATTTTCCTGAGAAGGCCGGAAAGGACTTTTCCCGGACCTACCTCGGCAACGACTTCCACTTCATTCTCGATCATCCGAACCATTGAATCATACCATCTGACCGGGCTGCAAAGCTGCCTGGTCATGAGCGATTGGATGACCTTCGGATCTTCACACCGGTCGGCCGTGACGTTGAAGATAATGGATGTTTTTGGGGGGTTGAAGGGGATGGAGGTAATGAAATCTTCGAAATCCTTCTCGGCTCCCCGTATCAGTTCACTGTGCCAGGCTCCGCTCACCCTCAGCGGAATCGCCCTTGCTCCATGGGCGGCGGCGAGATCCGACACTCGCTGAACCGGACCGGGAGAACCCGTGATGACGATCTGGTTTTTAGTGTTGTGGTTGGCGATGGAGACGATGCCGTCCTCTTTGGCGTGTTCGACAAGAGTCTCGATCTGTTTAACAGAAAGCCCGATAATGGCATGCATGGCCCCTTTATGAATTAAGGCTTCCCGATGCATGAACCGGCCCCGCTTCAGTACCAGTTTGAATGTATCCGGCCTTGAACAAACACCGGCCCCGCAAAGCGCACTGTATTCCCCCAGGCTGTGGCCGGCGACAACATCCGGAAAAATCCCTTCTCTTTGTACGGCCTCCATGCAGGCCAGATTGATTATCGTAACAGCCGGTTGAAGGTTGACGGTTTCGGTCAGTTCTTCCATGGGGCCCTTGAAACACAACCTGGACAAATTCATCTGCACGGTTTCTTCAGCCATTTCGAAAAGTTCGCGAACAAAGTCGAATTCCTGGTATAAATCGAGCCCCATTCCGATGCTCTGAGACCCCTGGCCCGGAAAAAGAAAAGCGGTTTTCATGGAAAAAAGCCTCCGGTTATTCGTCTAGTTTAAACAGTTTTCGGATCATGTCGAGGGATAGGGATTTGGTTTCGAAACCGGATAATCCCTTTAAAAACAAGGTCGGATCGTGAAGGATTTTGTTGACCACGGCATTTGCCATCCGTTCCACAACCGGGTCGTCGTTTTCAAAAGGATGTCCAAGGGATTGAAGCGTTTTTTTGGCTTCTCCCTTCACAATGAATTCGATCTTGTTTCTGAGCGCCACCACTGTCGGCACCACATCCAGGCTTTCAAACCATTTCCGGAAATGAATGACCGACTCTTCCACGATCCTTTCCCCTTTGGCGGCCTCCTGTTTCCGGTCTTCCAGATTTTCGACAATGATTCCTTTAAGGTCATCGATGTCATAGACATAGGAATTGGGAAGCCGGTTGATCTCCGGATCGATGTCCCGCGGGACGGCAATATCGATGAAAAAAAGAGGCCGATTTTTTCGCATCCGGATGATCCCCTTGACCTGATCCTTCCGAATAACGAAATCAGGGGACCCGGTGGAGCTGATAATGATGTCGATGACCGGGAGATAATCCTGGATCTCGTCGTAATGGACGGCTTGCCCCTTAAACCGGCGGGCAAGCTCCATGCCCCGTTCAAAGGTCCGGTTGGCGATAAAAATACCTCCAACCCGGTTCCGGACCAGGTGTTCAACAGCGATTTCAGCCATTTCGCCTGCTCCGATGAGGAGCACTTTTTTGTTTTCCAGTGTATCGAAGATCTTTCTTCCGAGTTCCACGGCAGCATAGCTGATCGATACGGCATGATCTCCTATTCCGGTTTCGGCACGGACCCGTTTTGCCACAAAAAAGGCGCGATGCAGCAACCGGTTGAGAATGACGCCGGCGGTCTTTTTTTCGGTAGCCGTGCGATAGGCACTTTTGATTTGCCCTAGGATCTGAGGCTCTCCCACCATCATCGAATCAAGGCTGGATGCGACTCTGAAGACGTGCCGGATCGCCTCATCGCCCGTATGGACATAGAGCGCATCCTTGAAAGGCCCTTCAGGGACCTGCTTGGAGGTTATCATAAATGCTTTGACATCCCGGATGGCATTTTCCCTATGATCCGAAACCAGGAGCACCTCAACCCGGTTACAGGTTGAAAAGAGCATGACCTCCTGGATATCGGGTCTTTTTGAAAGCGTTTCCAGGCCCGCTTCGGTTTCATCCGCCGAGAAGGCGATGCATTCCCGAAGCTCAACCGGTGCTGTCTGGTGATTCAGTCCGATTAAAATGATAACGGGCCTTCCCGGTGTTCCGGGCAAAAAATCATTATCGTGTCCTGGTATCTTCAACACCATCCCTTAGGTTTGGCAAATAAACGGCATCCATCCTTGATGGCAAAGTAAAAAGTCCATCTGCGGCGTTGCGCTGCATCCTTCCCTTCGACAAGCTCAGGGCAGGCTATCTTCCGCTCATGGTGAGCCTGTCGAACCATGCGCGCCTTGCATCTGGAGCTTTTTACTTTGCCATCCGTCTTGATGACTTTTTACGATTTCATCATCCTTAAAGCCTTGTGAAGTCCCCGTGATGCCCCTTTAAAAGAAAATTAACTCCGATGAACGTGAACAGAAGGGTCGCAAAACCGATGATGGACATGATCGCCATCCGTCTTCCGCGCCATCCCACAGTCAACCTCCCGTGAAGGAGCGCCGCATAGACAAGCCATGTGATTCCGGACCAGACTTCTTTCGGGTCCCAGCTCCAGAACTTCCCCCAAACCGATTTGGCGTAAACAAATCCGGTGATAAGTCCGGTGGTAAGCAGGGCAAACCCAACAATAATGCATGCGTAACCGGTGGAATCGAGCAGTTCGAGGGAGGGAAGACGCTTGTAAAAGAAGCCTCGTGTTTTGCTCTTAATGCTGCGTTCCTGGAGCAGGTACATCATGCCCGCACCGCAGGCCAGCGCAAAGGCGGCATCTGCGATAAATATGGCCAGAATATGAAACATGAGCCAGAAGCTGGTAAAGATGGCTTTGGCCGTTGTCGGCTGCTGGGGAAGCAGGGCGGCGATCACCATGATGATAAGCGCGAGCGGCGCGGCGATGATTCCTAAAATCTTGAGGTTGAAACGATATCGGACGAAAATAAAAACCGCGGCTACGGCCCAGGCGGCAACAGACAGGGTTTCATAAAGGTTGCGTGCCGGCATATGCCCTGTCTGGATAAAAATGGCGATGATGGCTGCGGAATGAATCAGGAGTCCGGCAAGAAGGATGGAATACCCGATCCGGTTGAAATTCTCCTTCTGAAAAAAAAGATAGGCGACATAACTTGCGGTGCTCAACAAATAAAAAGAGATGATGGCAGAAATAAGATTTTCCATTGAAATCCTGTCTGTTTTCCCTTCATTCGTCCGTTTTTAGCAGTGATGCGCTGTCAAATCCGTCGCCCAGGACATCTCGAAGCATATCATCAATTTTCTTAACATCGTTCTTTCGGATAAGATCGATGAGCCCTTTTTCGATTAAGGACTCGAATATCGGTTTATGGGTTTCAGGTTCATGTTTTTCCGTCAACAGTTTATCCCGGATTTTTCCCATGAGGTGAAGAAACTCTGCATACTCATTCCCGAAGCGCCCCTCGAGTTCTTTGCGAAGCGTTTTGGCAAATGCCGGACTTTTTCCGGATGTTGAGACGGCGATCACCAGATCGCCGCGCCGGACGATGGAAGGCAAAATGAAATTGCACGCCTCCGGCCGATCGGCGATGTTGCAGAGCTTATCGATCCTGGCAGCGTCGCTGCTGATCTTAAGATTAATGGTTTGGTCGCTCGTTGCGCCGATGACTAGGAACATCCCTCCTAGATCCGTTGATGCATACGGCCGCTTAAACCATCTAATCGTTTGGTTTTCAGCAAGCTGTTGAAGGTGTCCGGTTGCATCCGGGCTCACAACGGTGACATGGGCGCCGCAATCAAGAAGGGTGGTTACTTTGCGCGTGCCGACATCCCCGCCTCCCACGACCAGGCAGTGCTTTCCTTTGATATCCAGGTAAATCGGATAGTAACGCATGTCAGGGTGTTTTTAACAATTCCTTCCGGTGATTTCTATTTTTAAAAGATCATAAGCCAGAATGAGAGGCCCATTATAGGTTTTGCGGCATTCGCTTTCAATATCCGCCATATCGCATTCCGGATACAGATGGGTCAAAACCAGCTTTTTGACATTGGAAAACGTCGCGATCTTTCCCGCAAGGGATGGGGTCAGATGCCCGTTCGTCTTAAGGTCATCCGGCAGTGCCGACTCGCAGATAAAAAGGTCCGTATCTTTTGCCAGTGCAATCAGATTTTCGTTGTAATCGGTATCTCCGGAGTAAACGATGGAGTTGCCTGACGGAACGGTAATGCGACATGCAAGGCTTTCCGGGTTATGCGTAACGGGGGTGGTCTCCAGGGTAAACTCTGTTGTGACATGTCGATCGCGGGCAGCGTTGTTCAATTCAATGATCTCCAGAAGTCCTGGAGCCAGTTCAACCCACGCTCCGTAAGCATTTTTCAATTTTCCGTAAAAAGCTGAACCCCCTTTACCTGAAACGATCCGTAGCGGAAATCGTCGCTGAGCAGCGTCCGGATATTTGGTTGCAAATAAAAAAGGGACGAGTTCGGAGCTGTGATCCGGATGAAAGTGCGAAATAAAAAGATGAGATATTTCAAAAATGGTGGTTTGGGCTTCCAGAAGCCGTCGCATGGTTCCGGGTCCGATATCAAGAAGTATTTTTTCCGTACCCGCTTCCACCAGGATCGAGCAGGAGCTTCTTTTCAATGAAGGCACGCAGGTTCCGGACCCGAGGATGGTGGCGGAGATCTTCGGTCCTCCCTCTATCATATCATCTCGCTCCCTTTTTCGATCCGGTTAATGATCCATTCCATAACCTTTTTTTCATTTTTTGGATCGATGGACGGTTTCAGATCCGAAAAAGGGATTTCTGCTCGGGCCATGCTTTCATGTCCTCCTGCCGAGCCTTCCTGGGCAAAGCTTTTTTTTGCCACTTTCCCGGCGTCTTTGCGAAGTCCGTCGTTTCTTAAAATGATGATCAATTTGTCCTGCCAAAAGCCCGAAACGATGCTCCATGTCGCCGTATCCACCCTCATGAAAAAATCCGCGATGATGACGCAGATGTCCGGATTGACGACCTGGTCCAGATGAACAAAGATCTTTCCTCGTCTCATTCGTCTATTTTCAAAGGCTTTTTTGAAATATTTCAGATATTCGAGCTTTAAATTGGCCCGTTCGATTTTTCTCGCGAGATGAACATTAGCATGTTTGAAAAGGAACTGAAACGCTCTGATGTCTTCGATCAGGGCTTGTCTTTCAAAACCGTTGGTATCGGTTTTGATGGCGAGAAAAAGGGCGGTGGCCAGTTTGGCGCTCGGCTTGATCTTGGATGCGATCAGATATTCGGTCAGGATGGTGGCGGTGGCGCCGTATTTGGGCCGGATGTCCAGAAATGGAGCCTGCGCGTCGGTTTCCGGATGATGGTCGATGATCACATCCGGTTTGATTTTTGAGAAGATCTCGTTATGGTTCGGCTGGGAATCGACCAGGACAAACCGTGAAAAAACCTCCCATACCACATGATCGATATGAACGAGCGGCACGCCAAGAAGCCGAATCATGGCGAGATTGTCCGGCCGCTCAATAATGTTGATGTAAGCCACGGTGACGCTGGCAACCCGCCTCCATAAAAGCCGTTTGACCGCCATGGCGCAGGCGATGGCATCCGGATCGGCAAAAATGGGGATGAGAACATGATCATTTTGTGAAAACTGGCTAAAAAATCGGCTCAGCCTTTCGGTGCCGGACATGGTCATATCAGCCGAAGATCCTCTAAAAGATTGGTTAACCACATATCACGCTCAGTGGGGACCTTTTTCCAATATCTGCGGTATATTACAATTAAAACGAAGCGGTGACAAACGATTTTCCAATCGGTACCAAGACTAAAACGCAGGGCGAGCGTTTGGTTTATCGGTATCCCTTTTCAATGGCTTTCTGCGCAGCGTTCATGATGACGACGCTGCTGTTGGTGGCGCCGGAAACCGCATCGACCATCGTAGACTGCTGTTCAACGATCCGTTTTGGAATGATCTCGTTGACAATCTCTCCTTTCCAGGATGAGAAATGATTTACCAGCGTAACGGTTTCGATTTTTCCTTCTTTAATTGTTACTCTGACCGTTGCGCTGTTGGGACCGCCACGGTAATATCCATCGTATACACCGTCCTGGAGCCGCCGATGGTCGAGAGGTGAGCCGATAGGCCGGGCGATTTGGCAGGAAAAAACGGAAATGGACAGAGTGAAGGCCAGCAGGGTGTAAACAAAAAAGCGCTTCAAATTTTATGCCGATTCAGGGTTTATTGCGAAAATGGGACCTGGTGGCGATGCAGGGAACCGGTAAGTAATTGATAACACATTGAAATCATTACATCGACACATTCAAAGATCGCCAATATTTTGCCATGAAACGCAACCAGTTTTTCATAAAAAGACACGTTTTGCAAGGGGGAACATATGAAAACAATTTCTGAAATCAATTATCTGATTATGGAAGATGAAAACGGCGGCACGGCATGCCTCACCAATCAATCGTCGGCAAGTCGGTGCAGACGACATCGATGGCGAATTCGGTCGGGGATATAATCGGGGATCCTGGGAATCCTCAACGCCTGATATATGGAGCCCAGGTGGTTTATTCATGGGGAAGCGATCCTTCCAGGACTCTACAGGGGCGGGGGGCGGCCACGGCCTTTTTGGTGCAGTGGCCTGAAGGGCCGCAGATTTATATGAAAAATCAGGATCGATTATGCGGGGAGGTTGAATCATGCAGAAAAAAGGAATAAAACCAAAGGGAAAGATCGGAGATGTCGCGGTCTGGTGC